>NZ_BAAARV010000111.1:0-753 GCF_039532525.1 Dactylosporangium salmoneum
CGGAACTGGTCACGTAGGTCGTCGTCGGCGGTGAGGATCAGCGACTTGAACAGGTTGACCGTGGCTGTGCGGGTGTCGGTGTAGTGGCGGCGGCAGGCGTGCAGAATCCGCAGAACCTCGCGGTCGCCGTCGGCGCGTGGCGCGGCGGCATGGTCAGCGGCCAGGACCGCTCGGGCGGCGTGGACCGCGTCCAGAGAGTCGGACTTACCGCCGCGACGCCGGACTGTCGCCGTGGGCTTGGGCGCCTCGAAGACGGTCTCGTCGGCGGTGCGTAGCGCGCGCAGCAGCCCGACTCCGTGCGAGCGTGCACCGTCGAGAGCCCAGGCGCGGCGGCCGGCGCCAAGCCCATTGGTGTGCTCATGGGCCCAGGCCAGCAGGGCGGCGACTCCGTCGGCTGTGGCCATGACGGTGAGCTCGGCAAGGACTGAGCCAACCGGCGAGACCACCGCCGCAGTATGGGTGTCGGTGTGGGTGTCCACGCCGATGATCGCATCGACGCGATCGACGAGTCGTTCCGTCAGGACGGATGGCACGAGGTCTCCTCTACATGGGCGACGTTCGGACGGCGTCGACCCGGGAGACGGTCACCCAGCGGCACATCTGTGATGAGTCACGCGACAAGCGCGGACAGGCTTCTGATCAGGCCAGCATGGTGGGCCGGGTCGGCGCCGGCGACCCACGAGGACAAGTCCGATGAACGGCACACCACAAAGCGGCCAGATCTTGGTTGAGTCACTCGTAGATCACCGGCGC
>NZ_BAAARV010000112.1:0-6582 GCF_039532525.1 Dactylosporangium salmoneum
ACCCACCAACCGACACCACACCAGCCGCAACCACCGGAACACCACCCACCGAACCCACCGACCGACTCGGCAACGCCGGCATCGTCCCGGTCCCGTCCAGCGAGACAGTCGCGTCATGCCGCACGATCGGTGCCGGCTGCGGCTGGCGCTCGGCCGGACCGAGCGCCCCCTGGTGGCTCTCGTCGGGCCCGGCGGCCGGGTGGACCAACCGCGGGGCGGGTCCGTGTTCGACGATCTCTGCTCGGTCTGGGAGTTGCTGGAGCAGCCGGTCGATCTGCACCCGCACGGCCGGCGGCGGCTCCGTGCCGGGCACGCCAACGACGACCCTGGGCGTGTTGCCGGCGCCGCCGCCGACCGGCGGCGCCTCGGCACCGGCGGGACGGAAATGCAGGCCCGCCGTTGTCTGCGCCGCCTCCCACCCGCCGCCGAGCCGGAACGTCGCGGGCTCGTCTCCGGGCGCCAGATCGAACGGGGTGTCTCGCGGGGCGGGCCGGTCCGATGGGTAGACGTCGTAGTGGGTGGCGAACTCGGGGAAGGTGACCTGACCGGCGTCGTCCACGGGTACCAGGTGCCGGCTCTGCGGCAAGCGCTGCTGCAGTTGATCGGGCCGCAGTTCCAGCCTTGCGTTGCCGGGAATCCCGGTCAGAATCCGGTTGGCCAGGTCGGTGGCCGCGGTACCGTCGATCTTCCGCGCGGCGGGGTACTCGACGCGCAACCCGTCGATCCGGTCCGGCGGCAGGGCCGTGATGAGCCCGCGGATCGCCGCAATATCCGTAACGCCGTCGACCACCACGGTGGTGAGGCCGCTCGGGCGGCTGACCGGCGCGGGCTGGACATCGCGCGGGTGCAGGACGATCACATGGTCGTGCACGGTGATGTCCAAGCCTGCGTCCAGCCCTTGCCGCAGCTGCACGAGGTGGTCCTGACGTGCGACGTCGTTCGCCACCTGCTGCGGTTGCCACGGCGTCTCGTTGCGCCCGGCGTTCTGCCGCCGCGCCCACAGGTCCGCCGGCTCAGTAAGGCGGTGCGCGCCGGCCTGCGCGGAAGCCGCCAAGGCCTCTTTATGGGGGGCCGCCGGGGTGGCGGGGTCCTGCGTAGTCGGGTTCCGCGGCGGAGGCTCCGGCAGCGACCCGGCCGGACGACCCAGCACAGGCCGCCCTTCCTGGGTGTAGGAGATTGTCCGCGAGCCCTTGGCCGCGTCCGAGGCCGAGACCGGCCCGGACCCGGAGCCGGCCTGCGGCCTGTTCTGACCCCCTTCGTCGAGGGCCCGGCCCGGACCGGGGAAGGAGTCCGGCTCTTCGAGCACGGTCTCCAGCCGCTGGCCGACGCGTGGGCCGTCCGTGGCATTGCCCTGCTCGGTCTCCGGCTTCGGCGACCGCCTGAAGACCACGTCGTCGTCCTTGGCCAGCTGAGTGTGTGAACCGCGGGACGCCGGCTTCACGGACGTCCCACCGCCCGAGTGGCCGGCGCCGGGCCGGCCGCCGGATGAGCCGCCCTCGCCTCCGCCTCCATCGCCGGAAGAGAACCCGCCGTTCTTCATCCTGATCTCGCCGGCGACCGCGTCGTACGACAGGTCACCCGGCCTGACCGTCGAGGTCCCCGGCCCTTCGAGCGCACCGTCACTGCGCAACCGCAGGTCCGGTTTCCCGCCGCCGGTGGGATGGAACTCGCCCGCCTCCACCTTGCCGGAGTTGAGGTGTACCTCCACCGTGTCGAGCCCCCGGCCTCCCTTGACCGGAACCGGTTCGAGCTGGTTGGTCCGCGCGCTGTACCGGTAGTACGACGGCGCCGTGTCCGGCTCTCCGGCGGCGGGCCGGGCTCCCCCTGGACCGCCGGGGCCATCGGGCGTGGACTGCTTGACGACCCGCCACTCCTGGGACTGCGGATCGCGTACCAGAACCCGTTTCGGCTCCTGGTTGGCCGGGGCGTCCATACGATCCTGGGGCCGTGCGGGCGTGGCGGTGTGCACCGGCTCGACGGTCGGCCGGGCGCCCGACAACCGGACCGACTGCCAGCCCTCACCCGAACCGTCCAGGCTGTGGAACTCGACACCACCGCGCTCCGCCGGCGCCGCCTCGCGCACCGGCGGCCGGTCGAACGTCACCAGGTTGATGTCGCCGTTGGGGTTTCGTTGCAGCCACTGTTCCCGCGGCCCGTTCCCGGCAGATGACGGTGCCGGCTCGGGCCGGCCCGGCCGGCCGATGCCGGCGCTCCCGGCCGCCGCCCGGTCGCCGGCCGAACTGACGCCGGTGACCTCCCACTGCTTGCCTTGCGGGTTGTACGTGACGATCCGTTCACCGGGCTCCTGCGCCCCGATCCGGCCTACGCCCGACGCGGACTCACCTGGGTACTTTCCGCTGGCCGCCCTGACGTCGGCCACCACGTCGTTCGGGGACAGCTTTCCCGGGACCATCGTGCCGTCCGACCGCAGCTCGACATACGAGTACCGGTCCACCGCCAAGTCCGATTTCGCGGAGACCGCCGGCCCGTCGCCGGGCACCGCGTCTCGCGGCGGGTTCGACACACTTGCCGGCGTTCTGTTCGCAGCACCCGCCGCCCGAACGGGCGGCCCGTCGGTACCCGAACCACCGAGTGTTTTCCCGTTCTGCGGCCACGCGTGCTCCTTGGCGAGGGTGACGAGATCCGCATTGCCCGATGAGTCGTACCGCAGCAACTGCCGCCCGGACCCGGTACCGGAGTCGGAAACCGCCCGTTCCACAGTGGACGGTGGCGCATCACCGGCCGACACCCGCACCTCCGTACCGCCCGCACCCCCGGACCCCCGAAGCACCGGCTGACCCGGAACCGGCTCCGAACCCCCCAACCTCGTCCCACCCGAACCCGAACCAACCCGATCCACAACCGACGGCGGCTCACCACCCGCCGACACCCGCACCTCCGTACCGCCCGCACCCCCGGACCCCCGAACCACCGGCTGACCCGGAACCGGCTCCGAACCCCCCAACCTCATCCCACCCGAACCCGAACCAACCCGATCCACAACCGACGGCAGCTCACCGCCCGCCGAGCCCGGTGCCCGTACCGACGGCACGTCGGTACTCATCGACGTCGGAGTGCGCACCGCCGGCGGACCACCGGCGTCGAGGTTGACCCGGCCTGGGGGCGGGCCCTCGGCAGCGAGATTCGCGGGACGTACCGCGCTGGAGGAAACCGGCGGCTCACCGGCGAACTGCGACTTGCTGACGGTCGCCTCGTCCAGGGTCGGCGGCCGGTTGACCACCGAACTGCGCGCATTCGGCAGCGCGGTCGGCTCGACCGTCGTACCCGCCCGTACAGGATCGACTGTGCGTGCCGGATCGTTTCCGCGTCCGCCGGGCACCGACACCGCGTCGACCGGTCGCACCCCGCTCGGCACCTCGAGCCGGCCGCCGTTCAGGCCGGGCACGTCGTGCGGCACGCTGCTGGTCGGCGCCGGCGTACGGACACTGTCCACCACAGTGACATCCGACGCTCGCAGCGGAGTGACCGTGCCTGGTTCGACGGCCGGCGGCCTGCCCAGATGGAGGCCGTTGCCCGGCGCGCCGCCAGGCTCGACATTGTTGCCCGGTTTCGGCAGCGGTGAATGATCGCCGCCCAGCGCCGGCAACCCACCGGGTTCTTCGTTGCGCGGAAGCGTTGTGACGTCTTTGCCTCCGCGGCCGAACCGGGTGCTGAAGCCACCCGCCACCAGCCCGCCCATCAAGCCGGCGATACCGACCGACAGCGGGTCGATGTGCAGATGCTCACCGGCGATGCCTTCACCGGCCAGCTGCGAGACAATGCTCGTGCCAGCGGCGATGCCGCCCCAGGCAAGGGCGTTCGCGGCGAACCCGGCCAACATCTCGGCCGTGGCCAACTCCGCGCCGAGCGCGCTGATCACTCTCGTCAGAAGCGACGCCAGCGCCTCGATGAGCCCGGAGAACAGGCTCGCCAGGCCCAACGTCGCGACGTCGATGATCCAGCCGATAATGAACGCGTACGCCGCGGCCTTTTGCTGTTTCAGCATTTCATCGACTTTGCCGGCGAAATCCCGCAGCCCGTCAGCCATCTGCTGTGCGTTGTCGCCCGCGGCCCGGACGGAATCAGCGACGAGCTCGCTCGTGCCGACCGCGGAGTTCTTGGCCTCGCCCGACCAGTTCGTGCCCGCGACGGCGCTGACCACCTGCGAAGCCAGTCCGTGCAATTGGACGGCGAGCGCCTCCCACCTGTCCGCCAAAGCGCGCAACAGGGCCGGATCGGGCAACGGATTCGGCTTGCCCGTGGCTCCTGCGCCCTGGTCGTGGGAGGGGCCGGTTGACTCACGACCTACGTCTGACGACACCTAGGGTCCCTCTCCGGCCGGGTCGGCCTGCCCGCGCTCCGGTCGTTCGGTCAGGTGTTCTCAGTGATCGGGCCGTCGTTGAGATGCCGGCTGGGGTCGCCGTGTGCCCCCAGCCCTCCCGCGACCCGGCCGGCGATCATCGAGGTGGACATCTGCTGGAACATCTTGTTCACCGAGTCCTCCGCCTCGCCGTAGTTGATGGACGCGAGGATCACAGCGTCCGCGATATGGGTAAGGATCCCCACGTCAGGATTCGCGTCGGTGCCGAAGAGGTTGATCATGGCGGTGGCCCACGCGTCGTTGAACGCCTTCGCCTCGTCAGCGGTGTCGCCGACCCAGCCGAGCTTCAAGTTGTTCCAGATGTCGACAATGCGCTTGATGCTGTCGACGACGCCTTGGCCGTACAACACCAGCGCCTGGTTCATGGTGACGAACATGCCGTCCGGGTCGACCCTGATGACCAGCGATTGATCGCCGTAGTACGGAGGTACCGGCATCGAGCCCCCTCCTGCCTCGGTACGGACCGCGGGCACGCGTCCGCAACACCACATTGCTTTCAGGGAAACGTATCGAGCGGTTTATCAAACCCGCCAGTCATTACATCCGGGACGTTGATGGGCCGCACGATCCGGAGCCACCATGGAGCACCAGATCCATATCAGGAGGTGATCTTCGTGGCTGACGACGTACCGCCGGACGTTACTCCGCCCACCCTCGGTCAGACATGGGAGCTGTTCGGGCCTCCGATGGACGGCACGCTCCACCTGCCGTCGGGCCCTCGGTTCGGCCACGCCGTCCCACCCCGGGGCCCCAAGGAACCGCCGGTCGTGCCGAACTATGTGGTGTCACCGGGCAGCATCGAGGGCGCCACTTCGCAGATTCTGAACCGCACCCACGAAGTGACCGAAAGCTACAACTCGTTGAAGGACTACATCTCCAGCACCAAGTCCTGGATCTACTCGGTACCCGACGACCACACCATCGGCGAACAATGGGGCAGCAAAGTCAACCCGCAGCACCTGGAGGATCCACACCCCGACTGGACGCAGCAGATGAGCGCCGTTTCGGACAACGTCCTGCTTCAGGTGGCCGACGCGGTGGAGATGACCGGCGAGTTCGTCCGTGCGCTCAACAATGCGGGCCAGTTCTACACCAGGGCGGACAAGGACTCCGACCTGCCCACGCTGCCTGTCCATCTCGAGGGCCATTCGTCGAGGATGGAGAACCAGACCCCCGGCCAGAGCTGAGGAACGGCGTGGTACCAATGAAGTGGAACAGGCTGAGCGCTAGCGGTCGACCCGCCGGCGCTCAGCCTGTTCAGTTGAGGTTCTGTACGTTGGTGTTTTCGGTGTTGACGTAGTTCTCGTAGGCGGTCTGCATCCGGTGGATCGCATCGTCGAGCAGCGTCAGCAACGACTGCGTCACGGTGTTGAAGGTGTCGGCCAGCGGCGGGAACGATGCGCCCGCCGGGCTTTGCCAGAGGCTTTCGATCGTCGCGAACTTACCTTTCATCGCCGTGAAGTCGGCGTTTATCGAGTCCCGCTCCGCGGACACCTTACCGATCGCATCGTGCAGCGCGGGAATCTCGACCGCAAAGTCGATCTCGGTGCCGTCCGGTGTCCATATCTTGATGACCTTCCCGTCCGGCCCGATCTCCACGACGGATCCGTCGTCGTTGTGCTCGAACGCGTCACCTTGGTCGTCATAGGTGATGGTGAAGGGATGGCCGTCCTTGGTGACCCCGGCAGTCGGCCGGCCCTTGTCGTCGAACCCGGTGAACGTCGTCCCGTCCGCCGTGACTTCCTTGATGACCTTCCCGTCCGGCCCGATCTCCACGACGGATCCGTCGTCGTTGTGCTCGAACGCGTCACCTTGGTCGTCATAGGTGATAGTGAAGGGATGGCCGTCCTTGGTGACCCCCGCAGTCGGCCGGCCCTTGTCGTCGAACCCGGTGAACGTCGTCCCGTCCGCCGTGACTTCCTTGATGGGCTTACCGCTCGGATCAGTCACCATCACCGAGCCGTCGTCGAACGTCTCGGTGGCACCGCCTGACGGGTCGTAGGCGATGGTGAAGCCTAGGCCGTTGGGCGTGGTCCCCCGCGTTGGCCGGCCCTGGCCGTCGAAATCCGTGTAGGTCGTGCCGTCCGCCGCTATCTGCCGGATCGGCTTACCGCTCGGATCGGTCTCCAGCACCGTACCGTCGTCGAACTTCTCGAACGCATCACCCTGCGCGTCATAGGTGATCGTGAACCCCGTACCGT
>NZ_BAAARV010000113.1:0-32904 GCF_039532525.1 Dactylosporangium salmoneum
ACCCACCAACCGACACCACACCAGCCGCAACCACCGGAACACCACCCACCGAACCCACCGACCGATCCGGCAACGCCGGCA
The DNA here is from genome assembly GCF_039532525.1 of Dactylosporangium salmoneum. Lineage (NCBI taxonomy): Bacteria > Bacillati > Actinomycetota > Actinomycetes > Micromonosporales > Micromonosporaceae > Dactylosporangium > Dactylosporangium salmoneum. The sequence continues at coordinate 82 of NZ_BAAARV010000113.1, forward strand.
TGTAGTGGTTGCCATTGCGGACGAGGTAGATCGCCGACCCGGCTCCGAAATCGTGTTGGCGGCCGTTGCGGTCCACCACGACGATCTGCACTCCCAGGAACTGGGCGGCCATACGGACATCAAACATCTGGTCGACGAGGAAACCGTTGTCCGAGGACAAGCCCGGCGCGTCGGCGAACTGACCGTGGATCAGCGCGCGCAGCGCGTCCGGGTCGTGGACGTCGATGCCGGCCAGTGCCGACGGCATCTGGGGCAGCTCGCGTGCGGCCCGCAGCACCGAGGCGAACCAACTGTCGTCGCCCGGCGGAGTCCACCGTGCGTACCGGCCGAGCCGTCCCAGCGCAGCCTGCTGTCCCGTATCGATCCGGTTCGGGTCCACCTCGTCGAAGTCCGGCGCCGGTCGCCGCAATCGCCTGCCGAACGCCGTCTCCACCTGGGAACGCAGGCCGTCGGCCACCAGTTCGGCCGCCCCCGGGCCCTCGAAGAGCAGCGCGTCCGCCACGTCCTGCAGCCGGCCGAACGGCTCGCTCGGCAGCAGGAATCGCATCTGTTCGTGCAGGGAGACGCCCGACTCGATCGCCCGGCCCGGGTAATGCGAGGCGGCCGTTTCGTCGTCGGCCAGCCCGAAGGTGATCCGCCGGACGATCTGCGCGGCGCGCTCACGCAGCGCGGCGCGTCCGTCCGGGCCGAGCTCGTCCAGCGCCCGATCACGCCGCACCGCGCCAGATTCCCGAGGCGGCGGGAACTGTGCCGATGTCAGCGGCGTCGGCTCGTCGGACGTCGATGACTTACCGACGCCTGTCTGGTCGCCGCTGCCATCGCTACTGGTCCGGCCGTCGTCCGTCGGATCGCCCGCGCCGAGGTTCGCGCGTGGCGTGGTCGTGCCCCACGAACGTTTCGGCACACTCCGCGGCGGGTACGCCACGTCCTCGGCATCGCTGTCCTCACGCGGGCTGTCCAGGCCGGGCCGGCGCCAGGCACCGTCGCCGCCAACGTCCGGGCGCGGGTCGTATGACGATCCGGCGTCGCTCGGACCGCGCACCTCGTCGTGATCCGACTCGGCGAATGACCCGTCGCGAGGACGCGGGCGGCGCGACAGGACGCTGCGGGTGTCCGAGTCCGCGGGAGTTGACGGGGGCGGTGGAACAGGATCCACCGATTCCACGGCATCCGCGAGCGCCCGGTCGTGGTCAGCGATCGCACCCCGGATCGCCTGCTCGAAGGTCTGCGATCGGCTCCACGAGGTGCGGTAAAGCCCGTAGAGCGCGAAATCGTCGATCCCGGCGCGGATCCGGTCCTCATCGAGCTGCCGGCCCTGCCAACGCGCGGGATCCACCGGTTCACCGTCGGGGTCGACGGCGCTGGCCCGGTTCAGCTCGTCAAGGAGGATGGCGTACGCCGCGGGCGCGGTCAACGGTTCGCCGAAGTTGTCCAGCCGGAACACCCGGCCGGCGGGATCGATGCGGTGCACCACCGGATTGCCGAACGGGTCGACGTCTTCGAGCTGGACGTGGCGACCAAGAGCCCGGGCAACCTGCCGGGCCGTGTGCACATTGTCCAGCCCGGCCAAGGCGACCTCCGGCGGAAGCGCCGCGGGCGTGGTGCGGCGTTGGTTGACCTCGCGGACCAGATCCCAGATTCTCGTCCAGGTCTCCGCCACGTCGGCCGGATCCGCCCGATTCGGCCCGGCGAGCTGCAACTCTAGGTGTGGCAGGAGCGCCTGCTCGGCGTATACCCGCGCGGCGGCCGCCGGGTCGACCGCTTCCAGATGCTCGAACGCCCAGGCCCGCACCGCTTCGTACGCCCGGAACACTCGGCGACCCGGTTCGCTGGTCAACCTGATCGGCCCCGGCCGGTCGAGTTTGCGTTGAATGCGCCGGGCCACCTCGCTGGGGGCCCGGCGCACGTCGCCGATCTCCGCGCCGACGTTGATCAACTGCTCATCGAGGGGGAACTCCTGCGACTGCCGGTCCGCGCGCGGCCAGGTCGCCGGATCGACGAACGCGGCCGCGGCGGCGTTGGCGGCCGCCGCCCGCGCCTGCAGCTCCACCAGTTCGTCGGCGAATACTTCCAGGAACACCGTTCCGGTGATCGGGTCGCTGTATTCCCGGCTCTGGTGCCGGGCGGGCAGCAGGGGGTTGTCCGTGTTCCGCTCCGCCGCCAGGCGCAGCACCACGTCCGCCTCGACCAGGAAAACCTCGCCCTGCTGCTTGATGTGTGTCTCGTTACGATAGTTGTCGCCAGCGGAGTTGTTCACCCCGCGCGGCGCCACCCGGCTGGCCGAAGTGCTCGCGTCGAAGGTGTCGGTTGCCCCTGCCTGGGTCGGGTTGGCCGGGTCGTTGAGATGGGTCTGCGCGGCCTGGTCGACGCCGCCCACGAACGAGGGGCGCAGCCGGTCGTGGTTCGAGAAGGAAGTGGTGCCGGCCTGGTGTTTGGCATACCGGCCGGTGCCGGTGGCGTTGACGATCGGCGCCAGCACCCGCAGGTTGTACAGGTCGCCGGAGAGCCACATACTGACCCGGTCGCTGGAGTGGCCGGGGATGAACATGTTGTCGACCAGCAGGTACTCCCGGCCGGCCAGCGTCTTCGTCAGGTGATTGGTCAGATGGCTGCGGGACAGCAGCACCGGCAGCGAGATCGACGAACGGAACCCCGGGTCGCCCGCGGCCGGGCCGAGCACCCTGGCCAGTAGCGCCTCCGCCGCCGGCAGCGCGTCGTCCACGAGCGCGGCGGTGATGTACGAATCGCCGGGCAGCCGGGGCAGCGCCGACAAGTCGATGACCGGGTTCGGCCCCTGCAGTGGCTGTGCCTCGGCCAGTCCGCGCGGCACCCGCAGAACCAGGTTGCCCGCACGGCGCACCACCACCGGCTCGGTGTGACCCGCCCAACTGCGGTACCCGTGGGTCAACGTGTTGTTCAACGGCCGGCTGACCATGTCCAGCCGGCGGACCGTCAGCCGAAATTCGGTGGCTATGTCGAACCGGTACTCGCCGGTCCAGTCGTACGCGGTCTGTTCCTCGGTGTTCTGGGTGGCCTGGGTGACGCCGGCGTGATGACCGTCGGCGAAGTGCAGCTCGGGGCCCCCAGAGGTGTGGTGCGGGCCAGCCAGGCCGACCCTGGGGAGGGTCGAGGAATGGGTCGAGTCCCGCGACGTACCGGTGGTCTGCTCCGCGTAGGCGTGCCCGTAGTTCTCCAGGCCGGTGCCGCCGACGAAGTCCCTGACCGTCGGCGTGGAGGAGGTCAACACCAGCTGGAGGTTCACCTCAACCACGTCGGTCAGCGTGTCGCCGATCGGGTTGACCAGGAAGAACGAGATCCCGTGCGTGCCCACCATGTCCTCGAGCATCGACTGTTCCCGGCCGCCGGACATGATGCTCTGCAGGAGATCCAGGCCACCCGGTACCCGGCCGATCAACGACCGCCCACCGGGTACCAGCTTGCGGTACCACACCTGGGTCTGGAGCTCGCGTATCCGTTGGGCCCAGTCGTCTTGCCGGACGCCGAGCAGACCGGGTGCGGCCGCCTCCACCGCCTCGTACACCAGATCGAACATTCTGGATCCGTCGTTGAACGTGAAGTCGTGTACGCCGCTGTGCCCGAGGGCACGCGGCCCGATCCGGGTCAGGTACGGCGCGGACCACAGGTCGTTCGGAGTCTCCAGCCCGGCCTTGCGGAGGGCCGCCCGAAGCGCGTCCCGTTCCCCGTCCTCCACGGTGTCGGCGATGCCATCCGACCACTCCCGCAAAGCGGAGTCACCCGGCCCGTAGTCGTTCATCAGCCGGCGCAGAATCCGCTCCACCAGGCTGTTGGACAGGGTCAGCTCGCCGTTCTGCCACCGGTCCAACGCGTTCTGCAGCTGCGCCAGGCTGATCGGCACGTGACCGTCGGCGTACGCGGCGAGCGCCTCCGGCTCGGCCAGCAGGTACACCATGGCCTTGCCATCGACGCTGACAGTACCGTGCTCGGGCCGGGCCGGTACAAGTTTGCCGCCCCGTTCCCGGATCCCCTGGACGACGAAATCGACCGTCGTGGCGAAGGCGTACGCCCGGTGGAAGTCCAGCTCGAGCAGCTCCTTGCCGCCGGTCCGGCTCATCGACTCGCTGCGGTTCCAGCCCCAGTGCACGCGTCGGTCGACCTCGCCGGTGATGTCCGTCAGCAAAGGAAGTCCCGGATTGCCGTGCAGTGCCAGGTCGAGCTGGTCCACGGTGATCCCGTGTCCACGCGACGACGCGTGCGACGCCTGCGCCAGCCACAGCTTGATCAGGCCGAGCGTGAACTGGTCCTTGGTCGCGCCGACAAACGTGGACGCGCCCAGATCGGCAGAGACCGCGAGCGCGCCGTGCCGGTCGGCGGCGAGCCCGGACTCGAAGAGCTGGTTGGTCTGCAACTGGTGACCCAGCGCCTCCTTCAGGAACGAGCGCTGCATGATCTGGCCGGCGAAGTTGTTGACCTCTTCGTCGTTGGTCGCGCCGGCGCCGGTGAGCTGAGGCTGCAGCGTGCGTGCCGCCTCCAGCAAGCCAGACGTGTCCAGGTGGTAGACGACGGCCTGGTCGATGACCTCGCGCGGGGTGGGGCTGCCGGCGGTTGCGGCCGGGCCGGCCTCGGCGATCCCGGTGTTCAGCAGCGGGACGAGGTGGACGGTCACCTCGGCCCGCACCGGGTCGTCCTCGTTGCGCATCGTCGGCGTACCGTCGTCGTACTCGATGGTGGCGAAGTAGCTGGTGGGCAATACGAACTCGTCCACGTCGCCCGGGTACTCCAGCAGTTCCGGCCGGTTGACCACGAACCCGACACCCTGGCTGGCGCCGACCGAGCGTTGGAACTCCACACCGCCGCCGAGGTTGCTCAACAAGCCAAGGCCGACGCTCGCCCCGGCGCCGGCGGCGAACGTCTGGCCGCCACCGGCCCGCGTGCCGCCCGAGCCGGTTCCGATGGCCAGGTTGACCAGGTGGTACTCGCCGGTCCGGCGCCGGTAGTACTGCGAGTTGGGCGACTGCTCCGGGTCGGTCACCGGCCCTTGGGGCGGTGTGTACTCGGCGAGGTACTGGCGGGCGTTGATGGTGACCCGGGCGCTGCGCAACGTTCCGTTCGGCTCACGCACCGTCAGCGTGAACGGCAGCCCGTCCTGCAGGGACTGGTCGAAGTGCGAATCGAGCCCGTCGCCGGAGACGAACTTCGTCACCACGTTCAGGTTCGCCAATTGCATGTTCTGCGTCACCTGGTCGTACACCGCTGTGGAATGGTGGAACGGCCGGTCGTCGTCCGGCGGCAGGAAGCCCCGCTCGCGAAGCTCGGTCATCACCCGGTTCCGCAGCCGTGTCACCGCCTCGTCGTCGACCCGGGCCAGGCCCATCCCGATACCCCGGCCGTCGTACACGTGCCTGGGCAGCACCCCGCCGGTGGCCCGCTTCCCGCCGGTGTCCCGCGTCGCGCCGGGCCGGTACGCAATCCGCCGCTGGTTCGGCTGGGTACCGTTCACCGCGCGGCTGTCGACCGGCAGCCCATGTGCGTAGGCCGCCGGCTCGGGCAGCCGCACCAGCGCGGTGCCATCCACCGAGTCGGTCAACGCAGGCCGGGCGGCCGGTCGTGCAACGGTCGACACGGTTGCCCAATGGCGCAGCGGCATCGTGTACCCGTTGGTGTGCCCGGCGTAGCGAGACACCAGCACCCACAGCCCCGTCCGGCCGGCGTTCGTCGTGTCGTTGTTGGTCCAGGTCCAGCCCAGATGCGCGCTCACCGAGAAGCCGAACCCGGACGACGATGCCAGGTTGACCCCACCGCTGAGCCCGGCGTTGCTCTCGTTCTTCACGCCGTGGCTGGCACTCTGCCCAACGATCGCGGTGCGCACCCGCTCCAGGTGCGACACATTGCTGGTGGCGCCAGCCCGCTGCGCCCGGGCGCTGCGGATGGTCCGTACCCGCACCACCGCGACCGCCTGGCCGTGCTGGTCGTGCAGCGTGATCCGATAGCCGTCGTGCTCGTTGATCGCCGCGCCCAGGTTGGCGTCCAGCTTCCACAGTTTCTGCCGCAGTTCCTCGCGCATCGGGCTGCCCAGCGGCATCGGGACGCCGCCGGCCTGTACCTGCTCGACGATGTTGTCGTACAGCTTGGGTAGCCCGGTCAGCCCGGAGGCGAAGTAGGTGTCCGGCAGCCGGGTCTGGTTGGCCTCGAACTCCGCCTCTCCTGGGGCGCCCGGACCCGGGTTGTGGGCGATCACCTGCGGCCCGGCGTCGCCCAGGTAGTGGTCAGGGATGTAGACGAGCAACGGGTCCTGGTGCGCGTCGTCGGTCTTCCAGATCGGTGGAACGTCGTCCCAGTCCAGCGCCGGGTCGCTGCGCATCTGCACGGTCCAGTTCGGCCGGTAGGCGATCAGCGTGGAGTCCACCCGGTTGGACTCCACCCGCCCGGACTCGGCATCCTTGAACTGCGACGTGGTCCAGGCCGACTCGTTGGCGGTACCGGCGATGCTCGCGCCGAACCTGCCCGCCTGGAGCACGCCCGGACCCACCCCGAATCCGAAGCCGACCGCGAGCCGGCCACGCAGCGAGGTGCCCTGCCCGCTGTGCGACTGGGAGACACCGCCGGTGTTGAACGTACCGTGGGTGTTCTCGTTGGCGCGGAACCGTCCCTGCGCATTCGTTTCCCGGCCCGCCTCGGCGTCCCGCGAGGGCCCGGGCGCCACCAGGTCGTACGAGCCGGCCGGGTTGGGGATGAACCGCGGGTCGCTGGGCGCCATGGTGATCAGCAACTCGACACCGTCGAGGGTCACCGAGTGACCGCCACCGGCCACCTGCCGGTAGTTGCCCAGCAGCCGCTGGCCCAGCTCATTGAGTTGCCGCTCGGCGATCGGCCGGCCGCGCGCGATGGCCGCCGCCCGTACCTGGCTCACCAGTTCGTCGACGTGTGGCAGGGTACCGCGCGGGATCCCGATCGAGTGCACGGTGGAACCGGCGGGCGGCAGCACCAGCGGGGGCCGCACCTGATCGATCGGCGGCTCACCGCCCGGGCCGGGCCGGCCGCCGTCGGGGCCACCCGGCTCCGGGTCGGTCGCGTATTCGAGCGAGCTCCGGTCGGTCGTGGGTTGGTGGTCGCTCGACTCATGGTCGGCGACACCGGCCGTACCCGGACCGGGTACCCGGACGGTACCGGGGTGTGATCGTACCGGTGCCGTCGCCATCACATGCCCGTTCGCGTCCACGACCAGGGTCAACGGCTGCCGTGGCGCGCCCTCGCCGGGGACCTGGTAGAGGTGCGGCGTCCCGTCCGGCCCGATGATCTCGACATCCACCCCGAACACGGCGGTCATCGTGCGAGCCAGCAGGTGCGGTGTCTCCGGGTACAGCACACCCGTCGGGGTGGCCAGCCGGGCCGCGAAGTCCAGTACGGCGGCCCGGCCGACCGCTGCGTCCGAGCGCTCCGCGGCGGTCAACGGCGACTCACCCTGCCGGCCCAGTTCGGCCCGGACCAGCGTGCCGAACGCGGATCGCAGCGACGCGGCGGGTACATCCGCGATGTTGCCCAGCCGGACCGGACCGTGGTGACCAGCCAGTCGTAGCGCCTCGAACAGCGCGTTGCCGTCCGGCCGGGTCCAGATCGCGGCCAACCCCCGGTCGCGCAGCGCGTCGGCCTGTTCCCGGTTGAGGTTGTTGGGGTCGCCGGCCTGCTCGATGACGCTCGGCCAGTTGGTGTGCGGTGGTGCCGGGGTACGGTGCGTGCCGGACAGCGCGTCGCGCACCGCGGCGAGCGCGCCGTCCAAGGTGGCGTCCTCGCGCTGCGGAATGCCGTCGTTCTGGCCGGCGGAGGTACTGCCGACCAGCTGGGCACGCAGTCCGGCCGCCCACTGCTCGGGGTCCGGCAGCGGAAGGTTCTCGACGCCGGTGATGGTCGCGAGTGCCTGGCCCAGCTCGTGGAGCGAACCCGCGTCGTCCTGCACCGTGGTCGGGTCGTCCGGCAGGCCGGGTCGCAGCACCTGGGCCGGCTCCGCCGCCAGCACGGCCGGTACGAGGTCCCGCGGGACGGTCGCCAGCAACGTGTCCGTGCTGTCCGCGACCAGCACCATCGGTGGCTCGGTGGAGTCCGGCCCGTATCGCACCTGGCTGCCGTCGGACCGGACTACGTCGACCGGGCGCCCCGCCAGCATCGCGGCCAGGTGCACCAGTACCTCGGCACCGGGCAAGGGTTGCCCGTCGTTGTCAGCCAGTCCCGCCCGTACCGGCTCCGGTACGGCGTCGGCCGGCAGCCCGGCGGCGATCCACCCCGCGATCGCACCGTCGATCGCGGGGTCCACAACGGACACTCCGAGTGTCGGCCAGCCGCCGTCGATCCGCTCGGCGAGCAGCATCCCGGCAATGCTGTCCGGCGACACCGTCGCGGCGCTCGTGGTCAGCGCCTGCATCCCGGGTACCCGGTGCAGGACCCCGCTGGACAGCACGGTACCGATCACGCCTCCCGACTCGTCCGCGGCCACCGCGTGCAGCCCACGTTGGTCGAGGAAGGATGCCGCCTCGGAGCTCAACTGCTGATCGTCCGTCCGCGCCCAGGCGAGTGGCGGCGGATCCGCTGCCGGGGTACCGGTTCCGGCCGGGGTTGCCCTCCCGAGCGTGCCGTATGGCGACGGCCGGTTGGCTGCCGGCTCATCGCCGGCCGACGATCGGTTGAACTGGGTGCGCAGTGCCGCCATGGCTGGGGACAGCCGCGGCAGGCTGCTCGGCGTCACGCCACGGTGAGTGACCAGTACCTGGTTGAAGCTGCCTACGGCCATCCGGGCTCGGCGCGGGTCCAGCACCCCGGCCAACGGCTCGTCGGACCGGTCAGGAGAGGGCGTCCTCCTGGTCGTCCGGATCACCTGGCCCGGCACGCCGGCAGTGGTCGTCGAGCGCCGCGATCGCCGCTGGTCGGTGGGCGGCTGCGGCCTACGTACCGGTTGCGGCGTGGGCGGCGGCGTATCGGCGTCGTCGCCCGCCGGCCGCGGGGTGTCGCCCGCCGGTCGGTCGGCCAACCTGTCCGCGGTGCGGGTGAAGGTGGTGATCGGTCGTCGGGTGACCACCCGGGAACCAGCGCCGGAGCCCGGGATGGTCCGGGTGGTGCCCGGCTGGCCGCCGCCGGTCGGCCGGCGGCCGTCCCCGAACGTGCCACCACCCCCGCTCGAATCATCGCTCGGGTGCAGTTGGATCTCGTGAGCGTCCGGGTCGTAGCGCAGCGCGCCGCGCGTGGTGGGCGGCGGCAGCACCAGATTGTTCAGCGGGTCGAGCGCCAGGCCGCCGAGGTCCGGGCCGGGGGAGGCGGCGAAGGCGGCCCGTTTGACGGCACCGGTACCCAGGTCCAGCTCCAGGACGTCGAGCTGGATCGCCTTGACCGGCAGGTCCTCGAGGTTGCCGGTGGTCTGGTTGAGCCGGTGAAAGGTGCGTGGCGGCGCGGGTGGTGCCGGAGTCCCGGACGGCGCGGTGTTCTCGGTCACGGTCGGCACCGGCCGCCACAACCCGGTGTCGGTGTCCCTGACCAGGGCCACACTCGTCTGGCCGGCGACCGTGCCCTCCAGACGGACGGTCGTGGCCGGGAAGCCGGGAATGACACCGGTGTGCCAGCCCGCTCGCGTGCCGTCCAGCCGGTGGTACTGATAGATGCCGCCGGGGCCGTCCGGACCAGGTGCCACGTTCGGTGCGCCGTGGTATGTGAGCAGGTCGATCACGCCGTCCGGATCGCGCCGCAACACCTGGTAGCGGGTGCTGGCGGCCGGTGCCGGCGCGGGGAGTGCCGAGCCGACCGGACGGCCGTCCGTGTTCCGGTCCGGCGGGCTCGGCACGTGCCGGGTGTCCATCGGGACCACGTCCCAGCGGCCGGTGCCCTCGTCGTAGGTGAGTACCCGTGCCCTCGGCTCGCCTACCGGCACCCGGCGGTCGTGCCGCCACGCGTAGCCACCTGGCTCGTACCCGCCGAGAGGCTTGGTCTCGTGGATGCGTTCCCGCGGATCCAGGACCTCCTTGGTGCTCAGCCCGGTCGTCCGGTCGACGGTGTAGTACTCGTACTGGACCGGCCCCTCAACCTTCTCGACGTTGCTGGTGTCGGTGTTCGTCCTCGGGTTGATGCCCGCCGGCATCTCCGGTGCCTCGGACGTGCTGACCGGGTCGACGTCGAGGTCCGCCGCGGTGCCCAGCCGCCGCCCGCCGGTCGGCCACTGGTGCTCGTCGTGTGCGACCAAGGTGACGAGTTCCCGCCGTCCGGTCGCCAGTACGGTTCGGAACAGTTGCCGCCCGGGCCGGGTGAGAGGTTGCCGGTCCAGCGGCCGGCCCGGTGCGGTCGGCTCGAGGGGCTCGAACATCCGCTGCCTGTGCGCCTGCGGTACCGGATCCGTTCTCGTGATGTCCTCGAGGGCTCTGGACAGCCGCCTGATTTCCAGGCGCAACGTGTGCACCTCGTGCCGGCCGGCGCGGTGGTGCTGCTCGGGAGCGAGGGTGAGCTCCATTGGCGGGCGGAGGTGCAGTGGCCCGCCGTGCAGCGTCTGCCACTCCTGGTCGGACAGCCCGTCGATGGGCGGCCCGCCGACTACCGGACGGGTTCCGGGCGGAGGAGGCGCTGTTGCGACCTCGGCACCGTCGACTGTCGCGGCCAGCCGGCGCACCGCGTTCGCCAGGATGGCGATGCGTTGCGTCGCCGCCTCGGCGTCGCGGCGATCCCACTCGTGATGCTGGTCGTCGGTCAGCGTCATCCGCGGGTGATCGACGTGGTCCATCGCGAGGTTCAGGTACACCTGACGCTCGGTGCGGACGTCGAGCGGAGAGCCGGCCAGGTACATGGCGGCTCGCTGCTCCTCGTGCCCGAGCGCCTCCCGGGCCATCCTCAGCAGGACCGCTGGCGGTGTTGGTGGCTCCTCCCGGTCCGGGATGGGAACCTCGCGGTTCCACCGTTGCCGGGCGCCTTCCAGCGCCGCGTTGACGTGCTCCTCGCGCTCGGCGACGGTGGCGAACCGGCCCTCGGGCGCCGCGTCGAGCGCGGCCCGGGCGGCCTGCAGCGACCGCTGAGTCTCGGCGAGATCGCGCCGCCGGTTGCGGATGACCGTGATCCGCCGCTGTCGCAGGCTGCGTGACACCTGGTCGGGCCTGATGCTCGCCTGCTCGGCCGCGGAGAGGTGGGTGCCGTCCCAGATCTGGCGCTCCCGTGGCGTCAGCGAATCCTCGCTGAAGGGACGCGGGCGCGGGGGACGGGGCCGGCTCTCCACATCCTGGGCCCCCTCGGCCGTCGCCGGTGTGCCGTCCGGCCGGCCCGCCGGCGCCACCGGACGCTCGGCGGGAGTGGAGCGCCCGGCGGCGATGGTGTTCAACGCGGACAGGACGTCCTGGACGGACAGCGAGTCCGGCAGCATCCCGAACGATATGCCGGCCGCGTCCTGGGGGAGCAGGGCCGCCCGCAACGTCGCGAGGTCGATGAACGAGACCCCGTGGGGCTCACGTACCCCCAGATAGAGCGAGGTACCGGCGGCGCTGTCCACCGCGACCAGGCCGTGGGCGCCCGGTGTCGCCGACTGCATGCGGTGAAGCAGCTCGACGTAGCCGTCGAGAACCTCGACCGGCACCGCGCCGACCGCCCCGACATCCTCCCGCTCGAATGCACCGCGCAGGCCGGTGGCCGCCGGCCGTCGATGGTTCACCAGCGCGGCCGGCAGCCCGAGCTCGACACCCCCGTCACTGAACACGATCCGGCCGGGCGGATGCGGGTGCCCGGCGACGATCGACGCCACCTCGTCGTTGACGTCCGCGTAGGGCCGGGGTGCGCGGCTGGACCGCGGCACCACGCGTACCACATCGCCCTGACCGGGAACGGTCATCTGCCCGTGCCGATCGAAATAGATCACCCGGTGCGGGGCCAACGGCAACGCCGCGCCGGGCTCGTCCGGGCGCAGGTCGGCCGCCCAGGCCTGGACCGGAAGCCGAAGCAGATCTGCCTGCTCGCCCAGGCCGGAAAGGGTGAGGCGGCCCGGTGACCGCGGCAGGGTGTGCACCGTGCGGTCGAGCGCCTCGGGCGGCTGGCGGTCGAGAAAGCGCGACATCCGTGGCAGGTCCAGTGGGCCGGACCCGGGGTGGAACTGTGTGACACCGGGCAGCTGCGGCCCCGTGGCGTCCACACTGGACTGTGAACCCAGGTTCAGGGCCCAGCCGCCGGGCACCGGCACCACGCCGTCGCCGCAGATCTCCTGCAAGCGGCTGAGCATGGGGAGCGTCATGACGGCCTCCATTGTGGACACGGCAGGGATTCGGGGCGGGTCGGTCAGGGACAGCTGGCCAGGGTTTCGGTCAGGATCCTCAGAAGCCCGGCGAGCTCTGGCCGCCCGTCCGCGGTGATCCTCTGTTCGAGGGCGCTCATCCGCACCACCCACGCGACCCGGTCGATCGGACTGAGCTGACAGGCCTGGATCTGTGTGACGGCACCCTGCAAGTCCGGGTTCGCCCCGACCGGGTCCGGCTGCGCGGCCAGGTGCCGGGTCGTCTCCGCATCGATGCCGAGTACGGTGCTGACCGCCGTGAACACCGTGGCATTGGCCTGGCCGTGGCTGAACCGCCGGACCGTTGTGGCGCCGTCCTTCGCGACGATCCGGCGCTCGCCCGCTTCGTCGAGCGCGCCGGCCAGGGCGGCCATGTCCGCCATCCAGGCCTTGCCCTCTTCCGGACCGCGCGTCCGCCCGCCCGTGTACGTCAGCCACAGCAACTCGTCGTCCCAGGGCTTGCGCAGCTTCCGCTTCTCCCCGGCGTCGTCGTCCACTCCCGCGGCGGCGTGTGGTTGCAGGTAGTCGAAGGCGAACGTCTCGCGAAGCGGCTCCGAGAGGACGGGGCCGGGTTCGATGGCGGTAAGGTCGACGGGTCCCGTGGGCGCGAACCGGTGCGCCGACGGGTCGGCCACCCCACCGGCCGCCCGCACCAAGCCGAGGATCACGTCATAGGCGCCCACCTCGCGGTCGCCGGGCTCCTGCCGGCGGAGGTTGTGCAGTGCCTCGCCGACGTCCGGCCGGAGCAGATCGGTGATGTTGTCCCGCAGGTACTGCTCGGCGTCGGGCCAGGTGTTCTGGGCCAGCCACCGGGCCAGCACGGGCGGTAGCCCGCGATCGTCCGCCGTCACGGGCACCGTGTCGGCCGCGGCGAACAACGCCGGGGCGAGCCCGGACGCCGTAGCGTGCACGACGCCGGCCGGATCGGTCACCTGCCAGCGCTGTTCGAGCCCGTCCGTGCGGGCCTCGACCGTGATGGGCCGGAACTGCGCGCGGACGGCCGTGTACGCGTTCGAGCTGGAGGTCGCGACAACGACCGGCCGCGCGCCGAGCCGCTGATAGCGCACCAGGACGGTACGCAGCGCCGTCAGTTCAGGGCTGTCCTGGGCCAGGCCGTGCAGGACGTTGATCGCGACGACCGGCCGCTGCGCGTCCGCCGCCGCATGGACGATCCGCGTCAGGGTGTCCGCCCGCTGCCGCCACGAATCTCCGGTGTCCACCACGAGGACTGGTCCCACGTATCGCGTGCCCGCCGGCGCGGGGATCGGCTCGACCGGCGCGGCCGGCTGACCTGTCGCCGGCAAAGGCTTTTCTGGTACGTCGGGCGCTGCCGGCCGGGCCGCGGGCGGGCCGGACCGGGACGGCGACGCGACAGTCGCCCGACCGGCCGGGTCGACACGCACCACACGGGTACCCGGATCCAGCAGGACCGCCATCCGCCGATCGTTCGACGCTGGGTCGGCCAGGGCCGCGGACATGGTGGGACCGTCCGTACGCGGCCCACGGCCGTCAGGTGGCTCGACCCACCACAGCCTCGGCTCCGGTCCGTCGTCGGACATCAGCCACATCAGCCGTTCCGGCCCGGAACCGTGCGGCGCGGGCCGGACGAGGGCCGCCGACCCGGGTGCGTCGAGGAGTCCGGCGATCAGCGCGTCGGGATCGACCCTGGCCGGGGTACCGCCGAGCACCTCGTACAGCTGGGACGAGGTGACCGGGGCCACCGAGCGTCGCAGCACCTCCACGACTCCCGCGGGCGTTCCGTATCGCGCCAGATACACCCCTAGTGCGTAAGGCGCCGGTGACGGTGACTCGCTGCCGAATATGCGCCACGGTTGCGGTGCCTCGGGCCGGATCTCGGGGGCCTGGTCGAGGTACTGCTCCAGGCGCTGCCAGGACGGTGCCGGCCCGCGGGTGGCGAGGTCGACCGCGGCGTGCACCGCTGCGCGCATCGCCGACTGCAGCCGCGGTAGCACGCGTATCGCGGTCGCGTCCGTAGCCGCGGTTTCCTGCTCTTCGGCGTCCACGGACACGGTTCGCGGCGAGGGAGCCAGCCCCGGCCCGGCGTGGACGCGTACACCGTAGAAGTCCGCGATGCTCTCGAGCGTCTTGGTGTCTCCGGCCGGCCCGGCCGACTGTGAGGGCACGATGACGAGCCGGTCGCGCTCAGGGCCGGTCAGGGCGCTCACGTACCGCTGCACCGGAGCGGACATCTCCGCGCCGGCATCGAGGTAGAGAGCGACCGTGCCATGTAGCGGTGGCTGGTGCAACGCCCGGGCCATGAGCACCGGGTCGGGCGATTCCGTCGTCCGGTTGGTGAGCATGAGCAGCCCGGACGGCACGGGAACGACCAGGAGGTCTTTGCAGATCACCCAGGTGCTGCCGCCGTCGGCCATGGCCGTCCCCTACTCGCCGCTGCGCTTCGGGTGGTGTACCGGTGACGACTGCGGCCGGACCACACCGCCCGTCCACGCCAGCATGGCCGCGTGCGTGGACGGCGCGGTCGTCGACCAGGCGAGGCAATGCCCGGTGCCGGGAACCAGCATGGTCGTCAGGCTGGCGTCCGGCCCGTAGTACGCGGCTTCGTAGTCGTGCACCGCGGTCTGTGAGTCGCAGTCGAGCCAGTCGGCGCCGCAGAACATCGCATCACGCTGACCCAGCACGAGAAGCACCGGCAGGTTGACCCGGTACGTGAGCCCTTCCTCCGGACGCGGCGGGAACAACAGGGCGCCCACCTCCGGCAGCTTGACGCCGAACGCGACGACGTCCCTGGTCTCCTCGTCCAGCCGCAGCATGGCGGGGTCGGCGGTCGCCGGGTTGTAGAACAGCCGGGCCCGGCCGCCCGGCCGGAAGGTGTCGTAGCCGGAATACAGACCGGATTCCGCGAACTTCGGGTCTTCGTTCGCCGGATACACCTCCGCGGCCAGCGCCGCACCCTGTTCGGCGCTCTGGCCGTGCAGCAGACCGGTGACGATCAGGGCGTCGATGTCGTCGGGGTAGTGCGCCGCCACCGTGATGCCGTCTGTCGAACCCAATGAATGCCCGACCCAGACGACTCGGCGGAATGAGGTACCGAGGGCACCGGACCGCAGCGCCGTTACTACATCATGAAAAGCGATGGCTTCGGCCTCGACCGTGAGCAGGCTCGGCGGCGGCACTGAGCTGTTGCCGGTGCCGAGCGCATCGACGTTGAAGGTCGCGAAACCGGCCCGCGTCGCCTCGTGAACAAACGAATACCGACTATTCTGGACGGGTGGGTCCCAGTACAGGTGGTTGTACGACGAACCGTGGACGAGCAGCAGGACCGTGTCCGGCGGGGTCGAGCCGCGATAGCAGAGCTCGCCCCAGACGTGCTGGTCGTAGGGCCCCGGGTCGGCGATCCGGACGGGGACGGTGTACTGGGTGCGGTGTTGAGGTGATGTCATCGGTTCGTTGCGGACGGACAATGTGCTCACCGGCCTCAGACGATCCGGGTCTTGGCCCGGCCGTACGTTCGGGTCGCCTGCTGGGCCTCACGTATGGTGCCCAGGACGAGCTGTTCCAGCGTGGCCACGGCGTGCCGGGCGGCGGCGGCCGGGTCGATGTGCACGCGGACCGGTTCGCCGTTGCCGCGCATCGTCGCCACCACCTGGCCGTTGCCCGCAGTGCCGGTCAGCTCGACCTCGTTCAGGTCGCGCTGGAGCGTGAGCAGGTTGTCTCGCAAGGTCATCGCCTGTTCCATCAACTGCCGCGGGTTGCTCTGCCCCTGGGATCGCATGTCTTCCTCCGGTCATCAGCGGCCGTATCGACGTGCCTGGCAACCACTACGTGCCGGCGAACGCGCCGGTTCGGACGATCCGCAGTCGACGGCCGATCGCCGCGGACCCTGTCGCCGCCGGAATCGGGTGTGAACTGAGTCCCGGGCCGGCCCGTCGTGCAGGTGACGACATCCGACGAAGGGACGGACCGTGGCGATCACGGCGGAGACGGCACACCGATGACTGAGTTCGGCCATGGTGCGGCCGCGCTGTACCTTCTCGGTGCCCTCGACCCGGTGCGCGAGCACGCCTTCGAACGGCATCTCGCCTCGTGCCGGACGTGCCAGCGGGAGTGCGACGAGTTCGGCCCAGTGGCGACCGAACTGAGCCGCCTGCCCGACCATGAGGTGGCGGCCCTGCTGGCGAGCGGCACGGTGGTTCCTCCCCGTCGGCGCCGCCGGTTCAGGTTGTGGTGGCGCTGAGGGAGATCGTGCCGCCGGCGTACGTCCAACACCGTTGCGTGAAGTTCATGCAATGGCGTTGGTCGTACATCTCAGCCGCGATCTCTGAACGCCGCCCGGAGCATCTGTAACGCGTGGTGGGTACGTGACTTGACGGTGCCTTCGGGGATGTTCAGGATCTTCGCCGCCTCCGTGGTCGAGCGTTCCCGGATGTACACCTCGAGCAGGACGTTGCGGTAGTTGGGGGCGAGCCGGCTCAGCGCGGTCCGGACCGTGATGTCGTTCACGAGATGCTCGATGGGGTAGCCGTCGTCCGCGAACGTGGTGAGGTCGATCGAGTCGATCTCCTTGGGCCGCACCGCGCGGCTGCGGGCCGCGTCGATCGCAATCCGCCGGGCGACGGTGAACAGCCACGGCCGGACGGCGTCACCGGGTGGCAGGTCGTCGCGGTGTTGCCAGGCGCGCAGCAGCGTCTCCTGGAGCAGATCCTCGGCGGCCTGACGCTGGCCGAGGGTGAGGCGGAGCAGGAACCGGTACAGCGGCTCCGAGTGGGCCCGGTGGATGGCGGCCATCCGCTCGTCCGCGGAGTTTCTGCAGGTGACAGTCCCATTGGCGCTTGTCATGGGGTGGACTCCGTCCTCGTGGTGGTCAGTTCGGCCCGGGTTGGCGGCCGTGGGCGAAGCCGGCGACGGTGGCGGCGAATGTGTGCGCTTCTTCGACGTGGGGCAGGTGCCCGCTGTCGTCGAACGTGACGAGCCGGGCATCGGGGATCGCGGCGGCAAGGGCCTGGGCCCAGCGGGGGCCGCAGATGAAGTCGTGAGCGCCGGTGAGGATCAGGCTGGGTACGGTGAGCCCGGCGAGCGAGGCGCGGACGTCGAACGGCCGGGGCTCCTGTGCGCGGGACGGCGCGACCCACGCCCGCAACCCGTGCTGCACGTCTTCGAGCAGGCTCCGCTCACCCCACGGGTCGGCCAGGTAGACCGGCAGCAGGCGGCGCAGCGCTTCGCAGTAAGCCGCGTCGGTGTCGGCGGTCAGTGCGGCCCGGAAGGCCGGCGGGATGTCCGCCGCGGCGGGACGGTCCGGGTACTGCTGCGGGAACAGTTGGACGTTGGTCACGGCCGCGGTCCAGAAGTCGGGCCCGGTGGCCGGGGAGGTGGCGTAGAGCACCAGCCCGCCCAGACGTTCGGGCCGGCTCAGCGCGTACGTCTGGGCGACGAAGCCGCCGTGGGAGTGACCGAGCAGCAGAGGCGCGGGAACGGCCAGGTGATCCAGCACCCGGCCGAGGAACTCGGTGTAGCGGTCGATGCTGTAGTCGTCGGCGCGGTCGAAGCGGGCCGACCGGCCGGTCCCGATCGGCTCCAGATACACCACCGTCAGGTGCGTCTCAAGCTCCGGCATGCGCAGGTATTCCCAGCCGAGCCCCGGGCCGCCGGGATGGACGAGGCACACCGGCCCGCGTCCGGCCACGTGGTACCACTGGGGTCGGCCGTCGACCTCGAGCAGGTGCTCACCGGCCGATAATGGATCGGTGGCCATGGGACTCCTAGCCGTTACGGAACAATGCCATTGCAACCAACCTAGGTAGACCCTGTGCGGCAATAGTGCGCATCGAGTGACATACGAAGTGCAGCCGGTGCGGACGCGGAAAACGCCCCTGCCGATGGTGGTTGGGCCAGGGCGTGTGGCGCGGTGGAGCTACCGTTCGGTGCTCAGCTCTCGTCCACGCGATCGTCGAGTAGTTCGAGCGCTTGGGTCAGGCATTCGCGTACGGACCGGTAGTCGCCGGTGGCCATCCCGGTCAGGCCGAGCCGGATGAATGCCTCGGCGGCGTTGAACCGGCTGTCTACCTTCCGGTACAGGTCGATGCCTCGTCGCCGGCACTGTGCGGCCTCGTGGTGGTCGCCGCGCCGCTGGTAGGCCTCGGCGAGGATGTTCCACACGAGCCCTTCGCCGTTGGCGTCACCCAATTCCTGGAACAATCGCATTGACTCATACGTGGGGCCGATGCTCTCGTCGAGACGTCCCATCGCGATGAGACAGGCGGCCTGGCCATAGAGCGATCCGGCCATGCCCTTGTTGTGGCTGGTCTGTTTGAACAGCGCAAATGCCCGCTCGTCGCTTGCAAGCGACTCAGTGAACCGTCCGCGCATGAACAGCCCGTCGGCCAGGTTGGAGTGGACGTATGCCTGTTCAGCCGACCAGCCGAGCTGTTCGTACAGTGCCCGCGCGGCCTCCAGATGCCGGCGGTGCCGGTCGTGTTCGCCAAGCTTGAGGAATGCCCCGGAGAGGCTGCGATGGCTGTGCGCCTGCCCGGTGACGTCACCGATGCGTTCGGCCGCCTCCAGCGCGCAGCCCATGGTCGCGGCCCAGTCGTGGTACCGGCCCATGCGCTGGTAGAACTGCTGCAACGTCAGGGCGAGCGGCCAGGCGACCGGTTCGGCGCCCTGCTGCGCGGCGTGCCGGACGACGGTGTTCAGCACGTGGCATTCGGCGTCGAACCACGCCATCGCTCGGATGGCGTCGGGGAAGGTCTCGGCGGTCACACCGGGCCGGGCCGGCTCCGGCTCGGGTGGCGGCATCAGCGGTAGCAGGCGCAGGTTGGCGGCGTGGGAACTGTGACGGTAGTGGTCGAAGCAGCGGTACAGCGCGGCTCGCCGCTCGTCGTCGGTGTCCACCTCGCGGCAGAGTTCCGTCGCGTACGCACTGATCAGATCGTGGACGATGAACCGGCCGAGCCGCCGCTCGGTGACCATGTGGGCCAGCGCCAGCTCACCGGTCAGCGCACGTGCGGATGATGCCGTCAACCCGCCCAGGCTGGCGATGGCGCCGAGTGCGATGTCTGGGCCGGGATGGACGGAGAGCAGCCTGAACAGCCTTGCCGCGGCCGGGCTGAGTGCGTCGTAGGACCACGAGAACACGCCACGCAGGCCCGGTCGTGCGCCCTGCGAGGGGCCGAGACCGTCGAGACCGTCGAGGGCGTCCGGTGCATGGTCGAGTTCGTGCGCGATGTCGGCGAGCGACGAACCGGGATGACTCACGATGCCGGCGGCGGCGATCGCCAGGGCGAGCGGGAGACGTCCACATTGCTGGATGATCTTCTCCATGGCCTCGGGCTCCGCCGCGACGCGGTCGGTGCCGACGCGACGGGCCAGCGCCGCGCGGGCCTCGGGCGCGGTGAGCACGCCGAGCGTGATCCGGTGGGCCCCGTTGCGGGTGACGAGGTCGAGGAGGGTGCCGCGGCTCGTGACGATCACCAGTGCGGTGGCCGAGCCCGGCAGGAGATCCTGGATCTGCTCGATGCTGCGGGCGTTGTCGAGTACGACGAGGATCCGGCGATCGGCCATGACACTGCGGTACAGGGCCGCCTGGTCGGCGAGGTCGGTCGGAATGTCGTTCTGCGGTACGCCGAGCGCGTTGAGGAACCGGCGCAGAGCCTCGCCCGGCCCGACCATCGACTGGGGCGGTCCGTAGCCACGCAAATCGATGTAGAGCTGGCCGTCGGGGAACTGGGGGGTGCTGAGATGGGCAAGACGCAGCGCGAAGGCGGTCTTGCCGATGCCGGGCATGCCGTCGACGGCCACGATCGTCGTGGCGTCGGTGCTCGCGGACACCATGGCGGCCGCCCGGTCGAGCGTGTCGGCCCGCCCGGTGAAGGCGGCGAGGTCGGCCGGCAGTTGCGCCGGTTTCAAGAACCGCGGGGCCGGGGGTGCGGCGTCGTCGGCGCCAATGTGTTGCCGCAGGACCCGCTCGTGGGCCGAGCGCAGCTCGCGGCTCGGCTCGACCCCCAGCTCGTCGGCCAGCCGGTGGCGGACGTGCTCGTAGGTGGCCAACGCCTCGGCCTGCTTGCCGTCGGCGGCCAAGAGCAAGATCAGTTGCGACTGCAGCGGTTCGTCCAGCGGGTTGCGCTCGGCCGCCTGCCGTACTCCCGGCAGGATCTTGCCGATGCTCCCGTACCGGAGGGCCGCTTCCGCGGCGTCGTGCGCGATGGCCGAGTACTCACGGTCGACGGCGACGAACGCGGGATGGACGCCGGAGGCCGGTTCCAGCCCGGCCGCGCACTGGCCCTGCCACAGTTCGAGTGCCTTGGCGAACTGCGTCATCGCGACGTCCGCCTGACCGCGCGCGGTCGCCTTGCGGGCGTCGTCGGTCAGTTGCCGGCAGCGCACCAGGTCCGACGTCTGCGCGTCGGCCCGCAGGCGGTATTCGGAGCCCCGGCCGAACAGCCACTCGCCGTTGGCCCGCAACGCGAGATCCGGTTCGAGGACGCGGCGCAGGGTTCCGATGTACCGGTGCACGATGTTGACCGCGCTGCGCGGGGGTTCGTCGTCCCACAACAGGTCGAGCAGCTCCGATGTGCTCACCGGCCGGTTCGGCCGGGCCAGCAGCAGGGCGAGGACGAGCCGTTGCTGACGTGAGCCGAGGTCGAGCTCGGTGTCCCGCCGCCACGCCCGTACCGGCCCGAGTACCGCGAACCGCACGTCCGTCATCGGCGGTGCCCTCCTGAAATCTCCTTTGTCCGCGGATACCACGCTAGGCCGGCGGCCCGGACGACGATTGCGTCGAATGACGTATGTTGGCCGTCGGGTCGAGCGACGCGAGATCCGCCGGGTCGGCCCGGCCGGGTTGACCCGGCGGGCCCGCCGCACGGGCGCGGCCCACGCGTCACTCATCCGGCCGCGACCGCACTCCCGCTGCCGCGCAACGCGGCGGGAAGCGCGAAGCGTTCGGACTCCACTCGGACGGTGAGCTGCTCCACCGTCTCGAAGCCGTGGCCGGCCAAGGCGGCGACGACCTCCTGGACGGCCCTTTCCGGGGCCGACGCGCCGGCCGTCACACCGACCGTCTCGACGTCCGTGAACCACGCGACGTCGAGGTCACCGGCGCCGTCGACCAGATGCGCGGCGGCTCCGTGCCGCCGCGCCGTTTCGGCCAGGCGACGCGAGTTGTGCGAGTTCGCCGAGCCCACGACAACGACGAGGGGACATCGCGCGGCCAGCGCTTCGACGGCGTCCTGGCGGTTCTGGCTGGCGTAGCAGACGTCATCGGTCGGCGGCCGGCGCAAATCGGGATGATGTATGCGCAGTCGGGCCGCCGCTGCGTCGACCTCGTCCACCGTCAGCGTCGTCTGACTCAGCATCACCGCGGGCCGGTCCGGGGCCAGGGTGACGTCGCCGGCGGTTGCCGGGTTGACGACGACGACGCGGTCCGGCGCCTCACCGACGACCCCGACCACCTCGTCGTGGCCGGCCTGGCCGATCAGGACGATGTCGTACCCGCCGCGGGCGTATCTGCGCGCCTCTCCGTGCACCTTGGCGACGAGTGGGCATGTCGCGTCGAACACCCGCAGGCCGCGCCGCGCCGCGTCGGTCCGCACGGACGGTGGGACACCGTGCGCCGAGAACACCAGCGTGGAACCCGGAGGGACGTCGTCGACCCGGTCCACGAAGACCACGCCCCGAGCGGCGAGGTCGTCCACCACACGCCGGTTGTGAACGATCTGGCCGCGGACGTAGAGCGGCGCCCCGACATCGGCGAGTACCTGTTCGACGATCTCGACGGCCCGGTCGACGCCGGCGCAGAAGCCTCTCGGGACGGCCAGCAACACGCGACCCATCGGGACTCCTCAGTTCTCTCGGCGCGTGCGTCGGTGGGCGCTGTTCGTCGTACAGGTCATGTCGGCTCCTGAACCTCGGCTTCGCTGGAGGCTGTCCAAATGAACTACGGGAGCAGGCCGGCCGGCGTTCACGATCAAATCACCTGCTTCACGCCCCGCGTCCCGGAAAGCAGTCAATTGACGTACCCCTCCGACCGCCGTCCTGGACCATTCTGGTGTCCACGCGCACCGGTGCCGGCGTCGCGGCGCATCCGCTTCGGAGGGAGTCCACTGTGGATCTCGACGGCAACATCACCGCACTCGACAAGGTGTCCGTCAACGTCGATACAGGGAACGAGCGTCGGGACCGCGGCCCGGTCTATCGGTCGACACTGTCCAACGGCATGCCGGTGTGGACGGTGGCCGGCTACGACGAGGCCATCGCGGCGCTGAACGACAGCCGGCTGTCGGCGGCCGCCATGCTGGCCGCCGGCGCTCTCGACGGCGGGAAGCTCGAGCCGGACCTCCGCGACGCACTGCTGAAAGGGCTGACCAACTCCGATCCGCCGGACCACACGCGGCTGCGCCGTCTGGTCTCCAGCGTCTTCACCGCCCGCCGTGTGGAGGCGATGCGACCGTGGATTGCCCGTCTGACCGAGGACCTGATCGACGGCTTCGCCCCGGGCGACCGAGTCGAGTTGATGACGGCCTTCGCCGAGCCGTTGCCGATCCTGGTCATCAGCGAGCTACTGGGCATCCCCGAGGCCGACCGCCCTCGGGTCCGCGACTGGTCCCGGACCATCATCTCCGGCCTTGGCTCGCCCGATTTCCCGGTGGCGGCCGCGGTGGAGTTCGTGGACTACCTGCGCGACCTGATCGCCGACCGGCGCGAGCATCCTGACGACGCACTGATCTCCGGGCTGATCCGGGCCCGCGACGAACGCGACGCCCTCACCGCGAACGAGCTCACCTCGACCATCTTCCTGATGATCGTCGCCGGACACGACACGACGGTGAGCCTGATCGGCAATGGCGTCTACCTGCTCATGACGCAGCCGGACCTGGCCGTGCGGCTGCGCGAGGACGCCGGTCGGCTCCCAGGGGCGATCGAGGAGTTCCTGCGGCTGGAAAGTCCGGTTCCCACGGCCAACATGCGGGCCGCGGTCGAGTCGTTCGACCTGGGCGACACCCGGATCTCGGCGGGTGACCTCGTCGCCATCGATCTCCAGGCGGCCAACCGTGATAGCGCCCGGTTCACCGACCCCGCCCGCCTCGACCCGGCCCGGGCACAGGGCCGGCATCTCGCGTTCGGCCACGGGATCCACTTCTGCCTCGGCGCCCCGCTGGCCCGCTTGGAGGGCGAGCTGGCGATCGGGACGTTGCTGCGGCGCTTCCCCGGTCTGCGCCTCGCTGTCCCCGCCGCCGAAATGACGTGGAGCCAGGCGACGTTCGTGCACCGTCCGGACGCGCTGCCCCTCATGCTGGCCTGACTCATGTCTGATCGACCGACGCTGAGCACCTCGGACCGGGAGTCCACCCGCGATCCGTACACCTCGCTCGCGGCACTGCGCGACCAGGCGCCGTTGTCCCGGGTAGTCGTCGACGGCCTACCCGTCTGGCTGGTCACCCGCTACGACGAGGCCGTGCGGATACTGTCGGACCCGCGGATGAGCAACGACGGCCTGCGGTACGCCGGTCCGGAGGCACACACCGTTGCCTGGACCGGCGTCACCACCGCAGGTGTGCAGGCCCACCTGTTGCGCGTCGACCCGCCGGACCACACCCGGCTGCGGCGCCTGGTGTCGAAGGTCTTCACGCCGCGACGGGTGGCGGCTCTTGAGCCGCGGATCCGCACGACCGCCCGGGAGCTGATCGCCGCGCTGCCGGCCGGGGACGCGCGGGCCGACCTGCTCGCGGCGTACGCGGGCCCGTTGCCGGTCGAGGTGATCGCGGAGCTGTTCGGGGTGCCGACCCCGCGCTTGGGGGAGTTCCGCTACTGGACCGACAGGTACGCGGGCGCCTCCGAGAGCGAGGGCGAGCTACAGGCGGAGGCGTCGCGGCGACTCGCGACCATACTGGGGGATCTCATTCGTCGGCGCCGCGAGGAGCTGGCCGACGCGACCCTCGATGTCGAGCACGAGGGAACGCTGCTCGACGGCCTGATCAAGGCCCGTGACCATGACGACCGCCTCGACGAGCGCGAGCTGATCACGATGGCGTTCCTGCTGCTCGCCACGGGCTACGAGACCACGGTCAACCTCATCGCGAACGGTCTCCTGGTGCTGATGTCCGCACCCGGCCGGCTGGCGCGGCTCGTCGCGGACCCCGGCCTCGTCCCCGTGGCGATCGAGGAGATCCTCCGCGTCGAGTCCCCGGTGAAGACGGTGACCCCCCGGTACGCCACCGAGGACATCCAGGTGGGCGACGCGCTGATCGCGGCCGGCGACGCGGTGCTGGTCCACCACGGTGCCGTCAACCGTGATCCGGCGAAGTTCGCCGACGCGGATGTCTACGACCTTCAACACAGCGGGTCGCACCTCGCGTTCGGCCACGGAGTGCACTACTGCCTCGGGGCGCCGCTGGCCCGGCTGGAGGCCCGGGTGGCCCTTGAGGAACTGCTCGCGGCCCGCCCTCACATGGAATTGGCGGTACCGGTCGACATCATCGAGTGGCGGCACAGCCGCATCATCAGGGGCGTGCGCGCCCTGCCGGTGCGGCTCGGGCGCGCGTCAGCGCCCGACGGTGATTGACGGCTCATCGCGCGAGCCGTTCGTCACGTAGTTGTCGCTTGAGCACCTTGCCCACACCCGATGCGGGCATCGAGTCGGCGAACTCGACGCTGCGCGGAATCTTGTACCCCGCCAGCCGCGGCCGGCAGAACTCCCGCAGTTTCTCGGCGGTGACATCCGCTTCCGTCGAGAGCACCACCACCGCGTGGACCCGTTCGCCCCACTGCTCGTCCGGCAATCCGATCACGGCGCAGGCCGCCACCGCCGGGTGCAGCGTCAGCACGTTCTCCACCTCAGCCGAGTAGACGTTCTCGCCGCCGGAGATGATCATGTCCTTGAGGCGGTCGACGACGAAGACGTACCCGCGTCCGTCCATGTAGCCGGCGTCGCCGGTGTGCATCCACCCGTCACGGACCGCGTCGGCAGTGTCGTCCGGCCGCTGCCAGTACCCGCACATGACGTGATCGCCGGCCACGACGATCTCGCCGACGGTACCCCATGGCACCTCTTCGCCGTCGTGGTCGACGACGCGTACCCGGGCGTGCGGGGCGGCGCGCCCGGCGCAGCCCGCGAGCTCGGGCCGGTCGTGGTCGTCCGGCAGCAGCAGGGTCGCCACCGGGGCGAGTTCCGTCATGCCGTAGGCCTGGACGAACCCGGCCCGCGGGAACATCGCGCGTGCCCGTGCCAGCAACGCGTCGGGCATGCCGGAACCGCCGTAGATCAGGTGGGCCAGGCTCGACGCGTCGAAACGGCCCGCATCGGCGAAGTCGACCAGTTGCCGGATCATCGAGGGCACCAGCAGCATGTCGGACACCCGGTGGCGTTCCACGGCCGCCAGAACTCCCGCCGGTGTGAACCCCGGCACCATCACGTGCGTGCCCGCGGTGACCAGCGCGGCGACCCAGGTCGCGAGGTCCGCGAGGTGGAACATCGGCGCGGCGTGCAGCAACCGGCCGCCGGGCGTCACGAACTGCCCGGTCGCCAGACTGCCCCAAGCGGACGCGAGCAGATTGTCGTGCGTCAGCATCACGCCTTTCGGCTGCCCGGTCGTGCCGCCGGTGTAGAAGATGCCGAACAGTTCGTCACCGCCCCGGCGGCTGTCGGGCATCGGCACGTGGCCGGCGACGACCTGCTCGAACGAGACAGTGCCGGCCGGGGCGTCCGCGTCGGTCATGACCACGACGGCCGACAGGTCGACCTGCTCGCGCACGGTGGCCACGGTGGCCAGCAGGCCTTCGTCGACGATCAGGACGTGCGCCCCGCAGTCGCGCACCGCGAAGAGGATCTCGGCGGGAGCCCACCGGTGGTTGATCGGCACGACGACGGCGTCCGCCCACGCGACACCGAGCAGGCTCTCGTGGAAACGGTCCGAGTTCGTCGCGAGCAGCGCCACCCTGTCCCCGCGGCCGACCCCGAGCGACCGTAGCCCGGCGGCCAGGCGGCCGACCCGGTCCGCGGATTCGGCCGTGGACCGTACCCGGTCCCCGAAGATCGTCATCGGCCGGTGCCTGTCCAGCTGGACCGCTCTGTGGAGTGCCTGGGTTACATACATTCGGTGATCTCCTCCCACCGTCAGGTTAGGCCTCCGTTAACCGGGACGAAACAGTTTGGTCACCGCTGGTTCGTCGACACGTACGTGGCGGGGCTGCGGCGAACGCCGCCCTGTACTAGGGCTTTTCATCACGTATGGCACTGTTCGAGCTGTTTGTGGTAATGGCTGGCTTTCGCTTATGCTTGTCGATGGCGGCGCCAGTTGGACCAGTGCCGCACGTGTCCGGCCGTGGTCCGTCCGATGAGGACGAGTTTGCTGCGCAGGCGGCGGATTTCGGCGCTGGTCAACGGGATCGGTGTGTGTGCTCGCCGTCGTCGGTGCCCTCTTTGCGGCTCCGCGGGCTCGGGTGGCCACCAGGAACGCGGCGGCGAGCATGGCCCTACCTGGACAAGCTCCGGCCGCTGCTCGCCCGCGGCAAGCCGGTCGTCGTCACCGAGCACGGCATGCGCACCTGCCGAGGCACCGACGTGACGGCAACCTGGGCACCGACGTCACCGGCCCGGTGACGTCCCTGCTGCACCACGTTCCGCTCGCAGGACGGCTCATCCGCTCGCGGGTCAAGGGCCGTCACGTCCGGGACAAGGCGTTGCAGGCGCGGCGCATCATCGAAGACCTGACGATCCTCGACGCTGCCGGCGTCGACGGCGCGGTTCGTCTGCACCTTCGTCGAACCGCTGTCCACCCACGATCCCGACGCTCGATATGACCTCGACACGGGCGCATTGAGCCTGGTCAAGACGTACGCCCACGGCCGCGGCACCACCTACCCCGATATGACCTGGGAGCCGAAGCAGGCCTGTAGCGCCGTGACCGACTTCTATGGGAAGAAGCCGATCCTTCCCTGAGGTGACGGGGAGAAGATGATCTTCCCAAGTTTCTCGAAACTGCCATCCGATCAGCGCAACGGTGCAGCGTGAGGCCAAATGATCTTCGGTTGGCTGCCCACCGGTGTTCAGGTGGGTGTCGGTGGGTGCTCACTGCCGCCCGGCAGCGTCGACGGCCTCAGCACAACCACTTCCGGGAGACCCTCTCTATGGTCAACATTGAGCGCCGTACCCTGTTGCAGGCCGTGCTCGCCGCTCCCGCGGCGGGCGCTACCGCATCGTTGCTCGCCACCCCCGCCGCCCCGGCCGCCGCCGCCGAGGGGCCGGTCGATGCGGACAGCCCGCGCTTCGCGCTAGCGGTGCTGCCGGACACGCAGTATCTCTTCGACGAGGACAGCTCCGACCCGGAGCCACTCAAGGCGACGTTCCGCTATCTCGCGCAGGAACGCAAGGACGCGAACATCGTCTTCATGACGCATCTGGGCGACGTCACCGAGCACGGCAGCGAACATGAGGTCACGCTGGCCAGCGACACCTTCCGCACACTCGACGGCAAGTTGCCCTACAGCGTCCTCGCCGGCAACCACGACATCCGCTCGTCGACCGACGACCAGCGCGGCGACAGCGTCTATCTGCGCGCCTTCGGGCCGCAACGCTTCGCCAAGATGCGGACCTTCGGCGGCGCCTCGCCCGACGGCTACAACAGCTACCACGTGCTGCGTGCAGGCGGCCGGGACTGGCTGGTGCTGGCGCTGGACTGGCGAGTCTCGGACAAGGGCCTCGCGTGGGCGCAGAACGTGATCAACGAGCACCGGACCCTCCCGGTCATCCTGACCACGCACGACCTCGCCTGGTCCGATGACGCCGGCCAGGCTCAGCTCTCCGACAACGGCCAGCGGCTCTGGGACCGGCTCATCCGGAACAACGACCAGATCTTTCTCACCCTCAACGGCCACTACTGGCCGCCCGGCCGGGCGACGCTCAAGAACGCCGCGGGCAACGAGGTGCAGGTCCACATCACCAACTACCAGGACCGCTACTACGGCGGCGCGGGGATGATCTGGCTCTACCACTTCGACCTGGCCCGCAACGTCATCGACGTCGAGACGTTCTCGCCCTGGTTCCTCGCCCGCGACTCGGCCAAGCGCACGCCGCTGGAGGCCGAGACGATCGAACTGACCAGCGCGGTCGACCGATTCAGCATGAAGATTGACTTCGCCGCCCGGTTCGGCGGGTTCGCGCCGGTGATTCCGCCTCCGCCACGTCCGGCCAGTGCCGTGATGCCCGATGGCACCGCAGCCTATTGGCGCTTCGACGCGGCAGGGCTCTCCGGCACCGGTACCGCGGGAACCCCGGTCGCAGCGGGCACGGTGGTCCGCGACCTCACCGGCCACGGCAACGATCTCACCGTTCAGGTGATCGGCACTGCGGTACCCGGCAGCCTGCGGAGCCTGGTGGGTGCGGTGACCGCGAGCGCCGAGAACGCGCCGAACGAGGCCGCCGCGAACGTCAAGGACGGCAATCCGTCGACCAAGTGGCTGGCGTTCAGCCGGACCGGCTGGGTGACCTACCAGCTGACCAAGCCCGCGACGGTGGTGTGGTATTCGCTGACCTCGGCGAACGATGCGCCGGGCCGCGACCCCAGGGACTTCACCCTGCAAGGGTCGAACGACGCCAACACGTGGACCGACCTGGACCGGCGGACGGGGCAGAGTTTCAGCGGGCGCTTCGCCACCAACACCTACAGCTTCACCAACACGACCGCGTACCGTTACTACCGGCTGAACATCACCGCGAACTCCGGCGACTCGCTCGTCCAGCTCGCCGAGTGGAACATCAGCGACGGATCGAGCCAGGTGCTCACCTGGTCGCCCGAGCACCACGCCGGTCAGCCGGCCCACGGCAGCCTGCGTTTCGACGGCGGCAAGAGCCCCGACCACGGCGCCATCCTGCGCGCCGGCGCGAATGCGCCGATCAACAGCATGAAGTTCACCAGCGGCTACACCATTGAGGCGTTCATCAAGCTTCCCGAGCCCTTTGAGGGCGACCATGCCTGGATGGGAATCCTGAGCTGGGAGGGGCGCAGCGGCGACGCCGGAAAGACCACCGGCTGGTCCACGCTGGAGTGCACCTGCAGCCTGAACATCTCCCCAGAGCGATTCCTGCAGTACGTCGTCTACCCCGACAAGCAGGACGCCGACCCGACCTCGTGGAGCCACGCCCTGCCGACCGGCCGCTGGACGCACATCGCCGTGGTGAACGACGCCAAGCAGACCGTCGTCTACATCGATGGTTCGAAGATCGCGCGTAATCCGACCCAGCCGTCGACCGGTATCGCCACCCAGGCCCGGCCGTTCGCGATCGGCGCGACCTCGTTCGACCTGCAGTACGGCCAGGGCTTCTACGGCTGGATCGGGGACGTCCGGATCACCACGAAGGCGCTGCGCCCGAGGGACTTCCTGACCCCCTACGCGTAGCGAGCGGCCTCATGCTGCCAAGGGTCGTGGCTTGTGCGACAGCAGCGTGACGAGCGGGTCTGCATGGGCAGGCCCGCTCGTCACGTCTATGTACCGCATCCGGCACCGATGATCCACGAGACAGACAGGCCTTAGCTTAAGGAAGCGGAGGACTTTCTCCGCGCCGCAGTCGGCATCGCGCACCACCACGGCATCCTCGATCAGGTCCGCGCCTCGACCAGCCACCACCACACCCAGCCACCGCGAACGGTTCGACGTCCGCGACCGCTTCGCCAAGCCCGTCACGCGACACTGCATCGCTGCGAGTGGCATTAGCCGGCGGTGTCACTGGTCAGCCGGGCGGCTACGTCACGGTGAACTCGATCTGCCCCTCGTTGCCGGCACCGGCGTCCAGCGTCTTGTCGTTGAGCACCTCGGTGGCCGTCTGGTCCAGGAACAGCCGGGCGCCGGACTCCTCCACGACCTCGTCGCCCTGCGCCGGGCTGGACGCCAGGCTCAGCCGCAGCGACCCGCGGGTTTCGTCGGCGGCGATGCGCAGGCCGCCGCCCTCCGGTGCACCAGGCTGGGCGGCAAGGCTCTGGATGGCCATCACCGCGTTGTCGGTCAGCAAAACCATGACGAAATTGCTCCTCCAGGTTGGTGATAAATGCGAGCTGCGGCGCCGCGGCTGTTCAGGAAGCCCGCCGCGCCGGGGCCGCGGATGTGATGGCGGCCCGCCCTACCAGCCCAGACTTGCGCGGATTGCCGGATGTGTCAAACGCAGGTACGAGTGAACTGCGCGCACGAACGCCACCCTCCACTGCGGAGCCCGTTATCGAAAGGAGGATCATTCCGATGGAGTGACATCCGGCTGAGAGGGAGTTCTGAGAAGATCGCGACGTCGATCGCCCTGATCGTGAGCAGCTCGAGATCGCGCTCATGGAGGGCGCCGAGGATATCTGGGTCGTCAGGGCCGCCGTCCGGCTGATCATTCGCCACGGGTACTGGCTGAGCAACTAGCGGTTCCTGGACTCGGCCGGTCATGAGCGCTGCCGGGCCGGCTTGGCCTGGCGCGGCGGCCGCCACCAGGCGGGAAGGGCCGTGGTGGAGTGGGCCAGTGGGCTGTCCGCAGCCTGGCGAAGGGTGGTGTAGACCACGTCGGGGACCTCGATCCGGTTCTCCCGCCGCCGCGCGGCCCTGGTTTCGGTTTCCCGGTCGAAGGGGACGCGCACCGGCTTGGCCGGGTCCACCGGGCGGGAGGTCCGGATGGACTCGGCGTAGGCGGCGACCCGGCGGCGGAAGTCGTCGGCAGGCGTGAAGATCCCGGGGTCGATCGCGGCGATGAAGAAGCCGCAGCCGGACATGCCGACGGGGTCGGCGTCCGCGCCGGCCATCATGCCCAGCAGCTGGATCACGATCGCCAGTCCCGAGCCCTTGTGTCCGCCCCACACCGTGTACGCGCCCGACAGCGCCGCGGCGGGGTCTGTGGTCGGCTGGCCGTGCTCGTCGAAGGCCAGGCCCTCGCCCAGCGGCTGGCCGAGCCGCTTGCGCAGCGCCACCTGGGACGTATGCCAGCTGGTCAAATCCCAATGTTCAGTTCGCTGAGCCTTGGCACGGCGGCGTGCGTGCGGTCGTGGACATCCGCGGGAGCTACCGGCCGCGGTGCTGCCGCGACGGTCTGGCCGGATGCGGTGGCGGCACTGCGGACTCGCTGGCGCAGGTGCCGCACCTGCTCGGTGATGGCCGCGACTCGGCGTCCAGCGTTCGCGGCGTTGCGCTCGGCTGTATCGGGTCCCCGCCACGCTGGTGGATGGCGGGTGAGCAGCTCGCGGAGGCCCGGCAAGGGTTTGGTATTGGTTGCGATGGCCGGCCACTCGCTGGGCAGCCGCAGTCCGGCCAGCGCGGTGAGATCGACGGCAGTGTGGTTATCACGGTGCTGCAGGAGCCAGCCGCGGACCGTGTCCAGGGTCGCAACGGCGGTGTTGACGTCGTTGAGAGCAGGGGCTTGGTGCGGC
Source organism: Dactylosporangium salmoneum (assembly GCF_039532525.1). NCBI lineage: Bacteria > Bacillati > Actinomycetota > Actinomycetes > Micromonosporales > Micromonosporaceae > Dactylosporangium > Dactylosporangium salmoneum. The sequence goes on from NZ_BAAARV010000113.1 coordinate 31,702, forward strand.
GCGTTCTGTCGCAGTGCATCACGTGGCGACGGGTGGTTCGATCGTGCGGTGCCAGCCGCCGTCTGCCGCAGCGGACCAGCAATGGCGCGATCAGCGTCACTGATGACGGCGGCGACGACGGCGTGGCGCGCCAGCCATACTCCGAGGTAGTGGTCGAAGTTGGTGGCCGCGGTGACGACCTCGCCGATGCGGTGTACCGCCGCCGCGCGGCCGTGACCAACCTCGCGCAGCGCCGCAGCTTCAGGCGCTGGTGGCCGCGGTGTCGTGGCCGCGCCGGGTTGCGCGAGTTGGCTGGCCAAGATCGCGGTGGCCATGTCAGCTGCGTCCGCGGCACGAACGATCGCCATAGCGACGGGTGAGCTCGGTTTCGCGACGGGTTCGACGCCGTACAAATGGCTGGCGGCGCTTGCTGTCGCTCGATGCAGCTCGCGAGCGAGCCGGCTGTTCGCGCTGGTCCCGACGAGCAGTACCTGCCGATGCAGGCTTCGGTACAGCTGCGTCCTCGCGAGCGCGACATGCACCTGGTCGTCGAGACCGGCCGGCACCGCCGAGGCGCTGGCGCTGTTCGCGACGGAGGAGGCGCCCGCGAGCGAGGAGGACGCCGCGTTCGGGCGGCAGTTCCACCGCGAGAGCCGTGCCGCCGGGGTCGAGCCGCCGCCGACGGTAGACCGGTGAACCGGTCCGAGGTGCTGGATGCGCGCCCAATCGGTGTCGACTGCACATCGACATGCTGCAAACGCCCAAGCCGATCACCGCTGAACGCTCAGCAAGGTGCACGCTCATGCCGCTGACAAAGCGTGGCGTTGCCGCTGTGGTTCGGTACTGCTCGGGATGACAGCGGATGCGGGTTCAGTGGGTTCAGAGAGACAACCAGCAGTAGAGGGCATGCCCCCGGGAGTTGGCATCGTGCGCCAGTTGGGCCAGTTGGAGCAGCACGTCGGTGAGGTCGTCCGAGTCGGAGCCGATCAGTTCGTCCGTCTCGGCCCATCGCTGGGCTACCGCCCGCAGTGTGTCCGCGTTGCTGGTGGCGAGCGCTTGCTGAAGTTCGGCGGTGACTGAGACGACCGCCGCACCGTCCGGATCGAACTCCAAAATGTTGCCCTGCCGTGGGTTGCGCGTGACCTCCTCGGTCGACCGACCGGTGAGGAGCTCTTCCAGGGTCTGCAAGTTGACCATCGGCTCGATGTTCTTGAGCTCCAGGAC
>NZ_BAAARV010000114.1:0-21506 GCF_039532525.1 Dactylosporangium salmoneum
ACGTGGGTGACGCCCTGCTCGATGAGCCAGGCGGCCATCTCCCGCAGGCTGCGGTAGTAGGTCGGACACGCACCATTTCCCAACGCCCTGACCTGCTGTCTGGGTGGTTGGCGGTCCCGCAGGTTGACTAATGACGCGCGTTTGCTGCTTGCTGACCCGGTCGCAGGGCGGTGACGGCCGGGGTCGGACATGGGGGACTGGTCGCTGTGCCTCCGCGACCGGATCGCGGCTCAGCTGATTAAGGCGAGTCGCGGCCAGTCGCCGAGCGCGGTGCGCTGCACCTGCGTGCATGAACCTCGAGGACCGGGCGGTCCGACGTGAGGCAGACGAATGGCGCATTGTGTGGACTGCCGGTTTCCAGCACGGTTGGCATGTGAGCAAATACGACCCGCTTCGGGATCGACTTCGCACCTCCGGCAGGCCGGGGGTGCGCATGACCTTCGATGAGATCGCCAACTTGCTGCCTGGGGTTTGCCTTCGAGCGCCTATCGGCATGGCGCCTGGTGGAACAACGAGGACGATCCGGGGAGCACGCACAGCCAGAGCCGCCTCGGTTGGATGGCCGCCGGCTACACGGCGACCGCTGACCGCACGACTCAGCAAGTCGTCTTCAGGCGCTTCGCGCGCTGAGCGCCGACCCGCGCTTTCGGTTCGTCTCGCCGCAGACCGCCTTCTGCCGTTGTGCTCGACCAGCGGCATGAGATTAAGCCACGATCGTTTGCGGCGCCTTTTGAGATGCCGAGATTCACCGGTCCACGATGGGTGGCGGCTTGTGCCCGGAGGCTTGGCCGTTGCGGTGGAACTGCTGCCAGAAAGCATGGTCCGCCTCGCTCGTGGACGCCCCTTCGGTGGCGAACAGGGCCAGTGCCTCCTTGACGCGGCCCTGGTCAATCAGGAGCATGGCGAGCTGGGGGCGACCCGGGTGGAGTGTTCGGCGGACTGCAATGTCCGGATCGCCTCGCCCGGGCGACCGCGAGGACGACCAGGTCGGCGCGTTTCGAGCTGCCGTACCAGGTGCTTTCGCGGCGGGCCCGCAGCTCGGCGATCGCCTGCTCGACCCGTCCGGACCGGGCGAGCACTTCGACCCGCTCGAACAGCAGCTCGATCCATATGCCGCCGTAGTGTGCCGCGAGGTCGTCGATCGCTGCGAGCGCGTCGTCGGCCCGGCTTCGCTCGATCAGGAGCCCGCACAGGATGCCGACGAGCCATTCCGGGTCGCCGCCCATCAACCTCGGCACCGGCCACAAGACCTCGATCGCCTCGTCGGCGCGGCCGTGCCGTGTCAACGGCTTCGCCAGGGCGGCGGCAGCGTTCGGCGAACTATTCGCCGCGAAGGGCCGCATCGCGTCGACGGCCTCGTCCACACGATCGAGGCTCTCCGACCAGGCGGCCTGGAAGACGGCGGGCTCACCGCCATCTCCGGCGACCAACTCGTGCAGTTGCTCTTCCCGGCCGTGCCTGGTCAGCATGTCAACGAGTTGCTCGACGGCGTTGATGAACACGCCGTGTTCGCCGAAGGTGGCCGCGGTGAGCGCTTCGAGCGCCTCGTCCACGCCGCGGCTGTTGCGTCGGCTCGGGCATTGGCAACGGCCGCCCGGTAAAGGCGAATTCTGGAACCCAACGCATGGCCGGATGCGGACGACAACGCGGTTGCCGAGGGATACCGCACGTCAGCGACTACGCACCACTGCCGACCTGGCTCAAGGCCCGCTGACCCGGCCCGCGCCGGACGGTCGTGGCGGCACCGGGCGGACGGTAGGGTACGTCTCCATCAGCGGAGCACGCGGGAAGGAGACCGTGGGCACAGGGCGGGCAGTTGTCTTAGTCGTCTTCATCGGCGTCGGCGCGGTCGCAACCGTCGAAGGAAGCAGCGGGATCGAACGCCTCCTGCGCCTCCTGACGAGCTACGGCGCCTACCTGGCGATCACCATCGGGCTCCTCGGCGTGCTGGCGTCGATGCTTCCGCCAGCTGGGCGGGCATGGCCGCTCGTGCTGCTCGCCGGCGGATGCGCGGCGCTTGCGGTCCAGCGTGGCTGGTTGTCGATGTCCGTCGTACCGAATCTGGCCGGCCTGGCGGCCCTTGGCATCGGAGGCTGGCTGATGGCGAGAGGGCCGCGGACCCGGGACCGGATGGACCCGGTCCGGCAGTTGATCGCGGTCATGTTGCCGCGCACGTTGACGTCGCAGGCCGGGGAACGGTTGCCGGCATATCTGACGGTACTGACAGTCGGTGCGCGGGTGGTGGTCGACCTCCGCGCCGCCGCGGTCCCGCCCCGCCAGACGATGCAGCTGGCGGTGTCCTGCTGGGCATTCGGAAGCGTCGAGTTGCGGCTGCCCGAGCACTGGGCGGTCGTCGGCGGCCGGCTGGGGCCGACGTTCCGCGTGCGGATGATCGGCAAGGCCGACACCAAGGAGCTCCTTGCCGATACCGATGCCCCCGCGGCGACGGACGTGCTGGCCGACGTCCGGTCGGCACGCCTTCGCGGCAAGCTCGGTGCTGACGCGGCGGATCACCGGGCGGCGGCGATCGTGGTCCACATCGCCGGTTTCGGCGGCCGGGTCGTGCTGGCGGACCGGTGAGCTCGACGACTCCGGGGCTGGCGGCCCTCGGGGTGCGCTGATCAGCCCTTCCCGGCGTCTTCGATCGATGGTCCGGGTGGCGATGCGCCCGCCGCCGCGCCCGGGTCCGACGACGAGTGCTGGTATCGCCACGACGACGGGGGTGGGGTCTCGCCGACGGCGCGTTGTAGGAAGTCCGACAGCACCTTGTTGTTGGCCACCTCGGTGGCCGGATTCTCCGGCAGTTCGAGGTGCAACGCTTTGAGCAGGTCGAAACGGTGCAGGTCGTACGCCACGGCGAGCAGTTCGCCGTGCCGGGCGGCTGCGCGAACGGCGCCGACGTACGCGACGCACAACATGGCGAAAAACACCAGCGGCACCGACATCCACCAGTCGAACCGGATCAGCAGGACGCTGGTGATGACCGTCTCCAGAGAGAACAGCACGACGAAGGTGGCGGTGGTGTCGAGCGTGTCCAGCTGATTGCTGATCTCCCCGTCGAGCTTCGACGACAGGTGCGGGTAGAGACGCGGATACGTCACGACCGTCGAAAGGCCGTACCGCTCGCCGGCGGTCGTCTCGGCTCGCCGAAGGACGTTGCCGAGCACGGTCGGCATGAGATGGTCGCCGTCGGCTGGGTAACGGCCGAGGGCCGCGTTCGCGCGCCCGATCAGCCGGGTCACGCCGCGCTGCCGACGCGCGAAGGCCGCCAGCTCGGTGAGGTCGAGGCTCGCCGGCGCCTGAAGCCGCACGGAAAGCCGGGCCAACGCCCGATCGCGCGCCCGCCGGTGGCGTTCGGTGGCGAGCGCGTGCACAAAGCCTTCCTGGGCGCGGGCACCCCAGTACCCCTCGACCACCTGCACCAGCGAGATCTGCAGCGGGCGCAGCAGCACGGCGACGCACACAACGGCGAGCACCAGCAGGACGGTGCCGGCCACCCCGAGGGACCGCGCCGCGGCGAGCACCGACGGTATGCCTCGCCCGATCTCCTTCCCGCCCTGCCTGGCCGGCGCCATGAACGGGACGAGCCGCGAGCTGAGGAGGGCGAACAGCGTCAGCACGAAGACGATGCTCGGCAGCGCGGTCACCAGATACGCGCCGGGCCCGAGCGCCTTGATGCTCTCCTTAGAGATCGAAACGGGGTCGGTCACCGCTTGTACACCGGAACGTCCATGTACTGGTGATGCTGTGAACACCGATCGGGATTGCGCGGATCGTTACCCGGATACGTGACGGAATCCGGGCAATCCGGCTCGGAGCATTTGAAGTACTGCTGCTTGCCGGGCGGGGCGAACCCGCGCGTCCACGATCGGCCGGTCACTGGTGCACCCCCACCCCAGTCTCATGGCCCAGTATCCCGGCGGCCATCGCTTCCTGGTAGTCGGCCGTTGGACGATGGCGTTCCGGCTCGACCTCGGCGGTTCGGCGGAAGTGGCCGCCGCTACAGCCAGCACCGGATGCCGCCGTGATGAGGGCCCGATACCATCGCCCGCCCAGACGATCGACTGCTCAAATCCACCGGCGTGATGTCTCCATAAGAAGATCCGGTCATCGCCATGACACGCGCGCTCATCGGCCATGTGCGTGCACCTGATCAAGGTTGGTCGAGGTCCCGATGGCGTGGATCGCGGCACCGAGCCAGTCGTGACCGCGTCGTGAGGCGGTGTGGCCGGAGTCGCGCTTGATAATCAGATGATGTTGATCTTGGTGGTTTCCCGCGGCCCCCGCAGACGCGGCTGGCCCGAGTTCGCCGGCCACGGCGGGTGGCCGCGTTGTCGCCGTCGTTCCGCGCCTTGATGCGTGGGTCTTCACGACCGCAGTGTGCTCGAGTTCTTAGGTCAGCCTGACTTCGTGGAGGGGGTGTTGGGCCAGGCCTGACACGCACCATTTCCCAACGCCCTGACCTGCCGTCGGCGTGGTTGGTGGTCCCGCAGGTCAACTAACGATCTTGTCCGCGGCGCGGCCGGTCGCCGGGCGGTGGCGGTCGTGGTCGGGATTTGGGGGACAGGCGTCCCCAGGGCCGCCATGACCTTGCGACCGGAACGCGGCTATGACTGTGCACCGATCGAGGGACGGCTAGTGGTCAGGGGATGTCGTCGAACGCGGCGGTCGTTCGCGTCAGCAGCCCGAGTTGTTTCAGGGCCAGCCGGAAATCGGCGGGCTCCTGCGAGGCGGCCGGAGGCGGCGCCGACTGTGATCGCCGCCGACGGACGGGCGTGGCCGCGGCGGGTGTCAGAGAGTGTCCCTGGTCACGAGATACGCTTCCCTCGACGTGTCATTGGTCTCGAGTACGAGGTACGCCCGCTTGTCTGTCACGCTCCCCGACATTGACTTCGCCCGTATCCGGCCCTACGGACAGCCCGCCTCGCGTTCGAACGCCTTTGAGGAGCTCTCCTCGACCCTCATCGAAGAGAGCATTTTCGTGTGGCCCGAGGGCGTGCGCTTCGAACGGTTCGGCAACCCCGACGGCGGACGCGAGGGCCGCGGCGTCCTACAGAACGGCGACGTGTGGGCGTGGCAGGCCAAGTACATCTTCGAATTCAACGCGTCGGCCGCCGGCCAGATCACCTCCTCCGTCAAGCGCGCGCTCGAGCGCGAGCCGACGCTGCGGCGGTACTTCGTCGCTTGCCCCTTCGACCTTCCGGCCGGAGATACCGGCGACCGCGAGTCGGCGCACACCCGCTGGACCGCCAAGGTAGAGAGTTGGCAGGAACTCGCGCGGGCGAAGGGCCTCGACGTCGAGTTCGTTTTCGTGGGCCTGCACCAGATGGTTGCGGCGCTGACCGAGGCGCTTAACGCAGGACGCGCACGGTACTGGTTCTCGGCCGACATTCTGACCGCCGACTGGCTGGCACGGCGGCTCGGCGACGTGATCGCCAAACTGGGCCGCCGGTACACACCGGAGCTGCACGTCGAGGTACCCGCCGTACAGGCTCTGCAGGCCGTCGGGCGCGAGACCGCCTACCTGGAGCAGTGGCAGACCGCGCTGGCGGCGCTACGGGCGTCCCGGCGCTGGACCTGGCGAGCGCCCGGGCCGTTGGCCGGACTGTTCGGCGAGGCCCTGGGCAGTGCGGCGACCGCGCTCACCTCGGCGGACGCGGCCGTCGCCGCCGTGATCGGCGAGCTGCAATCGGTTGGGCTTCCGGCCGCTGCCGCCGGCCCGCTCGCGGCGGCAGCGGAGTCCGTACAGCGGGTCTCGGATCTGCTGTACGAACATTGTCTCGAGCAGCACTCCCACTTTGTCGGTGAGGCCGCCTCGCTGTACGCCCACGTACGCGACGCCTCCGGCGCGCTCGAACGGGCCGGCGACCTAGAGCGGGCCGCGGCCGGCCGGGCCGCGCGTGCGCGCGCCCTCCTGCTCGTCGGGCGAGCCGGCGTCGGCAAGACCCACCTGCTATGTGACGTCGCACGAGCCCGGCTCGCCGATGGCCGCCCCACTATCCTCATCGCTGGTCAAGACTTCGACGGCCGGGCATTGCTGCCGCAGCTGGCCGAGATGACCCAGCTCGGCGGCTCGGCCGACGACGTCCTCGCCGTACTGGACGCCGCTGCGGAGGCCACCGGCTGCATCGGGCTGCTCATGATCGATGCCCTGAACGAGGGCGAACGACCAGAGCGGTGGTGCGACGAGGTCCGCGTCCTGGTGCAGGCGGCTGCCCGGTACCGGCACGTCGGGATCGTGTTGTCCTGCAGAACCGAATTCGTCGGGCGGGTCGTCGGCGACCTCGCCATTCCACGGGTCGAGCACGTGGGATTCGCCGAGGCAACCGGCACCGCAATACGCCGGTTCACGCGCGAGTACGGACTAGAGCAGCCGGCCTTTCCCGTGTGGAACCCCGAGTTTGGCAATCCGCTCTTCCTGAAGCTGGCGTGCGAGGCGCTCGTCACGCTCGGCGAGGACAGCCTTCCATTCGGCAGCGCCGGCGTCGCCGCGATCTGCCGGGCGTTTCTGGACGCCGTCAACCGACGCCTGTCGGGCGCCGGAAGGTGCGACTACGACGAGTTTGACAACCCGGTCGGCGCCGCCGTTCGCGAGCTCGCGAAGCTCGGCGACGGCCCCATGCCGCGAGCCGACGTCCAGCGCATCACGACAGCCGTCCTGCCGAACCGGCCATGGTCGACGTCGCTGCTGCTAGGCCTCATCGCCGAGGGCGTGCTCAACGAGATCGCTGGCGGACGTATCGTCTTCGGCTACCAGCGCCTCGGCGACATCATCCGCGCCGAGCAGGTAGCGAGCCGCTCGCCCGAGCTGATCCGGTCCTGGCTCCAGGAGCTCGGAGACGACAGGTGGCGCGAGGATGGGCTGCTGGGTGCCCTCGCCGTCATCGTGCCCGAGCGTCACCAAGTTGAGCTGATCGACCTCGGGCTGGACGACAGCGGTGCGGCGCCGTTCGACCGCATCGACGGTTTTGTCAACAGTATCCCGTTGCGGTCGCCGGCCTCGGTCTCCTCGCGGGCGGTGGAGCTCGTGGAGCTGCTGCTCGAACACGAGTACTGGCGCCCCGTTCTGCTGGAGACGATCGTTGGTCTCGCCTGCGTCCCAGGTCATCGGCTCAACGCGGACTGGCTGCACGGCCGCCTCTCAGCTCTGGATGTCGGCAAGCGCGACGTGGAGTGGTCCGTTGCGCTTACCGACACGGCCCACCAGGGTGAGGAGACGGCCGTTGGCCGGCTCCTCGAGTGGGCGTGGCCGACGAACAGTGCCGAGCCCTCGGTACTGCCGGACGACGTGGCGCGCCTCGCAGTCCAGCTCCTTGGGTGGCTCACGGCCTCCAGCGACCGCCGGGTCCGCGATCGCGCGACGAAGGCCATCGTCTGCATTGCTGGGCGAGCGCCCGTGGGCTTCGCCAGCGGCCTGCGCCGGTTCGGCGAGGTGAACGACCCATACGTGATCGAGCGGATGGCCGCAGCAGCCTGCGGCACGGTGCTGCGAACCGACGACCGGACGGCGATCGTCGAAATCGCCGACGCCGCGCAGGCGCTCATCGCCAAACGCATGCCCGAACACCTGCTGACGCGCGACTACCTACGGCGTACGTTCGAGTTCGCCCGGTCCGTCGGATGGTCCGGCCCGGCGGCTGATCCGCCATACGGGGCCGCCTGGCCGGTCAAGGCCCGGTCGCAGGCCGAGATCGAGGCGATGATTGAGCCCGAGGACACCGGCTACGGCTTGATCTGGAGGTCGCTCACCGGCTTCGGCGACTTCGGGCGATACATCATCGAGCCCGCGCTGCGCGACCTGCAGACGACGGACCGCCGCGGCCTGCTCCGCACGGCGCAGGCCGCAATCTTCGACCGAGTCGTCGACTTGGGCTGGACCCCGGAGCGGTTCTGCGACAGCGACCGAGGGATAGCACGCCGACGCAGCCGCAACGAGGAGCTGGAGCGCATCGGGAAGAAGTACCAGTGGATCGGGTTCTACGAGACGCTCGGGCGCATCACGGACCATCACCTGATCCAGACCCAGCCAAGTGAAGCCCCCGCGGCCGTCACCAATCCGGAGCAGGTCACCTGGCGCGACATCGATCCGACCCTGCTGGCCCGGAAGCCAGAGCCACCTCGTGCGCGGGAACGTCAATGGTTCTCGCCAGTCGGCGCGTCCTTCGAGTCGTCGCCGCCAGCCGAATACCCACTGGACACCAGTGCCATACCCGATCCCCTGGACCTCATCACGCTCATCGATTCCTCGGGCGTCGCCTGGCTCGCGCTCGCCGGTAGCCCTGCCTGGGAGCAGCCGCTGCCGCCGGAGCTCTTGGCACTCCAGACGCCTCGGCATGCCGTATGGCTGCAGCTCCACGCATACCTCGTCCCGTTGAGCGACGCCGAGCGGCTGCGCGCCTGGGCCGACGGCAAGGACTGGTTCGGCCGGTGGATGCCTGAGCGCCCAGATCTGCACGGCGTGCTGCTGGGCGGACACCCGGACTCCCTTGAGTGGGCGGCCGCAGATGGCGACAGCGAGTGGCGCGGCCGCGAAGAGCCGCCGACCAGGTTCGAAGAGTGCGCGGCCTGGTACGGCGGCATGGGAACGGCTCGTGATGCGTCCGCCGACGAACAGACCCGGGGCTATGTCCCGAGCCGCCAGCTGCTCGACATCCTGCGGCTTCGCCGGGGTGTCGACTTCGTCTGGCGCGACGTCAACGGCGTCGGCGTGCACGACCCCTCGGTAGCGGTCGGCGGCCCGGCGACTCTGCTGATGCGCCGCGATCTGCTGCCTCGACTTGCCGACGCCGGACGCTCTATATTTTGGACGGTGCTGGTCGGCTGCGAGCTCCACCACGACACGTTCGCGAGCCGCGACGACAACTACCGCTGGATCAGCGCCAGCGCCTCGTACATCGTCGATGACGGCGCCGTGGAGCACGTCGCGAGACTGGCTCGCCGCTACCGATCCGGTCCAACCACCGAGTCTGAGCTTGACTGGGCGCCGAAACGCACGAAGGGATGAAGACTAGGTCGTCATGGGAGAGGGCCCCTGGCTGGAGTGTTAGGTCGGCCTTACCTCGTGGAGGGGTGTTGGGTGCAGGTCCGACACGCACCATTGCCCAACGCATTGACCTGCCGTCCACCTGGTTGATGGGCCCGCAGGTTGATTGACGATGTAATCGCGGTGCGGCTGGCCCGATGCCGGGCGGTGGTTGCCATTGTCGGGTTCGGCGGTCAAAGCGGCGGCGGAGACAGGTAGCGGATGCCGATTGGGTCCGTGTTCGTCGGCGGCTGAGCGGGGACGGAGGCTTTGACGACCCGATCGGCTGATGGTCTTCAGACCCCCGGCCTTCGCCGGTGAGGGAAGCGCTCTGACCAGGAAGGTCGTGGTTGAGCCGGCGCTTGTCGTTGTAGTAGTAAGGGCATGACCTACGGCTGGGTCGGGCCCTAGGGTCTTTCAGTCATCAGAGGCAGGCACCGACAGTACGAAGTCTTGACTCGGCACTCCCTGATCTGCGCCGACGCTCGCGAACCTGATGTACTGCGTGCGCGGCACAACGTCCAGCACCGAGTTGAGCAGCGATTCTACTCGGTCGCCGGCAAGTGCCGTATCGCCAGCGGCATCGATGATCAGTGCCGGAACATCAGAGATCGCGTTGCGGGCTTCACGCAGATCAGCGATCACCTTCCGTAGCACGGCCGCGTTCCGCTTAACCACCATCAGGATCGGCTGCCGATCCGGCATCGTGCGCAATTGCCGTACAGCTCTGCGGTAGTCGCGGGTGACCGAGGTGAGCCAGCGCACCGGCGGAATGTCGTGGGCACGCGGTGGCAGCGCTGCCTCGATATTCGCCTGCAACTGTGTGCGCTCAGCGTTCCACGGCCCACTAAGCACCATGACGAGCCCGAATCCAGCATCGGCCGCTTTGACAGTTACAGCGCTAACGTACGCCGACTTGCCCGATTGCTGCGGCACGAGCACCGTCCCGCAGGCCGGAATCCCTGGACCTGACTGCGGATGGCGCAGGTGCGCGACGATCCTGTCCGACACCTGGTCAACCTGAGCGCCGAAAGCGGGGGTCTGCCGTGTGAGCAGCCGGCCTCGTGGCCCGGCATACCAGACCGGGCGCCCGCCGATATGGCCGGCAGGACTCGTCAGTCCACGGAGGTTTGCCAGCTGCTGCTCGAGCTCGCAGATGCGATCTTGGGCATCCGCCAGTGCCGCGGCGGTCAACTGTAATTCGCGTTTCGCATGCATGGCCTGTCGGCGTGCTGTTGCGGCTTCTTGCCGCAGACGGGTGGCATGTCCCCACCCGCGAGGCTGGGCCTCCTGCGCTGCGAGATGCAGGCGTCCGAGCCTCACCTTGTCTGCTCCTGCATCGTTGCAGAGCTCGATCACAAAGCTTGTCGGCGGCATTACATCGCCTTTCAGGTACCGGGTGACCAAGCTGGGATCGAGCGCTTGCGCCGCTGCATACTTCCGCACCGACGTGGAAAGACCGTGGAACAGACGCCGCAACTCCTCGACGAAATCACGGCGCGCGGGTACAAGGTCGTCTCGGATCGACGCTTGACGCCTGCGCCGAAACGATCGCTGAACGACTGCACGCCGATGCGAAGCTGCGGGACGAACACCTGAGCGAGCTGCGAGCAGCCCAGCGTGACGACCAGCGCATCCTTGACGCGCTGGGCAATGGTGGCCTCCTTCCGCCGAGACCGGAGGTCGAACAGAGCCTCGATGCGCTGCGGACGGTCGGGATCGCAGCCCACGCCGGTTGGCGGTATCTGGCCGAGAACGTACCCGCCGACGAGCGCGGCCAGATCATCTCCGACCACCCGCAGCTCGTTGACGGCATCGTTGTCGTTGACGTCGGCGCCGTCGAGGCTGCGCGCACGGCGCTTGACGCCGCCCGCCTGCTGCCCGCCGCCGCGGTGGCGGTCGGAACCGGCGCACGCCTACTCCGAATGCACGGAGAGGCCAGTCCCACGCCCGAACATGCCAGCGAACCCGCAGCGGTAGAACAGTTCGTCGTCGAGCCGAACCCGGCGTTGTTCGACCCGGAGGCCGTGGAGCGTCGTCGTCTTGAGTTGCGCGGGGCGATGACTGCCCGCGGCGCCGAAATCCAGACCGGCGATGAACTGTTGACCCAGCTGAGGGAGCTCCGCGCCGAGCTGGCGGCGTGGCGGAAGACCTGCCCGCCGGGCCAGCTCGACGAACTGCGTCAGGCTCTCACCCTTGCGGAGGAAGCCCTCGGAGCGGCCGTTGAAGCCGATCGTACCGCCCGTGATGCCGCGGGCGACGCTGCGGAGAACCTGGAGCAGATCGGTGCTGAACTCGTTGAGCTGCGCACAGCTGAGCGTACCGCCGTCGAACGATCTATGGCGCTGCGACACCTGGCCGAGGCGGTCGAGGACGCGATGCAGCAGCGAGCGCGGCTCCCCGAGTTGGACGAGGAAATCAAACTTGCCGAGCGCACCGTCGAAACACTGACCGCGGAGCGGGAACGGGCTCTTGAACTGGCCTCCGAGGCAGCTCGGGCCGCGGAAAACGCGGCGGGCCGCGCGGCACGCCACCGCGACGGGATGCGGGACGTGGTCACCGCTTCGGGACAGCTGCCCGACAGCGTGCCGGACGACAGTCTTACTGACCTGCGAGCTGCCTATCTGGCGGCGGCCGCCACCTACGCCGCTGTCGAGGTCGGACACGACCTGCGCGCCGCCGCGGGGGCGGCGGAAACCGAGGCGGCACGGCTGCGTACCGAACTGGCCGGCCGCAACCCGTCCGACGTCGGCCGCGCCCGGGAACTGCTGGCCACCCCGGACGGCGCCGACTCCGCCGGCCGGCAGGCGGCGGTTGCCCGAGCTCAGCGCGAACGGACCCGCTGCGACGCGGCCGTCGGCGCCGCCACAGAACAGATCGGAAGGCTCCGCAACGAGCTGGCGTCGAACACGCCCTCCGACAACCGCAGGGTCTGGATCCAGCTGCCCGACGACCGGCGGCCGACGTCCGCCGAACACGGTAGGACGCTGCTTGCGGCGGCCGTCGTCGAGCAACGCACGGCCCAGGAACGTCTCGAGGCCGCGAATGCTCACACCGCAGGTCTCGAAAGCCGGGCCGCTGCTGCTGCCGAGGCGACGCGGGCCTTCCGTGAGGTCGTCACGCCGCTTGCCACACTGCTCGAGCAGACCGAGGCGGGCGACGAGCATCCTGATGCCGAGGCCGATGAGCCATTTCCCGGGGAACCCGCCCAGGCGATGGCCGCAACCGATCGAGTGCGTGACCGGTTCCGGGTCACGGGATCCGAGGAGCGTCGCAGCCGGGCTGAGGTCGCCAGGCTCGTTGACGACGCCGTACGCTTCGCTGGAAACTCTCGGTTCGAGACGATGAACAACGTGGCGCGCCGAGCCCTTGTCGGCCTCGAGCGCGAGCAGGTGGCCGCTCGCGCCGGTGAGTTCACCACGCAGCTCGAACAACGCTTGGCTACCTTGACCACCGACCTGGACTCGGCGAGCCGACACCGAAAGCTCATCGTCGACCGGCTGTCGGCCCTCGTTGACGGAGCCCTCAAGACGCTACGAACCGCTTCCCGGCTGTCGAAGCTCCCTGCCGGGCTCGGCGACTGGGAGGGCAAGGAGTTCCTGCGCATCCGGTTCACCGAGCCTGACCCGAGCCTCCTCACCGCCCGGGTCGGCGAAGTCGTCGACGACCTTGCCACCACAACCAGCAGCCGCAACGCGGGAAGCCGCGGCACGGCGCCCAAACGCGATGGACTAGCCCTGCTGCTGCGCAGCGTTGAGGCGGCGGTGCCGAAAGGCTTCACCGTCGACGTCCTGAAACCCGACGCGGTGCTGCGCGACGAACGCGTGCCGGTCGAAAGCATGAACGAGGTCTTCTCCGGCGGTCAGGAACTCACCGCTGCCATCGTCCTCTACTGCACGATGGCCGCGCTGCGAGCCAACGAACGCGGTCAGCTGCGCGCACGACACTCCGGAGTGCTGTTCCTGGACAACCCCATCGGCAAGGCCAGCGCCGAGTACCTGCTGGAGCTACAACAAGGTGTGGCTGCCGCGCTCGGGGTGCAGCTCGTGTACACAACCGGGCTGTCCGATGACCGGGCGTTGGCAGCGTTCCCGCTGTGGGTGCGTATGCGCAACGACGCCGACCTGCGGGCCGGGATGAAACACATCAGGGTCGCAGAAATCGTCCGGCAGCAGCTCCCCGAACCGTTCAGCGGCGACGACGCGGCATCGGGCGAGATAGCGCCGGGCACAGTAACCGCCACTCGCGTCTTCCGTAGGCCGGGATGAGCATCGCCGCATCGCACGATCACTCGTTGACCCCTCGGGCGGGCCGCCTCGCGGCTGAACTCGACGCATGGGACCGGCGCACCATCACGCTAGCCGAGCTCTGGCCACTCTTCGCCCGCGCCGACCCAGCATCCTCCACCCGTCCGACGCGCCGGCTCGACCTTGCCGCGACGATCGCTGCCCTGGCCGAAGCAGGCGTGGTCATACCGTCGAAAAGCCTCGACCGGTCGGCGGCACCACCGTTGCCAATCCGGCTGACCTTGCCGGCGCCTACAGCGACGGCGAGTGCTGCCGAGCTGGCCCGAGCGGTGCCATGGCGGCCAGAGCTCGCCTGGGCGGCCACGGCGAGGCTGACCGTCGGGCAGATCGGCGTGCTGCAGACGATCAACGGCTGGCTACGCGACCGAGGCCGCGATCGCGACGTCCTGCCGCTGCGGGAGCGGTCTTTGGAGGTGTTCGGGTACGAAAAGCGACTGGACGCATTGATCGGTACGTCGCTGTTCGGGCCGGGCCGGCTCACGCTCGATCTGCTGCGGACGTTCCGCGCGCACCCGCCGCTACCCGTGCGGCACGTCGGGAGCGGCCCGATCCTGCTCGTGGTGGAGAACGCCGACACGTTCGACTCGCTGAGCCGAGTCCTGCCCGGCACAGCTACGAACGTCGGATTTGTTGGATGGGGAGCCGGCGGCGCCTTCGAGGCGTCGGTGCTGAGCGTCGGCGAACTGCCGGACGTCCGGGACATCGCCTACTTCGGCGACCTGGACGCCGACGGGCTGCGCATCCCGGCAGCAGCCGCAACGGCGGCCGCCGCCGAGGGCCTGCCGGCTGTACGTCCGGCATACGGCCTCTATCGCTTGTTGCTTGACTGCTGCGCGGTTCAACACGGGCAACCGCCAGTTGAACCGCAACGTGCCAGTGAAATCGCCAAATGGCTCGAACAGCTCGCGCTGCCGGCTCGAACACTACTGGTAAACGGGCAGCGCATTCCACAGGAGGCCGTATCTGCGCGCGTACTCATGGACGCAGCGGCGACGTGGGCCGAGGATCTGTAGGCGGCCGTCCCTTCGCCCGGAGGTCTGCCTCACGACGCGTCCAGTCAGGCCTGGCCAGTCGATCGTCGGGCGAGTCGTTCGCGCTCAGCGGCCACGACCTTGCGGGCGAGTTCGGCCTCGGAGAGGTCCACCGCCTCGGGAGCGGAGTCGGCCATGTCGCTGACCCTAGCGAAGTCGTCGAACAACCGCTTCTTGGCGGCCAGTAGTTCGACGATCCGTTGATCGACACTGTCTTCGGACAACAGCCGGTGCACCTGTACCGATTGAACCTGTCCCATCCGGTGTGCACGAGCGATGGCCTGGGCCTCGGTGGTGGGCTTGAGCTGGGGTTCGCAGATGACAATGACGGATGCGGCCTGGATGTTGAGGCCAACTCCGCCGGCCAGGATCTGGGCAACCAGGACGGCGCCGTGTGTGGCGGAGGAGAATCGGTCCACCATCTGCTGACGCTGGCTCGCCGGCACCGAACCTGTCAGCGGTCCGAACACTTGGCCAGGCAGCGACTGGGCAACCAGGTCCAGCACCTGCCGGAAGTGGGAGAAGACGATGACCCGCCGCTCGTTGTCCGCCGCTTCACGGGCGATTTCGATCAGCCGCTGCATCTTCGTCGACTTCGGCCCCACGAGCATGGCCGCCTGCCGCATCTCCATGAAGTTGCCCTGCGTGACGGCGTCGCGGTAACGGGCACTGTCCGCGGTCGACATCGGCAGCCACTCCTCGACCTCGACGAGCTCGGGGAGTTCCGTCAGCACGTCCTCCTGGTTGCGGCGAAGGTAGGCCGGTGCGATCTGCCGCCGGAACTTCCGCGGTGCCAGGTCCGTGGCATCGACGGTGAGGTCAGGCCGCACGTACGAGGCCAGATTGCGGAATTCCTCCAGTCTGTTCTCCAGCGGTGTACCGGTGAGCAGGATGGCGCGGTCGGCGCGGGTGATGAGGGCCTTCGTCCGTCTGCTCCGCTGCGCGTCGGGATTCTTGATGTAGTGCGCCTCGTCGACCACGAGGCAGGCCAGGTCGCGCGGGCCGGTCAGCGCGGACTCCAACCAGGCCAGAGTTTCGTACGTGGTGACGGCGACGCCGCCGTCCCGCATCCACGTGCGCGCTGCCTGGGTGCGCTCGGCCCCGTGCACCCGGTACGGTCGCAGCTTCGACTTGCCGGCCACCTCGCGCAGCCAGTTCGTCACGACGGCGGCCGGGCATATCACCAGGAAGTGGGTCTCACCGCGGCTGCGGAGGTGGGCCAGGACGGCGATGGCTTCGACCGTCTTGCCGAGGCCCATTTCGTCCCCGATGATGACCTTTCGCTGGACGAGGGCGAAGCGGGCGGCGAAGCTCTGGTAGCCGCGCAGCGATGCGGTGAGGTGCTCACCGCTCAGCGCCTGGTTGCGCACCGCCTCGATGATCTCCTCCGGGAGGTCTCCGAGCACCGCGTTCTCGTCTTCGGTGATGAATCCGAGCTCGGAGAGCATGGCGAAGTAGTCGGCGGGCCGGGCCAGGAAGTCGTCCCACGGGTCCGCGCGGACGCCGGCGGCTCCCGACGCGGAGGACATGCCAAGTTGATCGGCCCGCCGTGTGACGATCTGGATGCTCTCGCGCAGATCATCGACGGCAGCCGTCGCGGCCGGAATCACGAGCAGGTGACTTGTCCAGACGCCGATGGCGGCGCGCAACGGAGCGAGCTCGGCCGCGCGCGCAAGATCGTCGGCCGCGCCCCGGGTCACACGGCACGCGTCCCACTCGGCAAGGCAGCGCAGCAGGTGGGTGGTTTCCGGGTGGCGCTTGGCGATGTCGATGCGGACCGGCATCTCATCGTAGGTTGTGCGTTGCAGCGTCCGTGCCGCACCGAGCATGCGCCGCGCGGAAGTCTCGCCGACGCCCGCGAGCGTCGCCAGGGCTTTTCCCCGGTGCAGTACCTCCTGCACGGTCGTGACGCCGGCATCGGCGAGCGGACCCAGCCGGAGACGGTCACGGGTCGCGTCCTTGAGCGCCTCCAGCGGCATCTCCTGCAGGACGCGCTGTACCTCTGCCTTGCGAACCTTGTCACCCGCGGCGCGCGCCGCGGAGCGGTAGGAGTCCTCACTCGCGACGACCTTGGCGATCGTGTCAAGCGCCGCGGGCAGACCGCTGAATACGGACCGGTCGAGCATCTCCGGTCGTGGGCCGGACCGCCCTGACAGCAGCTCCAACCGCAGCGCCGGATCGAGCAGCGCATGCAACCCGGGTAATCCCGAACGGTAGGTCGCATCGACGGAGCCGAGTTGCTCAAGGCGCTGCGGTCCGCGGGCTTTGGTGATCGCCGCATGGTGACGGCGCAGTGCATCAGCCGCGGCTTCAGCCGACTGCTTCTTTGCCGATCCGGTGAAGAAGCGACGTAGGCCGAGTAGCGGGCTGACCTCGGCGATGACCCGCGGCGCTTCCTTGGTGAGCAGCCGCTGCAAGGCGCGGTCGCCGGCGGTTTCCGCAGGAAGGTTCGCGCGCTGCCAGAGGTGTCCGACAATGCCCTGGTCGCTGGATTGGAGGGGAACAACGCGCCAGGCGATCCGGCCCGCCCGACTGATCCCGACGCTGCGGGTTTGCAAGTTCTGTTCGCCGTTGGCCGCGGCGGCCTGGACGGCATGCCGCCGTGTCTGCGTCTCCGTGGCTCGCCGGCCCCAGTGCTCGAGGTCCGCCACGAGGCTTCGGATCTCTGCGCGCTCTGTTTTATCCATGCCTCACTGCCGAACGGGTTGGCGTCCGGTGATGGTAAAGGATCCGCGATGCGGAACGGGATCGTCATAATGGCGAAGCTCGTGCGCACGAGCTCCGGCTGTCGGTGGAGGTAGGTTCATGCGGCTTGAGGAACTCAAATCCGGTGTCCGGGTCAGCGGCGTGGTCCCCGGCGAGACGATCGTCGTCATCGCGGCGCAGTGGCATGGTTCGGATGCGGTGGAGCTGACCTACAAGACGCTGGACGGCGGGCTGCGCCAGCAGGTGCTGTTCCGCGCCGATGAGGCCAAGTTGAGCTGGTCCGACGCGGGCAGCCGACCGTTCGACGCCGCCGCCGAGGAGTTCCGCCTGGTCGCCGAGGTCCAGCGGATTTCGCTGGCCGGGCTGTTCGACCCGATGCTGGCGGTGGCCACGAGCGACGTACAGCCGTTGCCGCACCAGATTCAGGCTGTGTACGGGGAGATGCTCGACCGCTCGCCGCTGCGGTTCCTGCTTGCCGACGACCCCGGCGCCGGCAAGACGATCATGGCTGGCTTGTACATCAAGGAGCTGGTGCTGCGTGATGACGTGCAACGGTGCCTGATCGTCGCGCCCGGCGGACTGGTCGACCAATGGCAGGACGAGCTCTACCTCAAGTTCGGCCTGCGCTTCGACATCCTCACCCCGGCCATGGTCGACGCCGCGTTCGGCTCGACCGTGTTCGAGCAGTACCCGTTGCTCATCGCCCGGATGGACCAGCTCGCGCGAAGCGAGGAGCTGACCGCCCAGCTCGACGACGCCGAGTTCGACCTCGTCGTGGTGGACGAGGCCCACCGGATGGGCGCGCACTACTTCGGCGGCAAGGTGAACAAGACCCGGCGGTTCCAGCTCGGTGAGCGGCTGCGGGACCGTACCCGCCACCTGCTGCTGATGACCGCCACCCCGCATGCGGGCAAGGAGGAGGACTTCCAGCTCTTCCTCACGCTGCTCGAACGCGACGGCTTCGAAGGCAGGTTCAACGCTGGTGTCCACAACGCCGACACCAGCGGGCTCATGCGCCGCATGGTCAAGGAGGACCTCCTCACGTTCACCGGCAAACCACTCTTCCCCGAACGCATCGCCCAGACCGTGCCGTACCAGCTCACCGCGGATGAACAGGACCTCTACGAGCGCGTCACCGACTACGTACGCGAGGGCATGAACCGTGCCGCACGGCTGGACGACAAACGCCGCAACACCGTCGGTTTCGCGCTCACGGTGCTGCAGCGACGTCTGGCGTCCAGTCCCGAGGCGATCTACCAGTCGCTGGTGCGGCGCGCCGAACGACTCGCGCGCCGCCGCGACGATTTGATCCACGGCCGCAGCATCGCCGAGCCTGCGGTGATCGACCCGGGACAGTGGGACGGCGACGAGTTCACCGCCGAAGAGACCGAGCAGATGGAGGAGGAGCTGCTCGACGCGGCCACCACGGCTCGCACCGTCGCGGAGCTCAACACCGAACTGGCCGACCTCGACCGGCTCATCCTGGTCGCCCGGCGGGTCCGCAACCTTGACACCGATCGCAAATGGGTTGAACTGCGCAGAATTCTCGAGGACAACGACCTCATCCGTTCCGGTGCCGAGCGGCCTCGAAAGCTGATCATCTTCACCGAGCACCGTGACACCCTGAACTATCTGACCACCAAGATCCGCGCATTGCTCGGCCGGCCTGGCGCGGTCCAGGCCATTCACGGCAGTGTGCGGCGGGCCGACCGGCGGGCGATCACCGAGGAGTTCACCAAGAACCCCGCCTGCCAGGTGCTCCTCGCCACTGACGCGGCCGGCGAAGGGCTCAACCTCCAAGCGGCCCACCTGATGGTCAACTACGACCTTCCGTGGAACCCCAACCGCATCGAGCAGCGCTTCGGCCGTATCCACCGCATCGGACAGACTGAGGTCTGCCGGCTATGGAACCTGGTAGCCGCGAACACCCGCGAGGGCGAGGTGTTCACCCGGCTGCTGCAGAAGGTCGAGGAACAGCGCAAGGCGTACGGCGGCAAGGTCTTCGACGTCCTGGGCTCGGCCTTCGACGAGACGCCGTTGCGCGACCTGCTCATCGCGGCCATCCGCTACGGCGACCTCCCCGAGACCAGGGCCCGGATGGAGCAGGTCATCGACGATTCGGTCGCCCACGGGCTGAAAGAACTGCTCGAGGAACGCGCGCTCGCCCACGACACCATCTCGGACGCGGACCTGGTCCAGATGCGCCGGGACATGGAGGAGGCCCGCGCCCGGCGCCTGCAACCGCATTACATCGAGTGGGCCTTCCGCCACGCCTTCCAGCGACTCGGGGGCCGCATCGCCCGACGCGAGCGCGGCCGCTACGAGATCAGCCAGGTTCCCGCAGCAGTCCGCGCCGTCACGAAGCACGGGCCGGTGGCCTCCCGCTACGAGCGGGTCACGTTCGAACTCGACCGTATCCACGCGGACGGCAAACCGCGTGCCGATCTCCTCGCCCCCGGCCATCCACTCCACGACGCCGTCGCCGACCTGACGACCACACAGCTGCGAGCACTGCTGGAGCGCGGCACGATCCTGGCCTCGGCAGAGGTTGAGGAGCCGAAGGTACTTGTGGGCGTGGTGGAGGAGATCGCCGACGGCACCGAAGCGTCCGTCGCCCGACGATTCCGTTACGCCTACGTCGATGCCGACGGTCGGGTCACACCCTCCGGCCCGGCACCATATCTCGACTGCGTCCCCGCGCCGCGCGCCGCTGTTGTGACCGGCGCCGCGAAGCTGCCATGGCTGGGCGAGGCCGAGTCGCGCGCCCGGACATGGATCATCGGCCACTCACTCCACGAGTACCTCGCCGAGGTCGCACCCCGCCGGCTCGCCGAGATCGAGCGGACCCGCATCCGGGTCGACCAGCGACTGGCGCACGAATCGAACCGGCTCTTCAGCGAAGCCATGGCGGCGCGGGAACGAGAGCGAAGCGGCGTCAAGCCGAAGGAAAGCTCCGAAAGCCTCCTGCGCAAGGCGCAGGACCTCACAGTCCGCAGGCAAACCCGACTGGCGCTCCTCGAGCAGCAGGCCCGCCTGGCTACCAGGCCGCCCCGCATCACGACTGCCGCCCTGGTACTTCCCCTCTCCGCCGTCGGAAGCATGATCGCGGCGGACGCCCCGATCCGCGCAAGCGAGACCAAGGCCGTCGAACGGCGCGGCATCGATTTCGTCCTTGCCGTCGAGCGCGCGCTCGGCCGGCAACCGCACGAGGAGGCGTTCGGCAACCCTGGTTACGACATCGTGTCCGCTCCGGCCGACGGCGGCCCTTCGATCCGTATCGAGGTCAAGACCCGGTTCGAAGGTGCCGACGACTTCTACGTCTCCCACAACGAGATCCTCACCGGCAAGAACGCCGCTCCGCACTATCGGCTCGCCCTGGTCACCGTCAGCCGCGCCGGCTCCGCGTATGACCAGGTGCGGTACATCGCGGAACCCTTCGCCGGCATCGACTCCGCTGACCTGCCGGCGTCCGGGTTTCGTATCAGCTGGCCGAAGACCTGGTCCGCCGGCTCTTCGCCGTTCTAATCCAGGCGGCCAAAGAGCGGCTGATGCAGCGTACGCCGTCATCCTGACCGTCGTCCGAGCGCCGGCTGCAGACCTGCACAAGGTCCACGTCACTACTCGTCGAAGCGCCTGCGACACCTGGGCTGTCGTAGCGGTCGTACTGCCACCGCCTTATCTCATTGCCAAGGACCTGGTCCGCGGCGTTGATCTACCGAGTTCGCTGGGGCGTCTCAGATGTCGACTTGACGCCACCCCACGCCGCGAACGTTGGTGGGCTGGGTAGTACCAGCAGAAGCCCGTCCAGCGGGCCGTTAAGTCTGGGCGGTGGTCGTAGAGCTGGCTCGGCTGTCCATCCAGATCAGGATGTCGGCGACACGGGTCAGCGGCATGTGATGTTCGTGTACGGGATAGGATTTGGCGAGTTCAGTCATCCAGTCCCGGTTCGCGCATAGGTCGTCTCGCATGCGCTGGCGGATCCGGCCGGGCACGGCGGTCGCGTAGAACGCCTTTACTGAGGAATCGATGATCGGCACCACTGGCGCGAGCCGGTGAAGTACCTTCGACACCGTCACATCAGTCCATGTTCGGCGCCGTTTTGGGTTATAGGGCTGCATCGCCCCTGCCGTATCGTTGGCGTTGTCCAAGGCCGGCATGGCTAACTGGACGTCGTCGCAGTCCTCCAGGCCAGGTAGTTGCCGGACCTCGTCGAGTGCGTCGTCCAATGCCTGACGGAGATCCGAGAACCGTGACGGGGCCGTAGAGAAGAGCGGTGTGACATCGGACCAACCCAGTCGAAGACTGAGCAGGTTGGCCATCAGGATGTCGGCTGCGGTGATCGGACCGTTGTGTATCGGGGCTTGGTCGTAGGTAATGAGGTGATCTCACCAAGTTCGATAGGCCGTGGCGTAACGACACGGACTTTGCGCACATAGCGGA
>NZ_BAAARV010000115.1:0-21166 GCF_039532525.1 Dactylosporangium salmoneum
CGGCGGGGCGGGCGGCGTGCTCGTCGTCGGCGAGGCCGCCCTCGGCCCCGCGACCGGGCCCGCCGTCGAGGCCGCGCTGCGGGAGGGCCGGCCGGTGCTCGTGCTCGCCCAGGGCGTGGCCGGCGCCGCGCACCTGCCGGTCCCGGCCACGGCCGTCGACCTCGCCACCGAGTGGGGCTCGCTGCCCAACGTCTTCGCCGCCGCCGAGCCGGTGCTGCGGGCCCTGCGCCCCGGCACCGTCGTCACCACCGAGCTGCTGAGCGTCACCGCCGAGGTCGTGTACACCACACTGGCCGGGCGCGACTGGCCGCAGCACACCGCGGTCGGGGTCTACAAGCCGCTGCCCGGCCGGGTCACCGGCACGGTCGTGGGAGCACTGGACGTACACCTGGGGCGTTTGTGGCTGTGTCAGCTGCCGCTCGTCGACGCCGTCCTCGAGGGCGACCCGACCGCCCTGGCGACGCTGGCCGACCTGCTTGAGGCGGCCGGGGGAGGGGCGGCATGAACCAGTTCGCGGACGGGCGGTTCCGCCTCGGCGTCGGCATCGAGGACACGTTCGTCGTGCACGAGGCCCCCGGGCGGCGCCGCCTCGAGGAGTACGAGCTGACCCAGCATTACACCCACTGGCACGCCGACCTCGGGCTGGCCCGCGAGGCCGGGGCGAGCACCATCCGCTACGGCTTCCCGTGGTACCGCGTCAACCCGGCGCCCGGCGTCTACACCTGGGACTGGACCGACCGGGTCGTCGACCGGCTGTGCGAGCTCGGCCTCGAGGTCATTGTCGACCTGGTGCACTACGGCACGCCCCGCTGGCTCGACAACCACTTCCTCAACCGCAACTACCCGGACGCGGTCGCCGAGTACGCGGCCCGGCTCGCCGAGCGCTACGGCGACCGGCTCACCGCCTGGACCCCGCTCAACGAGCCACAGTGGACGGCGCGGCTGTGCGGGGAGTCCGGGACCTGGCCGCCGTACCTCACCGGCCACGACGGCTACCTGCAGCTCATGCGCAACATCGCCCGCGGGATCGTCGCCACCCAGCGCGCGATCGCCGACACCACCGCCGGCCGGGCCACGTTCGTGCACGTCGAGGCGTCGTTTCGCTACCCGCCCGAGCCCGGCGAGAGCGACGAGGCCGCCCTGCTGCGCGAGCGGCGGCACCTGTGCACCGACCTCGTCACCGGCCGGGTCGGCGCCGGCCACCCACTGCTGGAGTACCTGACCCGCCACGGCTGGACCGACGCCGACCTCGTCGAGTTCACCGAGCGCACCGCCCAGCCCGACGTCATGGGCATCAACTACTACCCGATGTGGTCCACCATCGTCGGCGGCCGGGAGCGCGACGACGGCGTCGCCGGGCTCGAGGAGCTCGTCCGCGAGACCGCCGCCCGCTACGGCGTGCCCGTCATGCTCACCGAGACCAGCTACGAGGGCACGTGGGAGCAGCGGGCCGCCTGGCTGCGCGACTCAGTGACCCTGCTGCGCCGGCTCCGTAGCGAGGTCGACATCGCCGGGTACATCTGGTGGCCCTTCTTCGACCAGGTCCGCTGGCAGTACCGCGAGGCGCTCGACCCCGTCGAGGACCACCTGCACCGCCTCGGCCTCGTCACCCTCGACCCCGACGACGTCGGCGGCCTCGCCCGCCACCCCAACGAGCTGTTCGCCCTCTTCCAGCAGCTCGCCGCCTCGCCCGACACCCCGTAAGGAAGGCCCCCACCATGCGACCCAAACCTCTGCTCCAAGCGTTAGGCGCCGCCGTGGCCTGCGCCCTGCTGCTCACCGGCTGCGGCGACGCCGGGTCCGACACCGGCGGCACCATGCCGTCCGGCTGCGAGGACTACCAGAGCTACGGCATGCACAAGGGCAAGACCGTCTCCTTCTACACCGCGATCGTCGCCCCGGAGGACGAGCCGCACATCAACTCCTACAAGAACTTCGAGCGCTGCACCGGCATCACCGTCGAGTTCCAGGGCGAGAGGGAGTTCGACACCCAGGTCCAGGTGCGCATCAAGGGCGGCAACCCGCCCGACCTCGCCGTCTTCGCGCAGCCCGGCCTGGTCAAGCAGCTCGTCGAGACCGGCAAGGCGGTCGAGGCGCCGGTCACCGTCACGGCCAACCTCAAGAAGTTCTGGAGCGAGTCCTGGCAGGGCTACGTGACCGTCAACGGCAAGGTCTACGGCGCCCCGCTCGGCGCCAACGTCAAATCCTTCGTCTGGTACTCCCCGAAGGAGTTCAAGGCCAAGGGGTACACGGTGCCCAAGACCCTCGACGAGCTCAAGGCGCTGTCGGACAAGATCGCGGCGACCGGGGCGAAGCCGTGGTGCGCCGGCATCGGCTCCGGCGACGCGACCGGCTGGCCGGTCACCGACTGGATGGAGGAGATGATGCTGCGCCTGTCGGGCCCGCAGGCGTACGACGACTGGGTCAACCACAAGACCCCGTTCAACAGCCCCGAGGCGACGGCCGCGCTGGACGCCGCCGGGGAGTACCTCAAGAACCCGGCCTACGTCAACGGCGGCCTCGGCGACGTCAAGAGCGTCGCGTCGACCCAGTTCCAGGACGCCGGCCTGCCGATCCTCAAGGGCCAGTGCACGCTGCACCGCCAGGGCTCCTTCTACGCGCAGAACTGGCCGAAGGGCACCGACGTCTCGCCGGACGGCGACATCTACGCCTTCTACTTCCCCAGCAAGGACGACACCTCCAAGCCCGTCCTCGGCGGCGGTGAGTTCGTGGTCGCGTTCGCCGACCGGCCCGAGGTCAAGGCGTTCCAGACGTTCCTGGCCTCCGACACCTGGGCCAACGAGAAGGTCAAGGCCACCCCGGGCGGCGGCTGGATCTCGGCCAACACCGGCATGGACGCCAGCAAGCTGACCAACCCGATCGACAAGCTCTCCGCCCAGATCCTGCAGGACCCCAAGGCCGTCTTCCGCTACGACGGCTCCGACCAGATGCCGGCCGCCGTCGGCACCAACGCCTTCTGGAAGCAGGGCACCAACTGGGTCACCGGCCAGTCGACCCAGGCGACCCTCGACGCCATCGAGAAGGCCTGGCCCAGGTGAGCGCGTGGCGGGGCGGCCCACCGGCCGCCCCGCCCGGCGGAAGGAAGGTTCACAAGGCTCATGGACACAGCGGCCAAGTTCGGCCAGCTCGCCCTCGGGCTCGGCGCGTTCGCCGTAGTCGTCGCCGCGATCCTGCTCGTCGCCGGCCGCCTCGACGGCCCGCGCGGCGACCGGCGGGTGGCCTGGCTGTTCCTCGCCCCGGCGGTCGTCGGGCTCGCCGTCGCCGTCGTCTACCCGGCGGTGCGCACGATCATCGCCTCGTTC
This sequence comes from Dactylosporangium salmoneum, assembly GCF_039532525.1. Lineage (NCBI taxonomy): Bacteria > Bacillati > Actinomycetota > Actinomycetes > Micromonosporales > Micromonosporaceae > Dactylosporangium > Dactylosporangium salmoneum. Next base: position 3,324 of record NZ_BAAARV010000115.1, read on the forward strand.
TCCGATGCCCACGGCGAGCGGTTCATCGGCCTCGCCAACTACGCCACCGTCTTCGGATCCCCGGACCAGCTGCTGGTGCTGCGCAACACCGCCGTGTGGGTGCTGCTCTCACCGGTCGCCGCGACCGCGGTCGGGCTCGTCTACGCGGTACTCGTCGACCGCAGCCGCTTCGAGGCCGCGGCCAAGGCGCTGATCTTCCTGCCGATGGCCATCTCGTTCGTGGGGGCCTCCATCATCTGGAAGTTCGTGTACGAGTACCGCCCGGATCTGCCCGGCGTCGATCAGATCGGGCTGCTCAACCGGCTGCTCGTCGCGGCCGGCGGCAGCCCGCGGCAGTGGCTCATCACCCCGCCGCTCAACACCCTGCTGCTCGTCGTCGTCATGATCTGGATCCAGGCCGGCTTCGCGATGACCGTGCTCTCGGCCGCCATCAAGGAGATCCCGGCCGAGATCGTCGAGTCGGCCCAGCTCGACGGCGTCAGCGGCTTCGGCATGTTTCGCCGCATCACGCTGCCGAGCATCCGCCCCGCGCTCGTCGTCGTGCTCACCACCATCGCCATCTGGACGCTGAAGGTCTTCGACATCGTGCGCACCATGACCGGCGGCCAGTTCGACTCCAGCGTCGTGGCCAACGAGTTCTACACCCAGTCGTTCCGCTCTGACAACCAGGGCCTCGGCTCCACCCTCGCCGTGCTGCTCTTCGTGCTCGTGCTGCCCGTCATCTGGTACAACATCCGCCAGCTGCGCCGCTGGGAGGCCTGATGCGCGCCCGTCTCGCCCGCCGCCGGCTCACCTCGCCGGCCGCCTCCCTCGCCGCGGTCATCCTCGCCGTGCTGTGGAGCGTGCCGACCCTCGGCCTGCTCGTCACCTCCTTCCGCCCGCAGGCCGACATCCAGTCGACCGGCTGGTGGAGCGTCAGCCACCTGACCCTCGACAACTACCGTCAGGTCCTCGAAAGCCAGACCAGCGGCCGCTCCCTGCCCCAGGCGTTCGTCAACTCGATCGTCATCACCGTGCCGTCGGTGCTCGCCCCGCTGGCCATCGCCCTGCTCGCCGCCTACGCCATCGCCTGGATCAACTTCCGCGGCCGCAACCTGCTCTTCGTCGTCATCTTCGCCCTGCAGATCGTGCCGATCCAGGTCACCCTCATCCCGCTGCTCAACCTCTACGTCGACCTCGGCCTGGCCGGCGGCTTCTGGCCGGTGTGGATCTCGCACACCGTCTACTCCCTGCCGCTGGCCGTGTTCCTCCTGCACAACTTCATGCGCGGCCTGCCGAAGGAACTCGTCGAGGCGGCCCGGGTCGACGGCGCCGGCCACGTGCAGATCTTCCTGCGCGTGCTGGCCCCGCTGCTCGTCCCGGCGGTCGCCGCGTTCGCCATCTTCCAGTTCCTGTGGGTGTGGAACGACCTGCTCGTCGCGCTGACCTTCGCCAACACCCCCGGCACCAACCCGATGACCGTCGCCCTGGCCAACCTGGCCGGCAGCCGGGGCAGCGCCTGGTACCTGCTCTCCGCCGCCGCGTTCGTCTCGATGGTGGTGCCGCTCGCCGTCTTCCTGTCCATGCAGCGCTTCTTCGTCCGCGGCCTGCTCGCCGGCAGCGTGAAGGGATGACACCCCGATGATCGACACGACCGACCTGCCACTGCAGCGGCGGCGCTGGATCGCCGACACGGTCCGCAGCCGCGGCGCGGTCACCAGCCGGGAGGTGTGCCAGCGCTTCCACGTCTCGATGTCCACCGCGATCCGCGACCTGGACGCCGTCTCCCTGCACCTGGGCCACCGCGTCCGCGGCGGCCTCGTCCGCGACGCGCTGCGCTGACGGCTGTTGTCATGGAGCCCGTTGGCAGGTACCGGTGCCGTCGGCCCGGCCGACGTCGCCTGCTCAGTGATCTGCCCCGGCAGCTCATGCTGAACTGATCTCTCAGCCCGCCAGTTCCGCGCGCAGTGTCGCGAGGGCGGCGTCGATGATGTCGCAGAGCCGGCGATCGTCGTCGGTGTCGAGCCATTCGGTGACGGACGCGTACATCAGGGTCACCGCCGTCTCGGCGAGCAGGCCGGCCCGGAGGGGGTCGAGGCCGCGGGCGCGGAAACCGTCCCGCGCCACCTGGGCCAGGGTCGCGCGCTTGTGCTGGTCGCGTTCGCGTAGTCCCGGGTCGGATGCCACGATCGCGCGTCGCTGCCGCAGGGCGTCCTTGCGGCCTTCGAAGTGCGTCTCGGCGACCATGCGCAGGCCCGCGACGATCATCGTCAGCGGCTCGCCGGTGGGCGCCTCGGTCATGAGCTTCGCGGCGAAGGCGGGGATCTCGGCCTCTTCCGCGAAGAGCACCTCGCGCTTGTCGGCGAAGTGCCGGAAGAACGTGCGCGTCGTCAGGCCGGCCCGCGCGGTGATCGCCGGCACCGTGGTCGCGGCGAAGCCCTGTTCGGCGAAGAGCTCGAGCGCCGCCTGCTGCAAGCGCTCGCGCGCGTCCGGTCGCCATCGGGCCATGACGCCAGTGTAGCCGCGATGACATCCCGTGTCGTTGGAGGTATGGTGATGACACGGCGTGTCGTCACTGGGGCGGGCGCCGCACCAGGGCGGAGCTGTGCCATGACTGACGTGTGGATTCTTGGCGGCACCGGACGCAGCGGGCGTGCGATCGCGGCCGAACTGCGACGCCGGGGTATCGCGCCGACGCTGGTCGGCCGCGACGCCGAACGGCTGAAGGCGGCGGCCGGCGGCCTGCCGACGATGGTGGCCGGATCGGTCCGCGAGATCGCGGCCGCGATCCGCAGTGAGCGGCCGGCCGTGGTCGTCAACACCGTCGGACCGTTCATCGAGACGGCCGCGCCGCTGCTGGGCGCGTGCCTTCCGGCCAGCCACTACCTCGACCTCGCCAACGATCTGGCGGCGGTGTCGGCGATCCTCGGCCGGGACGGGGAGCTGACGGCTGCCGGGCGCACGGCCGTCACCGGCGCCGGGTTCGGCGTGACCGCCACCGAGAGCGTCGTGGTGAAGCTGTGCGAGGGCCGGCCGGCACCGCGACGGGTCCGGGTCGACATGGTGCCCTCGTTGGCCGCCGAGGACGGCGTCGTCGGCGACGCCCTGGCCGGCAGCATCGTGGAGGGCATCCCCGGGGTCGAGGGCGGCGGGCGGTTCCAAGGCCGCCGGTACCGCAACGGACGGCTCGCACCAGCCCGTCTCGCCGGTGACCCGATGAAACTGCTCCTGCCCGACGGTTCCACGGTGACCACCGCGAGCATGCCGCTGGGCGAGCTGATGGCCGCCCAGCGGGCCAGCGGCGCCGTGGACGTGCTCGCCGCGTCGAGCGAGGCCCCGTCCTCCCCGGTCGTCCGCGCAATGCTGCCCGTGGCGACCGCCCTGCTCGCGATCGGCCCGGTGCGCTCCTTCGCCCGGCGACGGCTGGCCGCGGTACCGACGAAGGCCCGGCCCAAGCCCCGTGAGCACTCCTGGGGCCACGCCGTCGTGGAGTGGCCGGACGGCAGCATCCGCGAGGGCTGGCTGCGGGTCGGCGAGGCCCAGTCCTGGACGGCGACGGTGCCGGCCGAGGTGGTCCGGCGGCTGCTGGACGGGCAAGGGAAGCCCGGCGCGTACACGCCGGCGGCGCTGTTCGGGCCGACGCTCGCCGAGGCATGCGGCGGCGAGTACCAGATCCGGTGAATCGCCGCGCCCGCGACGACGATCGGCCGGAGCGGACCGAGCGCAACGGGTTCGGGCCGGATGACCCGGCGCTGTTCATCCTCGGGTCACGTGGCCGGCCGGTCGCGGGAAGGCGCCATTACCGGTAGCCGAGACGGACCAGGTCTGGCTCGTCTGGCGCACGCCAGCCGGGGTCTACGAACATCGCGGAGCAGCGTGACGGCCGACTGTGGGCAGATCATCCTGCCGCGCACCCGAACTGCCGGCACGGCCCAGGGTCTGATGCGGCCTGTCTGGCGCCATGGTCCTCGAGGATTCGGGACTTCGGTCCCGGCGGTTCGGGGAGGTTCGGCACGGGCGCCAGGTGCGGGCCCGGGATGACGATGTGTGTGTCAAGAGGGAACGGTACAGGGAGGCCGAGATGAGCACCGCTCACATCCACCGGGTCAACCACCTCGAGCGGGTCGAGGCCCCGGGCAGCATGCTGACGAAGACGGCTGCGAAGGCGCTTGCGGTGTTGCGGTACGCCACCGGGTTCGTCTTCCTCTGGGCGTTCCTGGACAAGACCTTCGGGCTGGGCTACTCGACCCCGTCGGCGAAGGCCTGGATCAACGGTGGCAACCCGACCAAGGGTTTCCTCGCCTCGGTCGACGCCGGGCCGCTGCAGGGCTTCTTCCACGCCATTGCCGGGACCTGGTACGCGAACTGGCTGTTCATGTTCGGCATGCTCGGTATCGGTCTGGCTCTCGTCGCCGGGATCGGTCTGCGCGTTGCCGCCGCGTCGGGGACGCTGATCATGGCCGGGATGTGGCTGGCTGAGTGGCCGCTGGCTCAGCACACTGCCAAGGGTGCCCCGAGCGGTTCGACCAACCCGCTGACCGACTACCACTTCATCTACGCGGCCGTGCTGATCGTCCTGGCCGCCGCCTACGCGGGGCACACCTGGGGTCTCGGCCGCCGCTGGGCCAAGCTCCCGATCGTGCAGCGCAACCGCTGGCTCATCTGACCGCTCCGCAACCCCACGAAGTCCGGGAAGGCGCCTCACCGCCCTCCCGGACTTCATCCGTGCGGGGTACCGGCCGGGGCGCGGCGGCCCAGCCGGGCGTGCCCGGCGCCGGCTGCAGATCGGTTGGACGGTCGTGGAGCTGATGGGCGAAGTAGCGGCAGGCGCAGGTCGATGTCGGGCACGCTCGTCATGCCTCGATGGTGTGGCGCCCTGCGGAAAAGGTTTTGGCGGCGACGACTCCGGCGGGCTCGAGTGGGCCGCGTGGGCGACGATGCGGGCAGGGCCGTTGACGGCGGCGCCTCCCAGCTGTAGCAGGGAGATGCGGCGGTCAGGTGGCCGCCGCATCCCGCGTTTCACTGTTCGGTGCTCACGGCGTCAACTTGCGCTGCAGGAGACCGATGGCCAGGTCCATTGACCGTTGGCCATGATGGTGACGCCGAAGTTGTTGCCGTTGCCGTTGGGTTTGCCGACCATCACGTACTGGCTCGGCCAGGTTGCGTTCACGTTCCAGGTCGAGCTGATCGTCGCCGGTGCGGGGACGTTCATGGTCACGGTCCAGTTGTTGGAGCCGGAGACCGCGACGTTGAGGTTGTAGCGGTCGCCCCACTTCTGGCCTGCGGACAAGGTGGCGGTGCAACCTCCGCCGCCGCCTCCACCACCGCCCCCTCCGCCGCCGCCTCCGCCGCCCCCTCCACCACCGCCGGAGCCTTCGCTCACGGTGATGTTCGAGCTGACGTTGCTCTGGTAGCCCTCGGTGGCCAGGATCTGGTAGTCGTGGGAACCGAGGTTCAGGCCGAGTGAGGCCCAGGCGTTGAAGTGGTTGGCGGTGGTGATGGTGCCGCCGGTGCGGTGCTGCTGGCGGACGCTCCAGTACTGGTAGAACGTGGCGGTGCCGATGATCGAGGGCTGGTTGACGCGCTGGGTGCGGTAGATGTCGTAGGTGCTGCCGTCGGTCGTCACCGAGCCGAGGCGCTGGGCGCCGGTGCTCGGGTTGTAGTTGCCGAAGTTCTCGACGATGTAGTACTCGATGAGCGGGTTGGTGGTCCAGCCGTAGAGGGCGAGGTAGCAGTTGCCGCCGCAGTTGAACGAGCCGGAGTAGTTGACGGTGTGGCTGGAGCCGGGTTTCCAGCCCTTGCCGACGACGGAGTTGTTGATGCTGTTCATCTGGACGCTGTACGAGCCGCCGGCGCCCAGGTTCATCGTGACGTTGCCGCTGTCCTTCCAGTACGAGAAGAAGTAGCCGTTGTGGCTGCCGGTCTGGTTCGACGTGATGGTCCGGTCGGCCTCGGCGTGGGCGGTGCCGGCGGTGAGCACGGAGGCGGCCGCGAGGGTGACGGCGCCGGCCAGGCTGATGAGCAGCCGCAGGCGCCCGCGTCGGCGGTCGCTGGGTTGGGCGGGTGTGTCGTGCATGGGGTGCGTCCTCCTCGATAGGGCGGGTGAGGTCGCTCGACGAGTAGCGGGCACCGAGTGGTCGTCCATGCGGTCGGCGGCAGGGCGGCCCGGCCATGGTCGCGGCCGCGCATGTCTGGACGGATCGATGCGTATCGAACGATGCGCTAGCGAGATTATGGGCACGCGACCGTGTGTGTGGCAACAATTTCCGGAATACTTCCGGAGACTTCCGCGACGTGATCGAAGCGCTTGGCTCGCATTCGTGCAGGCCAGGCTGCATAGATCGATGCCACATGGGGTGCCGTCCAGCGGGGTAGAGCGCTCGACAAACGCACCGGAAGTCGAAAGTTTCGAAACAGTTCCGGCCCGAACCTGACCGGACGCGTTGCGGCCTGCCGGGCGGTCCGTGGGCGGTCGGGGCTGCGGCGGACGCACTGCGTATGCCCTGCGGCGGATGGCACAGGCGGCCCGATCGACGTCCTCCCAGTTTTCGATCACGGACGCAGGGCTGCGGCGTGCAGTGCGCCCGGGCTGCGGAGGTGGATGTTTCACGCGAATTCCCCGGTCGGAGGCTTGCGCAGGTCGCTGGAGTGGCCCATGCGCGGGCTGGCGGCGATGATGGGCGCCATTCCCCACATCGCTCGATGAGAGTCGATGTCGCGTTCTGAAGGAGTCTCCGTGTCCACACGTCGCCTCCGCCGGCGCCGAGCCGTGGCCGCCGCGGCAGCGTCGGCATGCGTCGCCTTCGCCGCGGGCTGGTTCGTAACCGGCTCAGCCTCGGCCGGCACCTTGTCCGGCACCCTCTACCGCGACCCTGACTCGCAGGTCGTCCGCTGGGTCTCGGCGAATCCGAACGACTCGCGCATGCCCGTCATCCGCGACAAGATCGCCAGCCAGTCGCAGGCGCGCTGGATGTCGAACTTCAACCTGTCCACCGTGCAGTCCGAGGTGTCCTCGTTCGTGAGCGCGGCCAACGCCGTGAACCAGGTACCGGTCCTGACGAGCTACGCGATCCCGAACCGCGACTGCGGCGGGGCGAGCGCCGGCGGCGCTCCCGACCTCAACCAGTACCAGCAGTGGATCTCCGGCTACGCCAAAGGCCTCGGTAGCCGTACCGTGATCGTGATCATGGAAACCGACGCACTGGCCCTGCAGACGTGCCTGAGCAGCACCGAGGTCCAGCAGCGCGACCAGGCGATCAGCACCGCAGTGCAGACGCTGAAGGCGGCCAACCCGAACGCCAAGGTGTACCTCGACGGCGGCCACTCCGCCTGGAACTCCGCGTCGGACCAGGGATCGCGGCTCGTGGCCGCCGGCGTGCAGTACGCCGACGGGTTCTTCACGAACGTCTCGAACTTCCAGCCGTTGGGCAACGAACTCAACTACGGCCGGTCGATCATCTCGTACCTGCAGGGCCGCGGCATCAGCGGCAAGCGCCAGGTCGTCGACACCAGCCGCAACGGTGGCGCGGCCGGCGACTGGTGCGCCGACGACAACACCGACCGCCGGATCGGCAACTATCCGACCCTGAACACGGGCGACGCCAACGTCGACGGGTACCTGTGGATCAAACCGCCGGGCGAGGCCGACGGCTGCAACTATGCGGCCGGCAGCTTCCAGGCCGGCCTGGCCTACAGCCTGGCCGCCAGCGCGCCGTACCCGCCGACCGGGTCCCCGACCGCCTCGCCGTCGGCCAGCCGCTCCAGTAGTTCCCCATCGGCCTCGCCGTCGGCCTCGCCGTCGGCCTCGCCGTCGGCCTCGCAGTCGGCCTCGCCGTCGGCGTCCCGCTCGCCGAGCGCGTCACCGTCGCCGAGCCGCTCGTCCGGCGGTGGCGGCGGTGCGTGCAGCGCGACGTACCAGACCACCAGCACCTGGCAGGGCGGATTCCAGGGCAACGTCACCGTCACCGCGGGGGCGTCGCCGATCAGCAACTGGACGGTGACCTGGACGCTCGCGAGCGGTCAGTCGATCACCCAACTCTGGAACGGCGCGCTCACCACCAGCGGCTCCAGTGTCACGGTGCGCAACTTGTCGTACAACGGCTCGCTCGGCGCGGGCGGCTCGACGCAGTTCGGCTTCACCGCTGCCGGCAACGCCACCACACCTACGCTGAGCTGCACCACCTCCTGACGCATTGCCCGGGGCGTGGACCGGAGACGGTCCGCGCCCCGGACAGTGATCCTGTACGTCCCGTCTCCCTGGTCGAGCAGGGTCCAACTGTGGTCGGCGGTGCCGTTGTCGGCCCACTGCAGGACGGACGCGTTGTCGGCCGTTCCCGCGCTGCTGTCAGTTCGGCTTGCGTTGCAACGGCAGAGCCTCGGCGAGGATGCCGCGCCCGGCCATGGCCGCGCTGCGGAAGGACCTGATAACCGTCCGGAGTGTTCGACGCGGGTTGCCGGTGTGGCCTGCGTGGCGGCGAGCCGATGGCGTCGCCGGCGGTTCGTTGTTGCTACAGGCCGAATGCCCCGCCCTTGATCAGGATCAGCAGGCCGATACCGATCAGGACGATGGGCAGCAGGATGTGTCCCCAGCGGCTGAGCGTCCTGGCGATGACGGGACGGGTGGCGAAGTAGCGGCCGGTCGCGATCCACGCGGCGAGTAGGAGCAGGAAGACGACGGCGTAGATGGTCATGCCGCCGATGCCCGCAGTGGCGAGGACCGGTACGTAGACGCCGATGTTGTCGCCGCCGTTGGCGAAGGTGACCGCGGCGACCTCGAGGATTTTCGGGCCGCCCGCTTTCGCCGCCCGTTGCTCCTCGGGATCGTTGCGGTGCCGCCACGCCTGGACGGCGGCCTTGATGCCGAGCGCGAGCGGTAGCAGGCCGAGGTAGGGGATAACGCCGGGCAGGAACGTGGCGCCGAACGCGGCCGCGCCGGCCATGGCCAGGATGGCCGTGAAGCCGAGGTACTGGCCCATGGAGATGGTGCGCGTGGACCCCTTGCGCCCGGCGCCCTGGGCGAAGAACAAGGCCAGGACAAGGAGGTCGTCGATGTTGGTGACGGCGAAGAGGCCCGCCGCCTGGGCGATGATGCCGAGGTTCACGCGCGGGCCGCCTGCCCGGCCGGGTGCTGGAAGTCGGGACGACCGCAGGCACCGCCGCCGAAACAGGCAGACGGGTACTCACGAGATGACTGCATGATCAACCTTCAGGTGCTTCGAGTGGTCACGGGCGCAGCGTGTGCAGCTCAGCCGGGCCGATGCGCCGGCGACTCCACGGGGCGCCGGATCAGCAGCGAAGGACCTGCAGGGCGGTGTGCGCGGACCGGAGGGCGGCCAGAGCGATCGGGTTCACCAGCTGCCAACCGGGCGGCTGGTCCGCGCCGAGGTTGGGGCTGACAGCGCCCGACGCCAGGGGGATGTCCCGATCCGCGGCTGCGGGAAGGCTCCGGCAGGTGGCTCGTGGCGGCGTCGTCAACTGATCGGAGCACAGCACAAGCTGCCCAGAGCCATCGTGCGTGGGATCGATGACTGACGTGGCCCCGGGCCCGGGGTTCCCAGCATGAACAACGGCGGTCGCGTCGATCTGGTCGGGCATCACGAGATACACGATGAGCGCGGCGGCCATCACGACAATGAGGCCCCACCCCTGCCGTGCCACGCATCCTCCGAACCCTGCCGTCCCGTAGCACGTCGCTATGGCGACGACACAGCATCGCACACCCTGCGCTCTGCGGTGCCCTCCCGTTCGCCGCGGCCACCGTGCCACCACGAGGGGGTCGTTGCGCTGACTGGTGCGCTCCTCGCTGCGCTCCGCCGAGTTCACGGCTGAGCTCGCCGGTGGCGTTGCGTGCGGCTCGTACGCCGGGCGTCGGTGCTGCCCCGCCATCCGGCCAAGGCGCCTCGCGCGCCGGCGGTGCGGCGTCACGAAAATGTCATGGTCGGGCGTCGCCTCGGCGTATTCGCCGCTGCCGGGGTCAGCATGATCCTTCGGGCTGGAACATCTCGCGGACGGCTCTTTAGGCTGGTCGCCGACGGTGTACCGGGGCGTCGCAGCGCGCGTGACTGCGGCAACTGCGCCGGACCCAGCTGAGGAGGACATGTGAGCACCCGCCAGGCGGCTGATCTGCCACAACAGCCGGTCGTGACGGCCGAGGAGCAGATCGGCGTGAATGGTGCCATCGCGGCCGCCCTGACCCGGTGGATCGGCTCCATGCCCGCCCTCTACGCCGCGCTGGTCATCGTCGGCGGGTGGATGGCCCTGGCGACCTGGGGACCGCTGCACCGGGCCGATCCGTACCCGTTCGCGTTCCTGTTGTTCCTGAACAATGTGATGCAGCTCGTCCTGTGTTCAGTGATCCTGGTCGGCCAGCGGGTTCTCGGCATGGCAGCTGACCGCAGGGCGGTACAGACCTACGAGAACGCCGAGGCGATCTTCGCCCGGGTCGCGGACCTGCAGGCCCACCTCGACCAGCACGACCGGGCACTCAGTCGCGGGGTGAGCCTCCTGCACTCCAGCCCACACCCCTGGATCGAACGGCACCGGGTGCAACCACCGCCGCAGGCCATCGACCAGGCCGTGGGCGCCAACGGCCGGATCGCGGCCTGGCTCACGCAGCGGCTGGGCAGCATGTGGGCCTTCTACGCGGCCGCCGGAACCCAGGTGCTGTGGATCGGTCTGGCCGTGGTGGGCGTGCAACGGGTCGATCCGTACCCATTCGCCTTCATGTCGTTCCTGTCCACGTTGGCTCAGCTCATCTTCATGATTGTGATCATGGTCGGCCAGGACGTGCTGGACCGCGCCGCCGACCGCCGCTCCGAACAGACCTTCCTGGACGCCGAGGCCATCCTGCACGAATGCCAGCGGATGAAGGCGCGGCTGACCGCGCAGGACCGCATCATCGACAGCCTCGCCGGCTACACCGCCGCCCAGGTCACCGAGCATCTGGCAAAGGCAATCCACCGCATCCATCTCCAGGCCACTGCCGACATCCGCCAACCCGCGAGCGGCAGCCCCGCAGCGCAGCCGTGGGAGCAGTTGCCGGAGGAAGTGCAGGAGACGACCCGCGCCCGGGCCCGGCGGATCGGGGAGCGGCTGGCCGCGGTCGGCTGCCTGATGGTCCCGACGTTTGATCCAACCCGCACCTTCGCCTTCAGCGACCACGAGGTACAACTGCTGGCCCGGCTGGAATACGAACACGAGATGACCCTGGCGCCGGTGCGCGGAGCGGACGACACGAAACTCGGCATGGCGGAGCCAGCGCCTGACCCGGCACCCACGCTGGTGCCGTGGGAGCAACTGTCCGACGCGGCGCGGGCCAAGCACATGGAGGCGGTACGACGCATCCCCGCCATGCTGGCCGCCGTGGGGTTCCAGGTACTGCGCGACGGCAAGGGCGACATCCCCGGGGAGGCGGACTTCACCGGCGACGAGTGGGCGATCCTGCAGCAGTCGATGATGGCGTCCGGCGTGCTCGTGTCGCTCGCCGAGGGCGTCATGGACCCTGAGGAGATCTTCGCCCTGATCAAGGTCCTGCGGGAGGCCAGCATCTCGCATCCCAACCGGTTCATCCGCGAACTGGCGGCCGCGTCCACCTTCACCACCGGGCTACCGCCCGGCGCCGTGTACGCCGACTACGAGGGCCCCGCGCTCGAGGTGATCCGCTCGGCGACCGTCATCATCGCCGGCAAGGCGCCGGCAGCGTTGGCCGACTTCCGCGCATTGCTCATCGAAATCGCCTCGGTCGTCGCCGACGCGAACAACGAGGGTGGATTCTTCGGCCTCGGCGCCCGACCCCGCACACCTCGAGAGGCCACGGCCATCGAAGCCGTCAGGCACGCGACCGGCCTCCCTGACAACAGCGCCGGGGTACCGGCCGACGCCCGCACCGACCAGCCCGTGCCGAGCGGTCATTAGCCGGGCCCTGCCGGCCGGCTGGTGCCGCGCGGGCCGGGGGCAGGAGTTGGTGTTGCGCCGCGTCGAACAATGCGATTGTCGACCGGGCCGGTCCAGATTCCGTTCGCCACCACGCGAGGCGGTCACCGCGAAACGCGGTGGCCGGTCTCGGCTTACAGCGCCCCGGTGACCGAGGCTCGGATCTCGTCGTCGGTGGCGCCGAGCAGCCGGGCTTCGCGGACGAAGTCGGCGGCTCGCTGGTGCAGGGCGGCCCGTTGCCAGGCGGGGTCTACGGGTTCGGCGCTCGCTGCGACTCGGGTGCCGGCACCGCGCCGGGATTCGACCAGGCCGGCTGCCTCCAGTTCGCGGTAGGCGCGGGCGACGGTGCCGACGGCCAGGCCGAGGTCCGCGGCGAGCTGGCGCACCGGCGGCAGGCGGTCTCCGGCGGCGAGGGCCCCGTGCCGGATGAGGTCGGCGAACTGGCGGCGGAGCTGCTCGTACGGCGGCGTCGGGTCGCCGGTCACGATGGTGAGGGTCGGCCGGCCGGTCATGCCGGGCGGGATCCGGCCCGGGCCGGGGCGGGGATCAGCAGGGCGGCGCCGCACCATGCCAGCAGCAGGGTCTGGGCCGCCGCAAGGGCAAGCAGTGCCTGGCCGCCGGCGTCGGGCAGGCACGAAGTACCGATGATTGCTCCGCCCGCGACCGCGCTGACCCCGGCCGCGGGCAGCGCCACCATGATCCCGACCGCGGCGATCACCGCGCGGGCGGACCGCCGCCGTGTCGTGTCGTCGTCGCCGACCCGGGGGCGGGCCGCGATCCGGTGCAGGACGGCCCCGGCGGCGACGAGGCCCGCCAGCACGACGATGGCGAGGGGGACGGAGTAGTACGACCCGGGCCACGGGCCACGCCCCTCCCTGACATCGGGACCGCAGGCGACCCACAGCATCCGGCCGGGGCGACCCATGTCGTCGGCGTTGCCCGCAGCCGTGGTCGCCACGAGCAGGACGGCCAGCACTGCCGCGGCCGTGGCCACGACCCGGGTGAGCCCCCGTGGCAGATAGTCCCGCGCGCGCCGCACCTCGACCGCCGCCGTGCGCACCGGGCCGCCGGCCGGGCGGACACTCAGCTCGCCGCCGAGGACCCCGGCAAGCACACAGGCGCTGAACGCCGGCGCCGCGAACAGCGCGCCGCGTCCGAGGCTGCCGCCGGTCTGCATGACGACGGCTCCGGCGACCAGTCCGGCCAGGACCCCGGCTCCCCGCCAACCGCGCATCAGCATCCTCCCGTTTGTGTCAACACATTGGTACAAGCAGGATCGACGCCGGGCGGATTTGTGTCAAGCCTCTGCAACAAGTGGGGTGGGCCGTCGCCGAGCAACGACGACCGGGCCGGTCGGGTTGCGCCGCGGAGGCGATACCCGCCGTGCGGGCTCGGCCGTTCGGGCACACCGCAGGCACCACCGGCGCCGGTCGATGGATTCGCGGGTTCGGCGTGCCGCGCGGCGGCTACGGTCTGCCGCATGCCATTCGCCCGATACATTCAGAACGCCCGGTTTCGTGGCTTGCGGTGGCCGGTCCTGATGGCCGTGCTGGGAGTGCTCGCGGGGCTGCCGGCGGCCGCGGCGGTGTCGCCGGCGGCGCTGCCCGCGCCGTCGTTCGACGGCCCGGTGTATGCGGTGGCCTACCGCGGCAGCGTGGTCTACGTGGGCGGGTCGTTCACCGCGGCGGTCGTGGCCGGGCACCGGCTGCCCCGGCAGCGCCTCGCTGCGTTCGACGCACGCACCGGCGCCCTGCTGGACTGGGCTCCGGCGGCGGACGGCACCGTCCGGGCGCTCGCCGTCGACGGGGCCACGGTCTACGCCGCCGGGGACTTCGCCACCGTCGCCGGGCAGCCGCGGGCGCGGCTCGCGGCCCTGGACGCCGAGCGAGGCGCGGCGAGCGGGTTCCAGCATCGCGTCACCGGAACGGTGTCGGCGCTCGCCGTCGGGCACGGCCGGCTCTACATCGGCGGCCGGTTCACCGCCGTCGACGGCGTCACCCGCGCGAACGCGGCCGCGTTCACCCTCGCCACCGGCGCGCCCGATACCGCCTGGGCGGCCGGCACCGACGACACCGTCACCGCCGTGGCGGTCACCGCGCGCCGGGTGTACCTGGGCGGCGGCTTCCACCACGTGAACGGCACCGGCGCGCTGCGCCTGGCCGCCGTCGACCCGGCCACCGGGACGCTCGATCGCGGCTTCCGGCCGCTGCCTCCCGCCGTCGTCCTCGGCGTCGCCGCGACCGACGACACCCCACCCGCCGGCGGAGCGAGCGCCCCCGGCGAGGCCGGCCGCGGCACGGTCATGGCGGCGATGGGCGGCCGGGGCGGCAGCGCCGCCGCCTACGACACCGCCGGCAACATGCGCTGGCAGCGGGTGTTCGACGGCGACGTCCAGGCCGTCACCGTCCTCGACGGCATCACCTACCTGGGCGGACACTTCGACAAGGCCTGCACGACCAGCCGCAACGGCGCGCACGGCATCTGCACCGACGGCTCCGCGACCCGGATCAAACTCGCCGCCGTCGACCCGGCCGGCCGGCTGCTGTCCTGGGCGCCGCAGGCCAACGGCATCGTCGGCGTGCGCGCCCTGGCCGCGAGCCCGGTCACCGGAACCATCACCGCCGGCGGCGAGTTCACCATCATCGGTGGCATCGTCCAGAAGCGCGTCGCCGTCTTCGGCTGACCCGGCCCGGCCGCCGCAGCCGCCCGCCGCGCCTGGCCATCGCCGGCCAGCCGCCCGGAGCGGGCGACGGACCCAACGGCCCGGCAGGACAGGGTGGTGCCGCTCGGCGCGGTGCGGCACCGCCGTGGGAGCGTGGGTGACCAGGTCGGGGCGTGCCTCGGCGGCCACCCAATGCCAGCCTGAGCCGGCACCACTGGCGACAGGTGCGAGCGCAGACGACAGGTGACCGGCGGCGCCCGGGCTCGTCTGCCAGACTGCCCAGATGCGCCACCACCACGTTCCGCACCATGCTGCCAGCGCCGGGCGCGGCACCGCCGTCGCCCGATCCGGGTTACGGCGCATCGCGCTGCGGAGCCTGGCCTCGATCACGGTGACCGCGACGGCGTTGGCCGGAGCCGCGCCGGCGGCGGCGTATGCGCCGTCACCGTCGGCAACGACGAGTTCTCCGGCGCCGACGGCGGGGACGCCGGTGTGCACGATCAGCGATCCGCAGGTGACCGAAGTGTCCGGAATGGTCGCCACGAACAGCGGCTACGTGGTGGTCAACGACTCCAACCCGGACCGGTCCAGGGTGAAGATCTTCTTCCTGGACAGCCGGTGCAAGCTGGTCCGGGCGGTGCCCTATCCGACCAACGCCCTGGACCCAGAGGATCTCGCGATGGCCAGCGACGGCACGTTGTGGGTGGCGGACATCGGTGACAACAGCCCGCTGTCCGGCGGCTCCGGGACCCGCCGGAGCACGATCGCCCTGTGGAGCCTCGCCCCCAACGCCAGCAGCCCGGTCATCCACCGCCTGACCTACCCGGACGGGCAGCCTCGCGACGCCGAAACGCTCCTGCTGGCCGGCGACGGCACCCCGATCATCGTCACCAAGGAGCCGGCCGGCGAGATCTACGTCCCGGACCGGCCGCTGCAGGCCAGCACTGCTGCCGGTGTCCCGCTGCGCCGGGTCGGGACGTTCCACCCGAAGGACACCGGCACCCCGAACCCGCTGAGCTTCCTCGGCGCGGCGCTGGTCACCGGCGGCGCGGTCAGCCCGGACGGCACCCGCGCCGTGATCCGCACCTACGCCGACGCGTACGAATTCACCGTCACCGGCGGCGACGTCGTCGCCGCGATCACCACCGGCACCCCGACGATCACCGCGCTGCCCAACGAGCCGCAAGGCGAGTCGATCACCTACACCCCGGACGGCCGCGCGTTCCTGACCTGCTCCGACCAGCCCAAGACCACCACCATCCTGCGCTACACCCCTGCCCCGCCGCTGCCGGCCAGCCCGGCCGCCAGCGCCGCGGCACCGCCGCCGCGGCGGTCGTGGCTGTCCGGGCTGACCCTGACTGACATCACCTGGCTCATCGCCGCGCTCGGCGGGTTCGGGGTCGCGCTCGTCGGCGTCGGCGTCCTGGGAGTCCGTCGCAATCGCCGCGCGGCCCGGACCGCCGCTTGATTCCGAAAACGCTGGGCAATGGGAACCAGGCCGGGTCACCGCCGGCAGACCTGCACGAGCCTGGCCGCCGTCATCGCCATTCTTCTGGCCGGCGCGCTTGGCCTGCTCGCCGCCTTGCCCGGACGCAGTCTCACGCATCATCGATGGCCGGGCTCCTGCGCCTGCCCCGAGCTGCAAGATCAGATCGAAAAAGACTCAACGATGGCTATGCAATAGTGGTGGCAATGGGGTGCTCATGACCGCTGTCCGCGAATCCCGCGCAAAGAGCCTACGCCGCGGTTCCCGCATCAAGAAAGCCGTTACCGGCGTGGTGATCGCAGCCGTTGTGCTCGGCGGCTGCGCATTCCTCATTGCTAAGGCGCCCAGCTACCTTGCCGCTACCAAGGCAGATGCCGCCGCCCGCGCACTACCGTCAACCAGGCCACGAAGTCCGTTGTCCCCGTCCGGCGTTTCGCCCGGCCCGTCATTGAGCAGTACGCCCCCCTCGGCCCAGCTGGGATCGTGTGCTTTGCCAAGGTACCCGACGCCTAGCTGCACCGGTGTTCCTCGAGGTACCGTCCTGACAACCATCAAAGGAGACTTCACCGCCTCCGCTGCCGGCGAGGTAGTCAATGCCAAACATATTACTGGTGACGTCTTCATCCGCGCCGACAACGTGGTGATCCAGAATTCTGAGATTGACGGCACGGTCTACAACGATCAGGGCTCTCGACACTGGTCGTTCACCGTCACCGACACGACGATCGGCCCGGCCAGCGGCTGTATCGGCCAGCCGGCCGTCAACGACTCGAACTACGTAGCCGTCCGTGTCCGTTCCCGGGGCCATGACGACGGTTTCCGTGTCGGCCCTCCCGGCAACGTCAAGATCTACGATTCCTATGTCGAGAACTGCTACAACCCTCCGTCGATCGACCCGCCGGACGGTAGCCATTCCGATGGGGTCCAAGCGGTGTGCGGGGGCGTTCCCTGCGTCGGCCTGACGGTGGTCCACAACACGTTTGACGGCCGCAAAGTGCCGACTACCAACATGCTCAACCTCACGGACCCCGCCCTGAGCAACGTGACGGCCACCGACAACCTGATGGGCGGTGGAGCGTACGTCGTCGACGCCTGGTGGCACTCGGGGCCGAACTGGATCATCCGGAACAACCGGTTTGTCGAAAACGCCTGGTCCTACGGTGCCGTGTCGGCCGAAAACACCTGCTCGCATCAGGACTGGTCGGGCAATACGCTGGTAACCATTGATGGGAATTACAACGTCACGTCGACGGTAGGCCCGCAACCCTGTATCGAATAGCCGATCATGCATTGCATCGGCATCTGCATCTCATGGGTCAGCGCAGCGTCGCCGAAGTGCGCCCGGCAGCAGTCGGCCGAGACCCTTGTCCTCCACTGTGACCCACCCCGGATTCGAAAACCGATCTCATGGCCGAACTGGACCTCGCGCGAGCGCCGCCCCCGCGGTACCTGCCTTGCTCGCTGGCTTGGTGGAGCTGGCCAAGTGACCGCACCGCGGTGGCCTCGACCACCGGCCGGCTCCACCATCCGGTCAGCCCCTCACACTGGGACGAGTCGCGCGTGACCAGCGGCAAATGAGGCCAGGCAACCGCTATGTTGCGAAGCGGGAGCCAGCCGTCAAACCGGCTACCGGATGTGCCGATGAGCGGTCGGTAGAGGTCAGGCTCCGGCAACAACTAAGTAGCACCTGTCTGGTGCGCACTGGGACTATTGCGCGCATGGCGAATTCAACCGATCGTCGCAACACCTTGATCGCGGAGGTGGGCGATGGGTAGGAACACGAAG
>NZ_BAAARV010000116.1:0-17209 GCF_039532525.1 Dactylosporangium salmoneum
CCGTCGGCCACCTCGACCCAACCTGGCCGGGTTGAGGTCGTAGATCAAATTCTATAAGTAGCCGATGTCCGTGCACGTGATCATGGCTGCAAGGGTCGGTCTCTGGAAGCTCACGGACATGGTCCCAGCTACAGCCGGCTGGGCGCCCCGATGGTTCCGGCGCTCGTCGAGCAGCCGTGAATCAATGATCGGGAGGGTCGCCGCCGCGACCCGGGACCGTGGCAGGCTCCTAGCTGCCGAGATCACGACATTTGCCGGATTAGTCAGTGATCGTCGCCTCTCGGAGTGGTGGCGATCCAGGCGGCGCGCTGCGGGGTGATGAGCGGACTCAGCACCGGATCGGTGAGCAGCGTCAAGGGCGCGATGCACAGTGGATCGTCGCTGTGCCACCGTGGCACCGCCGCGGCCACGACCGACCAGGCTGCCTCGGTGTCACCTCGGCGCGCGAACTCGCGGGCCTGTTCGAGTGCGGCGGCGAACT
The DNA here is from genome assembly GCF_039532525.1 of Dactylosporangium salmoneum. Classification (NCBI taxonomy): domain Bacteria; kingdom Bacillati; phylum Actinomycetota; class Actinomycetes; order Micromonosporales; family Micromonosporaceae; genus Dactylosporangium; species Dactylosporangium salmoneum. Next base: position 482 of record NZ_BAAARV010000116.1, read on the forward strand.
CGGGCGGCTCTGGCGGTACCGGCGCGTCGCTGGCCTCGCCGAGCGCCTGCGTCACCATCCGCCAGGCCCACGCGCCGGACTCGCGCTGTAGGAACAGCGGTACGAGCTCGGCGCGCACTCGCCCGGCGCCGACCGCTTCGACCACGTGCGGATGCGCGAGTACGTCGTTGCGGATCCTGTGGTGCGCGTCAGGCCGCAGGAACGCCCCTACGACGACGGCGAGGTACTGCCCCGCTCCCGACCCCTTGCGGGCTGCCGCCTCGAACCGCTCGACCGCCCCCTCAGCATCGCCCCGCAGTGCCATCCGCCGCCCCTCGGCGATCAGCTCAGCCGCCCCGGCGGGCTCGACCGCCCGTCCCTCGCGGGCGTTGAGCTCCTCGAACGACTCCCGCTCGGCGGCGACCAGATCGGCGAACGAGTCGAAGCGGTCGCTGAGGCCCGGGTACCACGACGCCCAGACGTACGCCGCCCACTCCCCGCTATCGCTGACGTCCGCGGGATCGAGGAGCCAGTAGCACGCGTCCGCATCGGCGGACACCAGCAGCGTTCGGGCCATCAGCTCGTCGTCCTCGTCACCCGCATCGCACAGTCCGGGCTCGATGTCCCGCAGCCATCCGACGTCGGCCGTAGTCCGCATCGTCCATACGAAGGGCCCCATCTCAAGCCACCCGTCCGAGGCTTCCAAGAACGCGCGGTACCCCGGCGGGAGCGACACCCCGAGCCGCTCCTCGACGGCGGCGAGCGCGTCCTCGCCCGCACCGGCGAATCCGAGCCACCCAGAGGCCCGCCGTTCCTTCCCTAGCTGGTGAAGCCGGTCGGCATCGGCGACGCGGAGGAAGTCTGCGCTGTACCCGGCGAGGTAGACCCGCCACTGCTCGGCCGTTTGGGGCCGACCGGTCAAAGCCACGCCCCCACCTTAAGGTCGCTCGCAGACGTGCGCGCTCATGGTTCCCCTCTAGGTCAAGGGATCATGGCGTACAGACCCCTCTCGAGCCACTCCCCGGGCGGTAGCCGGCGGGCACATGCCAGATGAGAGTCACACCCCAGACTCAGGTGGACAGCCGCAAAAGAGAGCGATCCCACCGGCTACCTCGACCCAGCCTGGCCAGGCACGGGTCGTAGATCCAATTAAAGAAGTAGCCGCTGGTCTCGCGCGGCACCGGCACCGTGGTCGTCACAGCGAGCGACGCGCCCGACGCCGACCTTCCTGTCTTGCCGAGATGAGTGCGTCAAGCCGGTCCAACTTACTGATCGACAGTGAAGATCACTGAGCGTCCGGCCGCTGCGGCTTTCTTGTAGAAATCCCGCACTTCTTGCAGGTAATGCCAGGTGTACTCGAAGTCCTCGTCCTCCAGGACGCCTTGGTAGTCGTCCGGGTCGATCACGTCGTAGCGCTCGCGCAGCCACGCCTCGTCAACCGAGTCCAGCGCCTCGGCGACCGCGGGGACTTGGTCAGCGAGAACGTGCGCCACGACGTACTCCTCGCCCTCGTAATGGTGCCCTCCACCGAGCACCACCAACTCCAGCGGCCCGCCACCACACCGGCCGAGCCGCAGCGTGCCGTCGCTGAGGCAGCGGTGCATCGCATCCCAGGCCTTGTCCACCTCACACAACCAGTCCTCGTCCCACGCGCCCTCGACATCGGCGACGAAAGCACGGACCTCAACGTCATCGCGCGTGGCGACAAGAGCCTCGTCCTGCGACTCTGTCAACGCGAAGAGCACCCCACGGCACGCCATGGAGACAGATCGTACGACCACCGACCAGCACAGCGACTGACCCGCAGACACAGGTGTTGCCAAGCCCAGGCGACACACGGATCTAATAGGTTCTTGTCAGCCTGCAGGTGCAGGATGGCATCCACAGCGGCTAGCGGGTCAGCACTCTTCGGATCGGACCCTGTTGAGGTCTTGCGGCAGACCGTGCGCCCGCTGGTCGTGAGGAGATGCTACAGCTGATGGGATGACGTGGCCCGGCTTACAACGCGGTGAGCACTTGACTATTAGATCGCTGACGTCTCCTCCACGCTGCCGTATCAGCTGTCCACAGTGGAGGCGAGGATGATCTGGATAGGGGACGACTGGGCCGAGGACCACCACGACGTCGAAATGCTCGACGACGACGGCCGCCGCATCGCCCGCGCCCGGCTACCGGAAGGCCTGGAGGGCATCACCCGGTTGCACGCGCTGATCGCCGAGAAGATGCCGGAGTCCTGGGCGGAGCTTGACCCCGCGGAGGCCGCCAGCCGAGTACGGATCGGTATCGAGACTGACCACGGCACCTGGGTCCAGGCACTCGTCGCGGCCGGCTACCGCGTCTACGCGATCAACCCGATGTCCGTGGCCCGCTACCGGGAACGACATTCCACCTCCGGCGCGAAGTCCGACGCTGGCGACGCGCACGTGCTGGCCGAGATCGTCCGCCTCGACCACGCCCATCACCGCCAAATCGCCGGCGACAGCCCAGCCGCCGAAGCGGTCAAGCTCCTCGCCCGCGCCCACCAGAACCTGATCTGGGACCGCACCCGCCAGGTCCTACGCCTGCGCGCCGCGCTGCGGGAGTTCTTCCCCGCCGCTCTGGCCGCGTTCGACGACCTGACCGCCGGCGAGGCCCTCGAACTGCTCGACCGCGCACCCGACCCGGACCGCGCCGCCCGCCTACCACGCCTGACGATCATCGCAGCACTACGCCGGGCCGGACGCCGCAACCTCGACGCCAGAGCCGACACGATCCTGCAAACACTGCGCCAGGACCAGCTGCGCCAACCGGCCCCGGTGCAGCACGCCTACGCCGCGATCGTGTCCAGCCAGGTCCAGCTCATCAACATCCTCAACATCGAGATCGCAGAACTCGGGCAGGTGGTGGCCGACCATTTTGGCCGGCACCGGGACGCTGAACGCTACCTGAGCCTGCCCGGCCTTGGCCCGGTCCTGAGCGCCCGGATCCTCGGCGAATTCGGCGACGACCCCCACCGCTACACCGACGCCAAAGCCCGCCGCAACTACGCCGGCACCTCACCGATCACCCGCGCCTCCGGCACCCGCCGCGTCGTACTCGCCCGCTACGCCCGCAACCGACGCATCGCCGACGCCGTGCACCAATGGGCCTTCTGCGCCATGCGCGGCTCACCCGGCGCCCGCGCCTACTACGACACCCTCCGCCAACGCGGCACCGGCCACCAAGCCGCCCTCCGCCAACTCAGCAACCGCCTCGTCGGCATCCTCCACGGCTGCCTCAAAACCAAGACCGACTACGACGAACACACCGCCTGGAGCCATCTCCAGCCCACTACTTGACAAAACAGAACATGGGATGTCTGCCGCGCCGGGAGCTCTGGTGTTCATCGTTGCTGCTGACGCACGGTGATGTATGGCTGTGTTTCCTATCCCCGGCGCCGGTGTTGCGCCGTCGGGTGAGCTCGTGCTGCGCGCGGCGGTGGCCGCCTACCTCGGCCGCTATCGCGGCCTGACCCGGCAGCATTGTGAGTCGGACCTGCGCGTCTTCCTGCGCTGGTGCAGCGACCAGGACCTCGACCCGCTGACTGCGGTCCGGGCCGACGTCGAACGGTACGTGCGTTGGCTGCAGGACGTCGGCCACTACCAGCCGTCCACGGTCTCCCGCCGGCTGTCGATCGTGACCGGGTTCTACCGGGTCTGCGTCATCGACGGCATCCTGCCGCAGTCACCCGCCGACTACGTCCGCCGGCCTACCGTCCCGGCCGAGTCGCCGACCCTCGACCTCGGGCATTTGCAGTTCGAAGCGCTGATCACCACCGCCCGGCTGTCGCCCAATCCGAACGACTTCGCCCTGGTCGCCCTGCTGGGCCTGCTCGGACTGCGGATCTTCGAAGCGTGCGGGTCGAACATCACCGACCTCGGCGAAGAACACGGCCACCGCGTCCTACGCCTGCGCGGCAAAGGCGGCAAAGTCGTCCTGATCCCGCTCCCGCCCGCGGTGGCCCGGGCCATCGAGCGCGCCGTCGGCGGCCGGATCGACGGGCCGATCCTGCGCAACATGCTCGGCGGGCGCATGGACCGCCACGCCGCCTCCCGTCGACTCAGACACCTCACCGTAGCGGCCGGCGTCCGAATGCCCCGCATGCACCCGCACATGCTCCGCCACACGTTCGTCACGACCATGCTCGACGCCGGTGTCAGCCTCCGCGACGTCCAGATCGCCGCCCGCCATGCCGACCCCCGCACGACGATGCGCTACGACCGGGCCCGCAACAACCTCGACCGCCACCCCAACTACATCCTCGCCGCCTACATGGCCTCCGGCCAGACGGTGTGCCCGCTGCGCGTGGAAAGGGGCGCAGACGTTCATGACGCGTTGCGCGCCGACGCAAGGCAGCGATTGCCCTCGACCGCTCTCATGGCGGGCGATGTCTGCTGCTGTGTCACCCGCTCGGGTGACGTGCCGAGTTCGCAGCGCGCCGACGCTGAGCAGCAGGGATATCGGAATGCTCAGGAGGTTGCGATGGCTGCTGCGGGCGTGTTCAAGCAGTGCGGCTGCCGCGAAGCGGCGACCGGCCGCCGTCTGGGCGTGCGGTGTGGCCGATTAGCTGAGCGGGGGCACGGCAGCTGGCACTACCGCTGCTACGTACGGGACCTGTCCGGCCGGGCGGTCCAGGTGCGCCGCGGCGGGTTCACCTCCCAGGCAGCCGCGCAGACGGCGCAGAAACAGACCCTCACCGAGTCGCAGGAGCAGTTCGCCGGGCGGACCTGGACCGTGGCCCGCTGGCTACGGTACTGGCTGACCACCCGTGCCTCGATCCGCCCGACCACGCTGCGCGCCTACACCCAGCACGTCGAGACCCACCTCATCCCGGCCATCGGTGGCCTGCGCCTAGCGGAGGTGACCAGCCGGCACCTCACCGCCATGTTTGCCGAGCTCGGCGCTACCCCAACTCCGACCGGCCAGCCCAGATCCGCTGCCACCCTGCAGCGGGTCCGCGCCACGCTGCGCGCCGCCTACAACGCCGCGATCCGGGAAGGCATGGTCGTGGACAACCCGGCCCGCCGGGTCGAGATGCCCACCGCCCGTCGACCCCACGCCGTCGTCTGGACTCCGGGCCAAGTCGAGCAGTGGCGCGCCGACGGCACCCGGCCGGCGGTGGCGGTGTGGACCACCGCCCAGCTCGCCGAGTTGCTCGACGCCGTCGCCGACGATCCGCTGTTCCCACTGTGGTGGCTCATCGCGCTGCGCGGGCTGCGCCGTGGCGAAGCGGCCGGCCTGCGCTGGCAGGACGTCGACCTCGACCGCCGGCAACTGTCGATCACCATCCAGCGCACCACGATCGGCTACCAGGTCATCGAAGGCCCGCCGAAATCCACCGCCAGCCGCCGCACGATCGCGCTGGACCGGCGCACCGTGACGATCCTGCGCGCTCACCTACACCGTCAGCGGCAGCTGTGCCGGGCCGAGGGCCGGCCGTGGCGGGCCGCGGGTTACGTGTTCACCCGCGCGGACGGGCAGCCGTTCCACCCCAACAGCCTCACCAAGCGGCTGCGATACCTGATCACCACCGCCGGGCTACCGCCGGTCCGGCTCCACGACCTCCGGCACGGCGCGGCCAGCCTCGCCCACACTGCCGGCGCCGACCTCAAGACCGTCCAGGACCAGATCGGCCACGCCAGCATCGTGCTCACCGCCGACACCTACACCAGCGTGCTCCCCGCCACCCAGCACAAAGCCGCCGAAGCCACCGCGCGGCTCGTCCTCAACACCGCCAGAGGGGTGCGGGACAAGATCCGCCGCCGCAACCGGCCGACCGACCCGCCCCGACCTCCGCAGAAGTCCACCACCGTTGCGGCCGGACCCAGCCCGAAACCGCAGGTCAAACCCGCTGTAGACGGTGGTAGGCGGCCGAAACGACGCAAGCGGCAACGAGCCGCCAGCAAGCAGCCACGGTCCACATCGGACCGATAGGCGGGAGGAAACCGCAGGTCAAGTGGTGGGCCGCCAGGGACTCGAACTCTGAACCTACGGATTAAAAGCGAGCGTCCGGTCTGGTCCGGCAACATCCGTACTGGTCAGCGCGCTCAGACCCCCCGCAAACGCCGATGCACACTTTGGGCGGGACGCGGAAGTTCCCGAGCCGAACGGCTCCGTCCGTACCAGGTAGCGAACATCCGAGCAACCACGGAGCAACCAACGGACCCACACCGCCGACGACGCAGACGCCAGACACGGGCGCTCACCGCAGCCGACTCACATCCAATGGGCAGATCGCAGCGCTTTGACTATCCGCAGATCAAGGAGCTCGGGACGCCGAGCGTCGCGGATCGCTGGTCGCCGGCCATGACTGACGGCGACGCACGCGCCGCCGGACCGACTCACCGACCGTAACGAGCGACGACCCATCATGCGCGCCCGGACAGCGGCAAATCCGGGTGCCCGCGGGTAGCCGCAGCGACGATCAGGCTGCGCGCGCTACTGTGCCCGGGGTGACCAACGACCCGGCGGCCTTGACTCGAACGCTCGACGACACCCAACGTCATCGAGCGCTCGAACTCATACGGAGTCTGAAAGACACCGCGCTGCCGGACGCTGCCAGCGGCGAATTGCTGGATCAGTTGGAAAAGCTGCTGCTGTACCCGCGGGTCAGTGATCTTCTGTTCTGGCGCATACCCGAGCTGACCGCCGATGAAGTCATCGACGAGGCGCTGCGGTACCAGCCCTTCGTGTGATGGTTACTGCCAGCTCGACCTGTGCGCGACAACAGCGGCATGAGCGGAAGTTGAGATCGCGAGTACTAGGTTGGCGCCGTCGCACTGCTCATCCTCGAGCTACGTCAAGCTTTGGGCCCGGCGGTCGTCGGTCCCGCGGCGCAGCTTGTCCCGCGTCGTGTTCCCGCATCTGCTCGGCCAACTGCCCGCGGCAGACCGGTCGCCGGCGTTCGGCTTATTCGGTCCATGCCTCGCCGAACAGCGTCCACAGCCTGGGGTACCGACGGGCGATTTCCGTGGTGGACAGGCGAGCCCATCGGCTGTCGTCCGGGTTGGGGTCCATGCGTAGCCGGACGTGGCGCTCCTCGGTGACCACATCGCGGATGTCACCGTCGATGTCGGGCCGTTGGTCGCCGACCATGCACGCCACATACTCCAACGACTCCCAGTCTGGGTAGTCCTCGTCACGCCATGGCTGCGGAAGGGACGCCAGCCGCACTACTTCCGGCACATCGGCCAGGCTGTCGGGATCGTCGATCGCCGCCTCGTAGGCGTGCCGGCCCAGGCCAACGAGCCACATCTGGAAGTAGTGGAAGGAGTCCATACTGCAGGGCCCGGTCATGATGATGTCCGCGGCTCGCCAGAGTCGATAGGTGTTGGCCGGCTCGCGGGTCGCGGACAGGTGCTGGACGAAGTCGAGCAGGTGTGAGCGGGAGATCCGACCGAGACGTTCGCCCAGGAAGGTCTCGCGCTCGTGTTGGGTCGGCCCTGCCTGTCGAGATAGCTCGATGAAGGTCCAGAAGTCGTCCACATCCACCTGATGAGCCTAGATCCGTTCAACACCCAGAACTCGACGACACCCCACCAGCCGTCAGCAGAGTGGTAAGCGGAGAGCGGCAGATGTGCGCAGCCGATCTCGGTTGGCCCTGACAGATGGCAAACACATGTATGGTCATCGCCGTGGTGCCGAGGTTTGAGGCGGTGTATTGCGACGGGTGGGACGGCGGTGTGGTCAACCCGCTGACCGCAACCGTTGCGCAGGCACGTGACGCGGCCGGCGAGCCGTACACCGTCGTGCTCTTGCTTGACGGTCGGCGGCATGCGGTGCTGGATCTCTCCTGGGCCGACGGATACTGCTGCGTGTAGCGCTTCGACACGGCTGGCCGGCAGGTGTCGAGGCACGTGCTGCGTGGCACGGCCGACGGCGAACTGTTTCTGCGCCGGGCCGCCACCTGGGACGGCCCGCCCGATGTGGGCGAATATGAGTATCCGCATGTCGCGGCCCGGACATCCACCACGTACCGCCTCTCCGGCGAGCGCACCGACGTCATCGAGCCGCGCGGCGACCTGGGTGCACGGCATGAGTCCCGCTCGGTACAGCCACCGCCTCGGCTGCCGATTCCAGACTTCGGCCGATGGCAGGACCTGCCGGGTCTCGCCGAGGACGCGCCCGTTGAGATCGTCGACGCGGTCCGGCATCCGCTGCCGGTACGTACCGCAACTCGCCCGCCATGGCGTCCGCCCCGGCCGTTGCAGCCGGACGGCATCGAGGTCCTGTTCACCCCCGGTGCACAGGTCGAGTGCAACGACCGGAAGCTTCGCCTGTCGGTCCACACCGCCGGGCACCTGCACCTGCCCTCCGGCCGTCTGATCGCCGCTGATCCCTCCTCGTTGGACCTCGGCGCCAAGCCGTTCAGCGTCACCGTGCCGCCCGGGTCGCATCCGGTCGCGATCAGCCTCGCGACGTTCGTCGACGACACTCGCCACAGCCGGGTCACCGCCGCCCGCCTCGATGTCGGCGACCGACCGGCCGTGCGATGGGCGCTCGCGCTGTGCGACGGCCAGGAACCAGTCGACCTCGGCTACCGGGAGTTCTTCGGCTTCGGCGTGGACGCCGGCATGGCCTGCTTCGTCGACTCGGACTCCATCGACCGGATGAAGGACGTCTGGCGCACTCTCGGCGGCCTGGTCGAGCCGCACTACCGCACGATCGGTTCGGGAGACATGGTCGCCTGGTCCAGCGGCTGGGGCGACGGCGCCTATCCCACCTGGATCGGCTACGACACCACCGGTGCCGTGACCTGCTTCGTCGCGGACATGCTGCTGTTTTCCACCGACGACGAGGACGAGGACGGTGTGTAGCACTCGGGTTTGCGGCATGTGCGGATTCCAAGACCGCCGCACAGGAGTCTCTTAGATGATCATCAGCACCGCCGTCTGGGCAACAAACTGACGGCATAAAGTACTGATGATGGGGGCATCCGGATGGGGCTACTACACCGATTACCAGCCCGACCTGCAACGGGCGTTCGAGGCCCTGCAAGCGCGGGTCCTCGCTGACGGTGAGTACTGGTGGGCGGTCGAGGATAAGAATGCGAGCAACTGCCCAAACCGGCCGCGAACGCTGGCCGAACTGTTCGCCGACCAGCACGTGCAGCAGTCGGGCACGCACTCGATCCTCGACATGAACCGGGTCCTGCCGATCGGGGAGCCGCCGAAGTACGGATGGGCGGGGGACCTGGAGGAGATCTTCCGGTCCGGCGGCGGCCGCGAGGCCATCGCCCGTCTCGGCCAGCCCGAGTTCGGCACGATCGCACCGGTGACCCCGGCCGAGGCCGTCGAACTCGTCGGCACCGACAAGCTCGCCCGGGAGCATGTGAACGCTCTGGACAACATGCGGTACCACGTCGGCTTCGGCCGCTGCGCCGTGCTGCACGACGCGACCGGTGCGCCGACCGAGATCTACTTCTGGGGCGCCTCCGGCGACTGAATCCCAACGGGGTAAGCACGGCAACACGGACTGCAGCAACGGTCATCGAGGCGCCTCATGTGACGGGCGCTTCGCGGCATGAGCGCGCAGCCAATGCAGGTTCGGCGAACAACGGTGATGCTTCGCGTAGGTCACTGCAGGATCATGCAGGCGCGGTGCTCGAGCAGGTCGTCGGCGAGTTCCTCGACCGAGTTGCTGGCGCCGACGGCGTGCAGCGCCGCTGCGACCCGGCCGGGTATGTCGCTGGGCGTGGTGCCGTCACCGACGGCTGGTAACGCGATCAGCAGGTGCGCGGGTTCGGACGGCAGGAGCGACCACGGAAGATCGAGGTCGGTTTGGTAGACGCCTGCCCAACCGGTTGAGTGCACCGCGTCATCGACTACCCAGTCGATCCCGATGTCGCCGGGTAGGTTCCGCACGATCAGATGCAGGGTCCCACCGCCTACCGGCGCCGCGAACACTGGCCAGCGGTGAGGATCGTCGAACCGGTCCAGATACGCGTCGAGGTCGGCCAGGTCGACGTCGAACGCGGTAGGGGCCGAGCGCGCCATGCCGACGTGGAACAGGAAGGCCGGCCAGAACGGCTCGTCCTGCATCCAGGCGCCGGCGTCGACCAATGGTGACGTCGTCATCGGCGGATGGATTCCGTCCAGATATCCGGGTATGCGCACGACCGACCCTACGACACCGGCCCGGACCAACGCAGGGACCCCGGTCCAGGCTCTACCCCGCCAACGAACGCGTAACCGCGTCAGGTGCAGTCAGAGCGCCGTATCAGCGGCATGAGTGCGCACGTGATCTTCCTCTGGTGGAGCGCGGCGCTGCGTGACCGGGTGGCCATGTCAGACTGCGGTTGCTCGCACGCGAATGATCGGTTCGGAGGGTACGTGTCCGCAACGGGTGACCCACCGGGACGGCAGCATGGACGACTACGCCGCGCACCTGCTGCCGACGTTGGTGGCTGAGTTGGATGCCTACGAAGATGACGAGCATCCCGACATCGCGGTGTCCCACGAGAGCGGATGGACGATGTCCGCCTTTCCGAGCGGTCTGCTGGTCTGGGAGAACGTCGACGACGACGATGAAGACAACAGTTCCCCCGGCCGCCCCACACGCCACCTGCGTGAAGTGCCGCGGGAACGCTTGTCGAAGTTGCTGGCGCTGTGTGCTGATGGCCGGTTCGACGAACTTGAGCGCCTACCTTGGCGCCCTGGCTACTTCTGATTCGCGCCAGCGAACCGCCGCTCTGCGCGTGAGCTTTGTCGCCAACCCGTTGATGCCGATCATATTTATGCTGCGCAACCCATGGTCGTGCTGCAAGGTCAGGTTCCGGAGGCCATGTAGGCGGCGAGGATGTAGTTGGGGTGCCGGTCGAGGTTGTTGCGAGCTCGGTCGTAGCGCATCGTTGTACGCGGGTCTGCGTGGCGGGCGGCGATCTGGACGTCGCGGAGGCTGACGCCGGCGTCGAGCATGGTCGTGACGAACGTGTGGCGGAGCATGTGCGGGTGCATTCGTGGCATCCGGACGCCGGCGGCCGCGGCGAGGTGTCGGAGTCGGCGGGATGCGGCGTGGCGGTCCATGCGGCCGCCGAGCGTGTTGCGCAGGATCGGCCCGTCGGTGCGGTCAGCGACGGCGCGCTCGATTGCCCGGGCCACCGCTGGCGGCAGCGGGACGAGCACGGCCTTGCCGCCCTTGCCGCGGACCCGTAGGACGCGGTGGCCGTGTTCTTCGCCGAGGTCGGTGATGTTGGAGCCGCAGGCTTCGAAGATCCGTAGCCCGAGCAGGCCGAGCAGTGCGATGAGCGCGAAGTCGTTCGGATTCGCCGACAGCCGGGCGGTGGTGATCAGGGCCTCGAACTGCAGATGTCCGAGCCCGAGCGTTGGCGACTCCGCGGGGACAGTGGGTCGGCGGACGTAGTCGGCGGGTGAGTGCGGCAGGATGCTGTCGATGACGCAGGTCCGGTAGAAGCCGGTGACGATCGACAGGCGGCGTGACACGGTAGACGGCTGGTAGCAGCGCACGTCCTGCAGCCAGCGCACATACCGTTCGATGTCGATCCAGACCGCAGCGAGCGGATCCAGGTCGTCGTCGGCGCACCAGCGTAGGAAGACCCGCAGGTCGGACTCGCTGTGCTGCCGGGTCAGGCCGCGGTAGCGACCGAGGTAGGCCGCTACCGCGGCCCGCAAGACAAGCTCACCCGAAGGCTCGAGATGGGCGCTGGGGGCAGGAAACGCAGCCATGTACTACGGTGCGTCACCAGCCCTGATGAACGCCAGCACTCCCGCAGCGGCATGTCCGTGCACGTGATCAAGGCGCCCCGATAGGCCACCGCACTCGATCGGCAAGGGGGTGCACGTGGTTGTGGTCGACCTGTGTTCGCGTCCTGGTCCGCACCCACGTGGACTGTCAGAGGAGGGCGATCTGTCCCGGCAACGGCTCGTCGTCGAGGGGGTTGGCGAGGTGCCATAGCCGAAGCACGTTGTCGTGGTGATGGCGAGTGAGCCATCGGCCTTGTCGCTCGGCGCCGTAGATCGAGCCGGGAGCGTGCTGCCCCGGGTAACGGAGCCGGGAACGGCATCTGAGGCTCCGCGCCGAAAGCAGCAGGTGCTCCTCAGCGTCGTCGGGCAGGTCGGTGCTGACGACGGAGATCAGTATCAGCTCGTCGGTGACGAACACAGCCCAGTCCGTGAGGCGCCAGCCAGCGACGTCCGGCGGTATGTCCACCATATCGTCGATGTGGCGGTTCGCGAGAATTGCCTCGGTGTCGATGTCACGGACGGACAGGAAGCCGTCAAGGGTCATGGTGAGGTAGCGGTCCCCGGCCGGGTTAAAACCGGCAAGGTCGAGGCCGGAGAGTGCTCGCACAGCGATGCGCCCATCGGTCAGGCTGATCAAAGCGCCGGGTGAAGGATCCGGCTGCAGCAGGGCCAGGCCGGTCCAGGCGTCCGTGGGGCGGTGCAGGAACCAGGCCGCCTCCGGCCCGGGCACTGGCACACGATGGATCTCGTCGCCGGTCGGGGCGTACACGGCCATGAGTTCCCGGGTGTCGGCCAAGCGGATCCAGAGGATGTCATTGCCGTCCAGGTGAAAGCTGACCTTACGATCCGGAGCCCTGCCAGCGACTCGGTCCCAGGTGCTTCGCCAGCGAAGAGTCCCGGCGTGGTCCAGGACTGCGATCTCGTGCCGGTCGCCGACCGCGAGGAATCCGTGCGTGGCGCTGGCCTCCACCTGCGGATTGTCGAGCGGAACCGCGGTCCGCGCCATTGGCCGCAGGTCGTGGTCGAACAGGCTGACGGTCATGGTGGCGGGCTCGGTGACCACCCAGCCCAGGCCCGCGGCCGGCGCGACGCGCCGCATGCTGGGCAGCTGGACCTGGTTAATCAGGCGCGGGTGCATCTCCGCAGGATAGAAGTCGTCACCGCTGACTTTGATCGAACGCACGCACATCGGCATTATGCAGGTAATTCTCCTTCACCTATCGGCACAAACCGGCCGAAGGTGAAGGAGAATTACCTGCATATCAAGCAGATGCGGACGTTGTACGGTCATGTATCGGGTGTTCTTGCGCGGTCGCTACGCCGGCTGTTCGCATCGCTGAGGTCCCCCACCCCCCATCGCCGCAGAAGGGAAAGACGTGCGCCTGGTTCATCTCGGACACGTCTTCATCAACTTCAAGAACAACAGCTTTCAGTGGGTTGACATCCAACGGTTCCAGCTGCCGAGGCCCGCGGTCGACGACACCACAGTCCTGGCAATGTTGATCAGCCACGAGTTGTACGGCGACGACCATGCCGGCGGTGCGCCCGGTGACAACCCGGAACGGCACGGCCCGTACTGGCGTGACCGGATCACACCCGAAGCCTTCGACCTGACCAACGCCAGCGTCGATGAACCCCTGCTGCGCGCGTGGGCCGAACGGAACGTCACGCTGACCGAGCCCCTGCACACCGCCCTGGACCGCGAGCTGTACAAGCCGCTGCGCGCCGCCGACCGGATGTACCGGCTCCGCGACCTCGGTCCGGACGCCTTCCACGATTGGGGCGGCGTACATACAGAGTTCCACGAACTGGCTCTCCTCGACCACGCCGCCGAGACGCTGACCGTGGTGGTGGCCGCTGATGACTGAACCCTCTTCGCGGTGATGAGCGGATCTCCGGCCAATCCCCGTGTTCTACTTCGGCCGCCTCGTCGCCGGGGCGGCTGGCTGGCTGGTCGGGCGACGCCGTTGACGCAATGGCGACGTGCGCGCACATCGACAGGACAGCAAGCCCCGGCCACGGTGCGCCGCTGACGGCCCGTGACGAGCACTGCTCGGTCCAGCGCGTCAAGATGTGCGCGCGGCTACAGCCGGATTCGGGCTGGCGTGAGATGCGCCGGCGCCACCGTTAACCTTGATGACACGGTGCGCGACTGGGTGGACGGGCTGCTGCTTGCGGATGATCAGGCCGAGTTGTCGCTGCAGAGGGTGCGGCCATCCGGCGCGTGCTACGCGGCATGATGCCGGGCCGCCGTCACCGCCTCCGCGGAGACGCCACTGGCTGTGAGCCGGGTTGCGTCCTTCGTACGCCGATTCCGCCCGACCAGCTGGCGCGACGTCTGGTGGTATACGTCGTGTCGCACCCGACCCGGTACCTGCCCGGCGACCTGTACCGATGGCGAGTGTTTGCCGGCGTCTACAGTCAGCCATGCGCCGGGACCTGACTGACATGCACGCTCGTGCCGACGGCTACCGCGACCGTGGTTGGCCCGCCGGCACGCCGGAGGATCTGCTGCAGCGCTACTTCGAATTGCTTCGCGGCGGGAACGACCTGGAGCGGATGGTCGCCTGTGCCACCGACAGCGGCCGTCACCTGCGTCTGCGCGAGCACACCGGCGGCATCGGTGCCGCGCTGGCGGAGATGACCGCCACGCAACAGCTGCTGCTCGGCCGGGACCCCGTCGACCTCGGCCCGCTCGCCAGGGTCGCGGTCCACCGAGAAGCGTTGCTCGCGAGCCGCCCGTACCTGCCGGCCAGCATACCGGCGATGTGGCTTCGGCTCGGTGACGTAGATCGCGCCGAGGCGACTATCCGGTCGGGCCGACGGGCCGAGCCGGCACCGGCCGACCTGGCGAAGCTGGCCGGGGTCATGGCGGAAACCGGTCGGCCGGACCGCGCGAAAACCATGATCACCGAAGCGGTCACTGGGGCACGGGCGATGACCGACCGCGACCGCCGCCGTTACGCCATGCTCGGCGTCGCCGCCGCCGCTGTCGGCCTCGTCGACCCGGCGGAGGTCGATGCACTGTTCGCAGAAGCGGAGCGATTGTCCACGCTGGAACAGTGGCCGACCTCCCAGGTCTCCAGTCTCACGCATGCGGCCCGGGTCTCGGCGGACGCAGGCTGCCTGGACCGGGCCCGGCGGATGATCCGCCGAGCCGTGACCGTCACCGACGCCATCCCCGAGACGGATTCCCGCACGGGTGCCTTGGCATCGATCGCGTTCGCGCTGGCGACCGCGGGCGACCTCGACGAGGCCGAGGCGATTGCGCGCGGCATCGAGCCGCCCGACGACTGGGACGCGCAGGCGGCCCTCTACTACGTCGCCCGTGCCGCCGCACGGTCCGGCGAAACGGACCGGGCGGCAGCCCTCGCCGCGCTCATCGACGACGGGCACTTCAGGGCGATGGCCCTGGCCGAAGTCGCGGGGGCGGCCGCCGCCGGTGGGGATCCGCTGCGGGCCGGGGACATCGCCCGGTCGATCACCATTGCCGGCGAGCGCGCTCAGGCCCTCGCGAACATTGCCCACGAGCTGATCGGCGTGGGTGACCTGGAAACCGCCACCGCGCTGCTCGACGAGGCGGTAACCACCCTCGGCCTGGCCAAGGACACCGCGGCCAAGGACGCCGCGACCAAGAACGTCGGAATCGCCCTGGCACGGGCCGGACACGCCGGCCGCGGTGCCGCGCTGATCCGCACCCTGCCCCGCGCCCGCGACCGGGCGGAGGCAATCGCCCTTGTCGCACAGGCCGTCGCGAAGGCCGGCGACACCGGACACGCGACCGAGCTCATGCACGAGGCCGAACGTGCCGCGTGGACCGACGACAACGTCGTCCCGTCGACCGACCGGGAGGTGATGCTCGTCGCCCTGACCGAGGCCGTCGCCGCCACCGGCGACCTCGACCGGTCACTGAGCGTCGCCGCGCTGATCGTGATCAAGAGCAGGCGCGAGCTGGCCGTCGCCAAAGCCACACAAGCGGCGGCGGCGAACGGCGACCCGGCGCGCGCGGAGGCGGTCGCCCGCGCCCAGCTCCGCCCGTACTGGCAGACGCAGGCCCTCTCGTCCATCGCCGCCGGCAACCCACAGCGTGCCGGAAACCTGCTGCGCGATGCCGAACAGCAGGCCGGTACCGACGCCGAATCCCTGGCCGTCATCGCCGTCGCCTACGTGTCCGCCGGCGACACCGCACGGGCCCGAACGCTCCTCGACCAGATCGAGCTCGACGCATCGGTGATCGACGACGAGCGCGCCGCGGTGGTCAGGGCGTTCTCGGCCGTCGGCGACCTCGACCGCGCCACGCGGCTGCTCACCACCTTCGAGCACGACCGGTGGCGGTGCGAGGCGCTCTCGGGAATCGCGCTCGCCGCCGTCGAAACCGGTGACACACACCGCGCGGAAACCCTCGCCAGTGACATCACCGACCTGGCCGTCGCAACGCAGGAACCCTACTGGCCGGCTCAAGCGCACCTGATGGCAGCCGAGATCTACCAGCGGTGCGGCGCGGACGACCGGATGCACACGTCGGCCGCGCTGGCGGAAGCCTTCGCCCACGGCATCACCAACGACCACGCCCGCTCCAACGCGCTCGCGGACGTCGCCCGCTTCGCGATCGCGACCGGAAGACCTGACCACGCCGAGGCGATCAGACGCGCGATCCCCGACCCCGGCCGGTCAGCGCGGGTGCTGGTCGCCCTTGCCAACGCGGCACCACCGGACCGGACCCCGCACCTCGTCGGTGAGGCCCTGTGCACAGGGCCATGGTCGGCGTACGTCGACCTGCTGCCGTACCGCCACCCGTCCGTCATCACGACCATCGCTGATGAAGTCCTTGCGACCGCCCCACCCGCGAACACGACCACGCCGCGCCAATGAGCGCAGGCTTCGCCGCTGCGAACATCGAACATGGTGGAGCTTTCGGCTTGCGCCGCCTCGACCGTCGGATTCCTTGATCGAGTGCGCTCTTCTCGGCTACTTATAGAATTTGATCTACGACCTCAACCCGGCCAGGTTGGGTCGAGGTGGCCGACGG
>NZ_BAAARV010000117.1:0-22580 GCF_039532525.1 Dactylosporangium salmoneum
GCCGCACTGGCCGGTCTCGCGTACGGCGGCGCCGCGCTGTGCGCGCGAGCCCTCGCCCTGCCGGGGGACCGCGGCGTCCTCACCATCGCCGGCTCGCTCGCCACCGAGCCGCTCACGTGGGCGCTGGCCGTGTTCGGCGTCACCGGAACGCTGCTGTACGCCTTCGCTCTGCAGCACGGTCAGGTCGGGCCGGTGACCGCAGTGCTGTGGATCGCCGAGGTCCTCGCACCCTCCGCCGTAGGCGTCGCGGTCTTGCACGACACGGTCCGGCCCGGCTGGGCGCCGTACGCCGCCCTCGCCGTCCTGGCCACCACCGCCGCGGCGGCCGTGTTGGCCACCGCACCGGCCACGGCGACCGCCACCGCGGAAGAGTCCGAATGCTGATCGCCGCCCCGGTCACGGGACGATAGCTGCGCAACGTCGATGCCAGCGCGCTCGGCCGCCTTGAGCAACTGCCGGGTCGGCCGGCAGCGGTGGGGAGCGGGATCGGTCCGCCGAGTTGCTGGCGTGCGGTGTCGACCAATCTGATGCGGTCGCGTCCGGCGAAGCTGCGCCGCCAGCCCTCTCGTCCACGATGGATGGTCGCGCGGTACATGAGCCGGGTCGCATGCACGGTTGGATGCGGACCAGACCGGCGATTGGCATCCGCCGGGTCCTCTGCCGGAAAACGATCGCCGCCCGGATCGGGCTGGCCGCCGACGTGGGCGCGGCCGCCGGCCCGAGGCCCCATGGGTACACCCAGGAGCGCGCATAGGCCGCAGCGTCCTCGGGCTCGAGGCAGGCGGTCGTGTGGGTGGTGCGGCACCTGATCTACCTGGGCCTCAGAGCGGACCGAGCCCTAGCGGGCTGCCCGCCGTTCTCCAGCGACACACCGTCCCCCGATTCGTGCATTACCGCTGAAACCAACCTGAACAGCCTCTTCAACACCATGAGCATGGTCGTGGCGTATGGCAACCTGCTCCCGCTGGCGGTCGGCATGTTCTGGGGGCCCCGCTCATCGCCCGGAACTGGAACAGGGGACCCACCGGCTGGCCTTCACCCAGTCGGTGAGCCGGCGACGGTGGCTGGCGGTCAAACTCGGTGTCCTCACCAGCACGGCCGCGCTGTTCGGCGCGGTCACCGGCGCCGTGGTGCCTTGGGCGTACGATTGACACACCGCTATCACGAGGCTGTTGATCGGGCCGAGGCCACCCTTGCATTGCGGCTGAGCAATCCCTGCGGCCTTGGCGGTTTCCCCCCGGCCGCTAGTGAAACTGGCTGGGACAAGACACCGCCGGCAAGCGCCAACACCTCACCATTCGACCCATTGACGGTGGCTCGACGAGGCACGCGCACCTGTGGAGCCCGTGTGTTGGGCCGTTGGTGGCGGCCACGGTGATGGCGCCGCAACGCCGGGAAGGACTGTCGCACCGCGAGGCGGCGGACCGGTTCATGTTCGACGCTCGGTGGCATGGCGTTGCGCGGCCCGACGGGGTGGCTTGGAGGCCACCGGCCGGGGCCGGGTTGCCCGCAACGTGCTGGGTCGACGTGCGGGGAGCGGTCCGCGCCGCTCCGGAGTGCGCCGGACCGGATTTCAAAGTGACGTTGATCGCCGCCCGCGCGGCACGTTGTCCACGGGTCGGGTCTTCACCAGCCAGCAGCGGCATCATCTCGAGGTAGGCAAGAAGGCCGAGTCACGTGCGGCGCCAGGCTCCTGGCCGCTCGCGCGTGCGACGCTGTCACCTCCGTCCCGCATGCAATGTCTCAGTGGGTGTTTGAGAAGGGTGCTTATCGTGTGTGCGGTGAGCGTTATCAGCAAGGGCTACCCCTTCACGCTGTTGAGCGCGCGGACAACCTGCTGCACGTTGCGACGGTTGACCCCGTAGTCGAAGAGTGTCGTAGCGACGGAGGATTTGCTCTCGACCCGAACCAGGATGCCACCTTCGACAGGAACAACTGTGCAGGTCACACGTTCACCCCAGGATAGGAAGCTGACCTTTGTCCGCACGGAGATGCTTCGTTCGTCAAGCACCGTGGCCTGCTTCGCTCGATCGAGACTCTCCAGGACAGCCTTGAGCAGGTCGAGGGCTACCTCCGCCCCGATCGGCATCTGCACGTCAGCGCTGAACCTTGTCATCCTGAAACGATCTCATCCGGCAGCAAGCCTACGAGTATTATTCGCGCGCTTCCGGCCAGGACCAGCGTTGCTGACGCACAACTGGTTGACCGTGCGAGATGCGACGGACCATCGCGCTGATCGCGGCCCAACGGATCATCGCCTCGGACACTGCCGGGTCGCGCTCGTAGTCCCGGGCCAGTCGGCGGTGAGCGGTCAGCCAGGCGAAGGTCCGCTCGACCGGCCACCGCCGCGGGATCAGCACGAACCCCCGCTGTCCCTTGGGTTTGCGCACGATGTGCAACGTGGTGGCGAGGACCGCCTTGGCCCAGTCGACCAGCCTGCCGGCGAACCCGGCGTCGGCCAGCACGAACCGCACCGGGCTGGCCAGATAGGCGCTGAGCATCGTGGTCTTGGCGCCGTCGCGGTCCTGCACGCTGGCCGCCATCACGCACACCACGATGAGCAGGCCCAAGGTGTCGGTGACGATGAACCGCTTCCGGCCATTGATCTTCTTGCCGGCGTCATAGCCCCGCGAGTCCGACCCGACGGTATCTGCGCCCTTGATGCTCTGCGAGTCGATGATCCCCGCCGAAGGCTGCGGGTCGCGGCCCTGCTGCAGCCGTGCCTGCTCGCGGAGCGCGGCCAGCATGGCCTCGGTGACCTTGGCGTCTTCCCACTGCTTGAAGTACCAGTAGACCGTCTGCCACGGCGGGAAATCCGCTGGCAGGTACCGCCACGCACCACCAGTCCGGACCACGTACAGGACGGCGTCCACAATGGACCGACGAGGATGCTTCTCCGGCCGGCCACCGGTCTTCGGCGCCGGCAGCAGCGGCTCGACCAGCGCCCACTGCCCGTCGGTCAGGTCCGAGGGGTACCGCCGCTGCCGAGACACCCGGCCACCCTGGTTGCATCGACGCCGACGGTCATGTCGACACGCCGACGCAGATCCGAGAACTTCTCAAACACGTTCTCAGCTTGTTATTTAACCTGCGGCCGGTCGGTGGTGACCCCGGCTGATCATGGGACAGCCCTTGGTTGATCCTTCTTCTTGTCGAGGGAAGAAGATCTATGACCAAGGGCTGTCCGGGTGATCAGTGTGCCTGATGCTGCCGTGGCGGGCGCGTTCGGGGAGTTGGGCAGGTTCCGGCGGGAGTTCTACCGGTGTGTGACTGCTCGGGCTGACGCGTTGTTCGAGCTGACCGATGCGCTGCTGTGTACCGACGGGCCGGTCAAGACGTTGGTGGACCTGACGTTGGCGCCGGAGCACCGGCGTGGGCACGGCGCGATGTACGACGGACTCAACGCCGGCCGTATCGATGTGCAGCGGCTGCGCACGGCGGTGGCGGGCCTGCCGTTACCCCGCTCGGGCGAGGGGCGGCTCATGCTTGCCGTGGATGTCAGTCCGTGGCTGCGCCCGGACGCGGCGAGCAGCCCTGACCGGCTGTTCTGCCATGTGCACGGCCGGGGCCGGAACCAGGATCAGCAGATCCCGGGGTGGCCGTACTCGTTCGTGGCTGCGTTGGAACCCGGCCGAACGTCGTGGACCGCGGTGCTGGACGCGGTCCGGCTCGGCCCGGACGATGACGTGGCCGAGGTGACCGCCGGGCAGGTTCGTGCGGTGCTGCATCGGCTGCTTGACGCCGGGCACTGGCACTACGGCGACCCGGACGTGCTGGTCGTCTTCGACTCCGGCTACGACCTGGCCCGGCTGGCGTTCCTCCTGGCGGATCTGCCGGTCGAGGTGCTGGGCCGGTTGCGCGCCGACCGGGTGCTGCGAATGCCCGTACCACCCCGCCGGCCGGGCACGATCGGCCGGCCGGCCAAGCACGGCGGCGAGTTCCACCTCGCCGATACCGGCACCTGGCCGGCGCCTCGGCATGCGACCACCACCGGCACCAGCCGCTACGGCATCGCCACCGCGCAGGCGTGGGACCGGGTGCATCCCCGGCTGACCCGCCGGGCCGCCTGGCTGGACCACGCCGGTGACCTGCCCGTGCTGGAAGGCACCCTGATCCGGCTCACGGTGCAGCACCTTCCCGGTGACCGTGACCCGAAACCGGTGTGGCTGTGGTCATCCCGCACCGGCGCGTCACCGTCGCATGTGGACAAACTGTGGCAGGCGTTCCTGCGCAGGTTCGACCTGGAACACACCTTCCGGCTGTTCAAACAGACCCTCGGCTGGAACGCCCCGAGGCTGCGCAGCCCCGAGGCCGCCGATCGATGGACCTGGCTCGTGATCGCCTGCCACACCCAACTCCGCCTCGCCCGGGGACTCGCGCAGGACCTGCGCCGTCCTTGGGAACGCCCCACCGACCCGGACCGGCTCACCCCGGCCCGGGTCCGCCGCGGATTTCGGTACCTGCGCCCCAAAACCACCCGACCGGCCGGTGCACCGAAACCCACCACAGCCGGCCCAGGCCGCCCGCCAGGATCGAAGAACCACCTACCCGCCATCCAGCACGACGTCGGCAAGACCACCAAGCGGGACAAGAGCCTCAAGGATCGCAAACAGCGATGAAGGTTAAACAACAAGCTCAGGTGCGGTCGAGTCGGGGAAAGACGGTCTCCTGGAGGATGATACGGGCGGCGGCGGCGATCGGGATCGCGATGAGCGCGCCGACGATGCCGAGGACAGCGCCGCCGAGCAGCACTGCGACGAAGGTGACAGTGGCCGATACCTCGACAGCCTTGCCCATGATCCGCGGGACCAGGAGGTAGTCCTCGGCGAGGCGGAAAATGATGTAGAACGCGGCGGTGGCGATCGCGACGGGCGTGGAGACGCTGAGCGCCACAGCCGAAACGATGATGCCACCGATCGTTGAGCCGACTACCGGGATCAGGTCGAGCAAAGCGACCATGATCGACAGGACCAGCGGATAGGGCACTGTGAAGATTTCCAGCCAGATGAACGTTCCTACACCAGCGATGAGCGAGGTGATCAGATTGCCGAGCACAAATCCGCCAACCTTGGCGAACATCTCGTCGCCGATCAGGATGGCCCGGGCGCGTCGGCTGCTGGGGACCATCCGGTAGATGAGTTGCCGGATGCGGGGCAGGTCTGCCAGGAAGTAGATGGTGAGGACGACGACGGTTACGGTCGAGCCCACCACGCCGAGCACCAGCTGCCCAGCGCCGAGCACGCCGTTGACCAGGTCGCCGCTGCCGCCGCCGGAGAGCGCCTGTTCGGCGCGCTGCTGCAGCTGATAGCGGTCGTTGAGGTGGCCGAGCAGCGAACTTCGGTTTTGCAGCTGTTCAATGAGCTGCGGAAACTCCCGAACTATGGCGGCGGTCTGTGCGGCCAATGGCGGAATCGCCGCGGCGAGGAATCCACCGACGATGCCGAGCATGATCAGCGTGACGGCGAGCACTGCAAGCCAGCGCGGCATAAGCCGATTCAGTCGCCGTACAAACGGATCCAGGCCGATCGCGAGGAACAATGCGAGACCGATCAGGATGAGCACTTCCCGCGCGGCTGCGACGAGCTGAACGAGGCCATAGGTTGTTGCCACCCCGAGCGCGCCGAGCAGACCTACCATGAACGGCGAGCGCCGGTTCAGCGGCCGACCCGGAACGCCGAGCGGGGTTTCCGGCGCGCGGCTCGCCTCAGCCTCCTGTTCTGCCAATTCGATGATGTCCTGCGCCGCGGGCTGCCCAGCCTCGCTCCCCCGGTCCGAGCTCTCCGCGAACGACCGGGCCCACGGGCCCGACGGCTGCCCCGCGGCGGCCTCGCCCTGATCAGCGCCCGGCTGCTCCCCGGCGGCCGCCGGACCGTCCTGAGCCATGCCAGTGTCTTGGGTGTCTTGGGCCACGCTGCTGTCCTTCGCGAAGCGGCGCGCCGGACATGATTGCCTGCGCGACGTGACGGCCGCCGATACGGTGATGGCCACGAACTCGATTCCCATCGTCGCGACGCAGCAAACGAGCGGCACTGAGAGGGACCCGCGTCGACCGACATGGTTGATGAGTCAACATTCAGGGCGTGCCGAGGGCGGGCAGCACCGTATAAACGGTGCCGGCCTCACACCACGAGGACGCGCGCTGCTGCTGTTTGAGCCTCGATGGTGACCCCGGTGCGCCGAGATAGTCGGCGAGGGCGTATACGGAACGTTGGACCGAGACGGTGGCCCAGGAGAGGACGCTTCCGGTACGCAGCGCTGACCATGGGTCGAGGACGATGAACGCCTCGGCGAGCAGCCGGCTGGCTGGTAGACCGCGCCGCCGGTACCAGGCGCGGTAGAGGTCGGCGACGGGCGGGCTGAGGTTCTGGGGGCCGGCGAAGACCAGCCGGCGGTCCTGTACCGCCCAGGTCCGGACGGGCCTAGCTGTTGTTGCCGCCTACCACAGCGGTATGCACCGGGCCGCCGCCGCGCGGATCATGTGCACGTCCAGCTCGACATTGTGCTCCGGCAGGTTCCGTTCCAGCCACTCCGCCCACACCTGCAGCCCGGTCGCGACGCTGGGCAGCTCGAACCACATCTTGAGTTCGAAGCTCCCGTTACCGCCGCCACCCCCGGCTACACGCAGCGGAACCTCCAGCCCCTCCGAGGCCCTCTGCGCCCGGACACCAAGCCGAAGATTGCCTGGCTCAAGCAGATGCGGAAGCTCGAACGCCAGGTTCGGGTTCGTGCCGTCCCAGTCTTTGATCCGGATCAGGATCTGGAACAGCAGCGCCGTGGGCAGCACCCGAGCCGCCACCATCGCGACCACGGTCCGCTCGTTCGTCAACAGCACACGATCGAGTTCGGCGACGGTCACCGGCAGCACCTCGAAGTACCTGACCTGTGCATCACTCGACATGATCAGTAACTGTACCGACATGCATGGCCGACCGCTTCACAGTCCGCGTCGTGCGTCTTCCCGCCCGCCATCGCTCCGCGCGGGCAGCGGCCCCGGCGATCTCGCGCCGGGGCGTGAGCCGTACCTGCCGCAAGACCGCGCCCCGACCCACAGCAGCGGCACACCCGTCTCCCCCACGCAGTAGGACCTTGCCCGGCACCGCGAGCCAGGCTGGCCCTATCCACGTATGCTAGGTCCGCGTCCGCGATCTACCGGGTCGGGCCGATCGCGGACGCGCCAGACTCGGACCGGCCGGCAGCCAGGAGCGGCTCACGGCGAATGGCCACTGATCCAGGCAAATGAACGCGTGCCGCTTTCCCGGATTGGTCTTGCCGGTACCGCTCGCCCCGAACGCCGCAATCCGCACCGCGGCTCACCCAACCTCGTCCGAAACCGCACCAGGATGCGGCAGGTGGGGCCAGCCCATGGCCACGTCGAGACGGCCCGAACGGAAGAGGCCGACGCCGATCTCGGTGTAGCGCAACCACGGTGCGGCCGGGCCCGCCGACGAAGGTCACCACGCCGGAGGCCCCGCGCGAGGCGCTCGACGCCATCCGCGCCTGGCGCAGTGGACTGCGACGAGAGATTCGCAGCCGCGAGGGCTTGCCGCGGCCATACGGATGCTGATCCCCGGCCCTCCACGTTGCTGCCCCGGTCGCGAAAACAGTGCGCCCGACAGCACCGCGCGAACGGGCCCTCACGGCAGTTGCGCCAGCGGAGGCCGCACTGCCACCGACTCCTTCGCGCCCGCCCACCTACCACCGCAGCGCCCACGAGTCATCGTGCAAGGAGAATCGATGTCCACGGACGCGATCGTGATACTCACCGACGACCATAACAACGTTAGGCGGCTGTTCGAGGAGTTCCAGGCCGCCCAAGGCGGATCGCCCACTGCCAAGGCGAAGATCGTGACCCAGATCCTCGAGGCGCTCACGGTCCACACCTACCTGGAGAACGTGGTCATGTATCCCAAGTTCCGCCGCCTGCCGCCCCGACCTCGAGCAGGACGTCCTGGAGTCCTACCAGGAACACCACGTCGCCGACGTGCTTGCCTGAAACTGTCCACCATGGACACCGGCGACGAGCACTTTGACGCGAAGAGTCTGTCTCTGACCCACGGACGAAGCACGACGACGGAGGGGCCGGTGGACATCCGCCGGCCCCTCCGTGCACAGGCCTCGTCGGTCGTCGACCGTGCGGACGGGAGCGGGCCTACCTGCCAACGCCCGGAGTGCGCGGAGCACCCGAATGACGTGGGTTGCCTGGAGTGCCCGTGGCGCCAGGGGTACCTGTCGTGCCCTGGGTGCCTGGGACCTCGCCGCGCCACTCGCCGGTGGCGCCGCCGCGCTGTTCGATGAACTCCTTGAACCGCTTGGTGTCGGCCTTCACCTGCCGTTCGTCGATGCCAACGGCACCGCTGGCCTTCTCGACGATGCCCTCGGGCTGCCAGTCCAGCTCGACGGTGACGCGGGTGTTCTGCTCGTCGAGGGGCTGGAAGCTGACGACACCGGCATGCTTGGACTCGCCGCTGGTGCTGCGCCACGCGATGCGCTGTTCGGTGATCTCGGCGTCGAACTCGCGGCGGACCCCACCAATCTTGGTCACCCAGTGCGTGCGCCGGTCCTCGAGCTGCCTGATCGACGCGACACCGCTCATGAACTGCGGGAACGACTCGAACTGCGTCCACTGGTCGTACGCTGCGCGTACCGGGACGTGGACTTCGATGGTGTCGGTGACGGTGCTCATGAGCACGCCTCCTCGATACCGCTGTCATGCAGATGGTGCCCGCTGGCTTGGGCGGCCAACGTCCGACGACCTGTTCGTCGTCCTGGCAACTTCGCAGCGTTACCAGTAGTGGCGTCTCCCGGCAACGGGTCGTCCGACGGAGCCGAGCAGGAACAGCACCGCCCCGATCACGAGCAGGATGATCCCGATGGTCGTCAGGATCGTGATGTGCAGGAACAGGCCGAGCAGGAGCAGGATGACGCCGAGGATGAACATGACGTCCCCCTAAATTGCTCGATGGGTTGTTGGGGCGTCCGGAATCGCTGAGCCCTTCTCGGCTTCGGCCTCCAGGTGGTCGCCGACCTTCTCCCACGAGTGCTGCCCGTTCCAGGGCGACCCAAACGAGCGCCAGGTTCAGGTTCGTGCGGCGACGCGCAGGACCTCGGCCGGGGTGACGGACAGCAACGCCGGGTGGGGTTCGGCGTCGGGGCCGGTCGCCCGGCTCGACGGTGTGGCCGTGGCGGCTGGCGGGGTGGCACAGCCGGCCGGGCGACAGGCACCAGCGCTGGGAGGCATCAGGCCGAAATCGACGAGGGCGGTGAGGCGCCTTCCCGGTGGTACGGCGACCACGCACAACCCTGGCGCAGCAGCGGGGGCGCCGACCAAGCCTGGTCGTGCCGGTCGCTGCCCGGCTGACCGGCACCGCTGCGTCACCCTTCACCGCCCGGGAGCAGGTCTGCCTCAGCCACCGCCACACTGTCGTAGATTCATACAAGGCGATCCACTGCCGTCAGTTCGAACACGCTGAGCACGAGCGGCCGGACGGCCGCGACACAGACCCGCCCACCGTTTGGGTCGCTGGTCCGAGTTAGGGCGAGGGTGCCGCTTGCGGGCGCTAGGCACAATTGGCGGATGCTGATCATTCGGGGTAGGACAGGTTCGGTACGGGTGGGCTGGAAAGTGGCAGGGTTCCTCGTCCTGTGCGCAGCGTCCGTCACGGCCGCGACCGTCCTGGTCGGCATGTTCGCCCCGCCCTGGGCTTCGAAGGACGGCCAGGCGTGGCCGGTCGTCGCCCTGGCCGCCTTGTTCATCCTTGGTAGCACCCGCCTGTGCCTGCGGATGGAGGGGCGCCGGGCTGTCTCCTTCCGGCCGCGGTTCACGCACCTCGCCATCGGCCTTGCCAGTGGTGTCGCCCTCGTCGGGCTGCTGGCCTGGGCATTGATGCTTGCCGGTGTCCTGTATTGGCAGCCCAATCGCGGCTTCAGCGCCTCGCTGATGTTGAGCGGTACCGCGTATTTCTGCTGCGCCGTCCTGGTTGAGGAACTGGTCTTCCGAGGCTACGCCCTGCAACGGCTGGCCGAGGGCGTCGGGTCGCGTGCAGCCGTCGCGCTGCTCGCCGCCGCGTTCGGTGGCTACCATCTGCTGACTCTGGGTACCAGCCCGTCGGTGAAGGCCGGCGGTGCCGATCTGCTGTGGGTCGCGGCCGGCCCAGCCATCGGCGCGATCGTCTTCGGTGTCGCGGCCTTGCGGACCGGCGGCATCGCCCTGCCCGTAGGCCTGCACCTGGGCTGGAACTGGACCTAGTGGCACTTCTTCACGTTTGCGGCCGATGACAACCCGGTCGGGCTGTGGAACCCGCTGGTCATGCCCTGGCATACCGAACACCCCGCCGCGTTCCGCATCGGCTACGCCACTGCCATGGCCTTGGCCCTGATCATCGTGGTAATCACCACCCGCCGCGCCGACGCTCGTCCGCTATTCCCGCCGGTCCCGCCCACCGTCACCCTGTCCTGAACTGGGTTTCCGCCAATCCGACGGAACCCTGCAAGTGCCTTGTGGTGTGTCCATTGGGCTTGCCCCCTGATCTTGGACACGGCCAAGTCCGGCAATCACATCCTCCACGTCGGTGGTTCCAGCAACCAGGTACAACCTGTACTCGCCAGGCGCGATCTCTGATACCTCGAGCGGCTTCATCCGTTGATCTTCGCAAAGCTCCGACCGGAGTCCGGGCACATCGGCTGGCGATTGCGCGCATCCGCTCATGCCACCGCGAGCGCTCTGGCGTTCGTGCCCGCCGGTGACGCACGGTGATACATGGCCGCCTTTTCTGTCGCTGGCGCCGATGTTACGCCCGTTCGTGAGTTCGTGCTGCGCGCGGCGGTGTCCGCCTACCTCGGTCGATACCGCGGTCAGACCCGGCTGCACAGCGAGTCGGAACTGCGCGTCTTACTCCGGTGGTGCGCCGACCAGGACCTTGACCCCTTGATCGCCGTCCGGATCGACATTGAGCGCTACGTGCGCTGGTTGCAAGACGTGCGCTGCAGCCCTCCACCGTCTCACGCCCCTATCGATCGTGCTCGGGTTTACCGGGTCTGCGTCGTCGACGGCATCCTGCCGCAGTCACCGGCCGACTACGTCCGCCGACCGACAGTGCCACCCGAATCACCCACCCTCGGACTCGGACACTTGCAACTCGAAGCACTGATCACTACCGCCCGGCGGGCGGCCAACATCAACGACTTCGCCCTGGTCGCACTCCGTACTGGTAGCTGTGGCCGGTCTCCCGGTCTTCGTTGTCCTCATCGGCTTCTTCCGCCCATGCGGTGATCCGGGCGTCCAGTTCCATGGGCAACAGGCCGCCGTACTGGTACTCGCGGACCTCTTCCGAATACACGACGCAGGGGACCGGCAGGTAGGCCTCGCTGACCATGGGCGGTTCGGGAGCCATGTTCAGCTTCCTGATCACGTCGGCGCTTTGCCACCAATACAGCCGCACTCGTGGGTTGTAACCCTCCTCCGGGTGGTCGAGCGGACACCACAGCACCTGCAATAGGTCGGCGCCGTCCGGGCCGGTGAAGTCGGGGACGTCCCGACGGTAGAGCTGCGCCACCGGGACCAGCGGGATCGGCTGTTCGACCGAGTGGTCCGGCTCGGAGAAGTCGTAGTCCGGCAGTTCCGCACGCTCCTCGTCGGTCAGGTCGTAGCGGACGCCGCTCGCGGCCGCCCGCGCCTCCCCGCCGCGGAGATCTCCCGGCTGCGGCGCACCGTCGCCGGTGTCCTGAGCTGGAGGACGTAGTGGGCATCGCCGTCGGTGCACACCGGTGCACACCGGCCAGGGCTCATCGGCCGACCAGAGTAGCGGGCCACCGAACGAGCTATCGACGGTCGTGGGTCTGCCGGGCCGAGAATGCTGCCGCGTGGCCGTTGCCGAATGCTTCCTCAACTCCGGAAGTGCTCCGTGATGTCCACTCGGCGCGGCGGCGTGGTGCGGGTCATGGCTGAGGATCATAAGAACCTGATACGACGAAGATCATCAGCTCGGCGCGTCTGCTGCCATCGGCTCCGTGGCCCACCACCGACAGGTCCGTAGCAATCTTCCGCGGCGGGAGCCTGCGGCACGATACTCGGCCCTGGGCAGGTATCCGGATCTGCTGGCGATGCAGGCGTGAAGTGGCTCGCCTTGGCGGGGAACCCTGCGCTGGAGTCAGCGACCAGCCTTCATCGAAGCCACGCGATGCGTCCAGAGCGCAGACCTCGCGCATAAGCGGCAGAATGTTGGCGGTGCTCGATGTAGCATCCGTGGATGGCGCGGATGTTAGGCCTGATGATCGCGTGGGCCGGTGCGGTGTTCTGGGCGGTCGGGCTGACCAGACTGCAGCCGTTGACCGAGCCGGTCGGCGAAGAGGTGGCGAGCAACAACACCTACTGGGCCCGTGACCTGCGCTGGATGGCGATCGTCGCGGTTGCTGTCGCCTTCGTCGTGGCGGCACGGTCGTCGGCGGCTGGACTCGGTCGCGTCCGGGCCTGGTGCCTGGCCGCCGGGTTCGCCGTGGCCGTCGCGGCCGACCTCGTGTGCGACCGGCTCGACGTGACCGCGACGATCCCGTTCACTGTCGGTGCCGTCGTGGTGGTGACGGCCGGCTGGCTCGCGCTGACCCGATCGGGTCCGGCGCGGTCCGCACGGGCTGCCGATCCGGATGGTGCGAGGAACCCTGCGGCCGGCCCGACCCGGGCGGTGGTGTTGGCCGCGGCGGTGGCTGCCGCGGCGATGCCGCTCGCCGCGGCGATCGAGTCGCCGACCGACACCGAGGCGAGCCTCGATCCGGCGGCGATCGGTGTCGGCGTCCTGCTTGCCGTGGCTTGGCTGTACGCAATGCTCGCCGCGACGCCGAGCCGGCCCCGGACGGTGCTGGCGATCGCCATGGCAGTCGTCGCCGTCGTCACCGTCGTGCTCCTGCGGCAGATCGCACCCGGCACGCGGTTCGGCCCGATGAGCGCCGCCGGCGCGGTGATGCTCACGTTGACAGCGCCCGTGGACTGGGACAGACGGGAGGCCTGGTGGCGCTACCCGGTCGTGCTGTTCTCCGCGCTGGTGGGCTACCCGTTCACCGTCATGCTCACGGTACTCCTCGGGATGATGCTACCGGTACCCGCGATCATGACCGAGCTTGCCGGAAGCCCACCGGTGAACGGCGCCGACACCGACACCCTGTATGCGCTCACGGGCGTGTTGACCGGGCTCGTGGCGGCCTGGATCATGCGACGGTCCAGGCCCGGGCAGTCACTCGACAGCATTCCCGAGGCCCGCGCGGCCGAGCCCCGGTAGCAACCAGGGCTGCCTCCCACTGTCCCAGGTCGGGCCCTCCTCGCCGTCCCACCGCAGCAGCTCCGCCACGAGCTGCGGCCGGCGAACCGGTGAAACCCGACGTCCTTGAGCAGCCACCCACACGCTCCATCCGCTCATCCGCGGTCCGCGTGCTGCACCGTGATGGCAAACCGGACCGGCCGGCGTCCGGACATGTCGATGACCATGCACTCGATCATGCGGCGGAGCAGCGACACTACCGGAGTTGACCGCGAGGTACCCGACAGCGGCCAGCATCGCGCTTGCGGACCTGGCTACTCCTTTGCCAGCACCGGGACAGTGAACGTGCCGGCAAGGAACTTATCGGTCAGCCGGACGCCCGTGAGTATTTCGGCAAGCGCGAGCGCGGGTGCATACCAGTCCTGATCCGCCAGTTCCAGGGCTTCGACGAGCGGCACCACGTCGGCGGGCAGGCCGTCGTTGCTGGGATTGTTCAGATCCAGCCAGAACGCCGTCTCGCTGGCGACCGTCACGGTAAAGGTTCAGTCGGTCCTGCTCGCTCATGCCTCGCATTGTCCCGGACGCCCGTGCGCGCGGGCATCGCCGCCGGCTCAGCGGCTCAGTGCCCGACCGCGGTGAGCACCACCCACCGGACGGCCTCCTCCGGGGTCGCAGCGGTCGGGTACGACAGCACCGGCGACGGCGCGGTCACCTGCCAGCGCTCGACCGCGACCGGACCGTTGGCCTGCTTCCGGGGCCCGGCCGGGCGCAGGGCAACCCCACGGGGCGGCCGGGGGCGCGATCGGCGCGGTACAAATGGACGATGCCGTACACGCCGAGGGAAGCCGCCGCCAGGACCGGGTTCAGCATGGACACGCTGCGCTACTACGAGCGCATCGGACTGCTCGACAGTGGCGACCGCAACAGCAGCGGGCAGCGGGTGTTCACCGATGGTGACCTGGCGTGGCTGGAGATCCTGCGCTGCCTGCGCGACACCGGCATGCCGATCGCGCGGATGCAGCGGTACGCCGAACTCGCCAGCGGCGGCGACGAGACCTTCGCCGAGCGGGCGAAGCTGCTCGAAGAGCACGACGCCGAGATCGAGCGGAAAATCGAGGCGCTGCGGGACGAGCAGGCCCGAATCCGGCACAAGATCGAGTGGTACCGCCAGGAGCTCGCCGCCGTGCCGTGGGCGTCGATCGCGAGCGCTTGATCTGGAGCGCGCTCCAGCCACTACCGTCGGGCTGGCAACCGACGTGAGGAGAACAACGATGCGCACGGTACCTCTCGGCCGCACCGGTGAGCAGGTCAGCCAGCTCGCCCTGGGCTGCATGCTGATGGGCACGTCGACCGGCGAGGCCGAGTCCTTCGAGATGCTCGACCGGTATGTCGGCGCCGGCGGCGCGTTCCTGGACACCGCCGACTGCTACGCCTGGTGGCCCGGCCCGCCGGCGACCGGTGGCGAGAGCGAATCGCTGCTGGGGCGGTGGTTCGCCCGTACCGGGCGGCGGGACGATGTGTTCCTGGCGACCAAGGGTGGCGCCTGGGTGGCCGACCCCGCCGCCGTGCTGGCCGGCCGCACCACCGCCGCCGAGCAGTACGCCGGCGCCGGCGGCGACACGCTGCGCCACGCGCTCGACGCGAGCCTCACCCGCCTCGGCGTCGACCACGTCGACCTGTACTACGTGCACGTCGACGACCTGCGCACGCCGCTGGAGGAGGCCCTGGAGGTGCTGGCCGGCCTGGTCGCGGCGGGCAAGACGCGGTACCTGGGCTGGTCGAACGTGCAGACGTGGCGACTGGAGCGCATCCGCCAGCTGTGCGCCCGGCACGGCTGGCCGGCCCCGGTTGCCCTCCAGCAGGAGCACTCGTACCTGCGCAAGCACCCCGGCGCCGATTCGCTGTCCGTCGTCGACGACGAGCAGCTGCGGTACCTGCGGGCGCACGACGACCTGACGCTCGTCGCCTACTCCCCGCTACTCAAGGGCGCCTACGACGACCCGGCGAAACGGGCCGGTCACCACGTCATGCACTCCTACGCCGGAGCCGACACCGACGCCCGCCTGGCGACGGTGGCGAAGCTGGCCGCCGACCTCGGCGTCACCAATGGCCAACTCGTCCTCGCGTGGCTGCTGCACCAGCGCGACCCGCGGCGGGTGGCGCTGATCGGCCCGCGGACCCTCCAGCAGTACGAGGCCGCGCCGCCCGCCCTCGACCTGCACCTCGACGCCGACCTGCTGGCCACACTGGACGCCGCCGGCGCGTAGGGTCGTGGACTTCGGCGCCGCCCACGTCGTCACCACCGCGACGCCAGAGGCGCTCGCTGCGGACCCGCTACGTCCGCGACGTGTACTGACCCGGCCGGGCACCGCGTCCCAGGCCGGCCGACTCAACCAGTTCGCCGCGCGGTTGCTCAGGGCGGCCGAATCGACTCGGGGTCGAGCAGGCGGCTCTGTCGTGGAATCATCGGCGGTGGCAAGGTGGTTACGGATCCGGCTCGTCCAGCACCACCTCATGGTGCCGATGCGTCAAGATTGGCTGATGTTCGTCAGCGAGTTCAGCACGGAGGGCCTGCCGGCTGGGGACCGTTTCACCGCCTGGGTGGAGCTGGGCAGCCGCTCCTTGACCCCGATATTCGTGCGCAGTGACGTCGAGGACGACTTTCCCGCCTCGATCCGCGCGCTGGCCCTGGGTGACGTGCAGGTCTGCCTGCTGACGTACCCGTCGCTGCGGGTGCACCGGCCACCGCGCCTGATCCGCCAGTCCGACCCGGAGGCGTACCAGATCAATCTGCTCCTCGACGGCGAGTCCGGTGTCCGCCAGTCCGGCCGGGAGACGACCTTTGGCGCTGGGCACTTCGTCCTGTACGACACTTCGCGTCCGTTCGACGGCTGGCGCTGCTGCCCGTCGGACGCGCACACGATCACTGTCCAGATTCCCCGCGCTCTGCTGCCCTTGCCCGCCAGCCACCTGGACCGGCTCACCGCCGTGCCGTTCAGCACCCGCCGGGGCATCGGCGCGGCGCTGTCCCGCTGGCTGATCGACATGACCAACCGGGCCCGCGAGTTCACCCCGGACGATGCACCGACGCTGTCCCGCGTCACCGTCGACCTGCTGGCCGCCGTGCTGGCCGGCGCCGTAGAGGCCGAAGGCATGTTGGATCCGCGGTCGCGCCGCCGCACCCTGCTCCTGCAGATCAATGGCTTCATCGAGCAACACCTCGGCGACCCGGCGCTGTCGCCAAGGATGGTGGCGGACGCGCACCACATCTCCCTGCGCCATCTGCAGCAGCTGTTCGCCGAGGAAGGCGTTACTCCGGCGGGCTGGATCCGCCGACGCCGGCTGGAGCGATGCCACCACGATCTGACAGACCCGTACCTGCACGCGCACGCCGTCCGCGCCATCGCCGCCCGCTGGGGCTTCACAGATCCGGCGCACTTCACGCGCGCCTTCCGGGCCGCCTACGGCGTCACACCAAGGGAGTACCGGAACGACCCGGGCGCGCGCGAATCGACAACCACCGTGCGTGCCACGGCAATGCCGGGCGGCTCCAGGCACGGCATCCTGCCTCTATGAGGTTGACCGCGACGACATTCGTGTCCCTTGACGGTGTCCTGCAGAGCCCGGGCGGTCCGGAAGAGGATCCCTCCAGCGGCTTCGACCTGGGCGGCTGGCTGGTCCCGTACGTGGACGAGGGCTTCAACGAGATCGCCGGAGGGTGGTTCGAGGACGCGGACGCGTTCCTGTTCGGCCGTAAGACGTACCAGATCCTCGCCAGTCACTGGCCCAACGTCACCGATCCGCAGGACCAGGGCGCGGCCAAGCTCAACGGCCTGCCGAAGTACGTGGCCACCAGCACGCTCACCCAGCTCGATTGGAACAACTCGCACAGGTTGACCGGCAACCTGGTCGAAGCGATTTCGGAGCTCAAGCGCCAGCCCGGGCGGGCCCTGCAGGTACACGGCAGCGGCCGGCTGATCCAGTTCCTGTTGCAGCACGAGCTCGTCGACGAGCTACGGCTGCTCGTCTTCCCGGTCGTGCTCGGCAAAGGACAGCGGCTGTTCGAGCCGGGCGTCGTCCCCGGGGGGTGGCGCCTGGTGAGTACGAGGCCCACACCGTCCGGCGTCGTCGGGCACGCCTACGAGTATGCCGGGAAACTTGCGGTCGGCAACATCGCGGTCAACGCCGACGGCAAGGAGGAGCTGCAGCGCTGACACGACTACAGGTCGTCGCCCGGATAACAACAGGTTGAAGCTGTTGGACACGGTCGTGTTCGTCAACACCAGCGGCAGCGCCGGCCAGTGAAGAACGGCGTGGAGCAGCGATCCGAACGCTGGCAGAGCTGTCGATGTTGCGCGTACGACCGCCCCGCCGGTTTGCGGTTGTTACATACGACGTTGCGGCCTGTGCCGTTGCACCACGACGAGCTCGAAATGCCGGCTCCCCGGACGGGTCTGTGGCCAGCCGGTAAGTTTGGAATGCACTGCGCCGGTCTCTACCTACCGACACCACCTGACTTGAAGGGATCACCGCGATGGCAAAGGTCATCTCCACGCTGTTCATCTCGGCCGACGGTGTGGCCGAGATCGACGCCGACTGGCACTTCCCGTACTTCGACGACAACATGGGCCGCGCCGTCGGCGAGGACTACGACAGCGCAGACGTGCTGCTCATCGGCCGCGTGACCTACGACAGCTTCGCCGGAGCCTGGCCCGACCGCGAGGCTGCTGGTGGAGACGACGCACCGTTCGCCAAGCAACTCGGGGACGTACGCAAGGTGGTCGTCTCGCGCCAGCCACTGGAATTCTCCTGGCGCAACTCCGAGCTGGTCAGTGGCAATCTGCTCGATGCCGTCACCTCGCTCAAGGCCGATGCCGACATCAGCGGCATCCTCATCCCCGGATCGATCTCCGTGGTGCAGCAACTGCTCGCCGCGGGGCTGGTCGATGAGCTGCGCCTGCTGGTACATCCGGTCGCGGCGCGGAAGGGCCGCAAGCTGTTCGACGACGGCGACGCGCCGTACCACCTGAACATGACAGCGACGGAGGCATTTCCGACGGGCGTGATCCGCGTGATCTACTCGACGACCGCCGCACCCTCCAAGGTCGGCTACGACGAGGTCAAGGACCAGGTACCCGGACGGAAGTAGCCGCCTTTGCGGGATCGCCGCATCGGCGCCACATCCGCGGGTCCGCGATGTGATCGTCCGATACCGTCGCATGGTGTGAGGTCGGTGTGTGTGTTGAAATCTGGCGCTGTCCGATGTGGAGCGTTGGTGTCCTGATGCTCTGTGGGAGATCGCGGCGCCGTTGATCCCGCCAGCGCCGGTACGGGCACAGGGTGGCGGCCGACGGCGGGTGGACGACCGGGCAGTCCTGGCCGCGATCTGCTACCTGACCCAGACTGGATGTTTCATGGTGGAAGCTGTCCGAAGCGATGTTCGGGGTCACCCGCGCCGCGGCGCACCGCCGCTTCACCGAGTGGACCGCGGCGGGGCTATGGCCGCGCTGCACCTGACCGTACCGCGGCGCCTGTAGGCACTCGAGGAACTGGGTTGGTTCCCGAGCGGTGATCGACTCGATCCCGGTCCAGGCAGAAAGGGGGCGATCTGATCGGGCCGAGCCCGGTCGACCGCGGCTGCGCAGCTTGGCCTGGCCCGGGTCGCCGAGGTGATCGAGCGGGTCAGCGGGGTGCGGTACACGCTGTCGCAGGCTTGGCTGAGATCCTGCGCCAGCGCATCGGTTGGACCCGGCAGTGGCCCGCCCGTCGGGCGGTGGAACACGCCGACGCGGCGATCGAGGCATGGGTGAAGCGACCTGGCCAGGGACCCCAAAGGGGCTCGACGACGCGGCGCCTGGATCAGCATGTCGCGAGACCTCACACGACACCATCCTAACCGACACGCCGGGGTGCGCCGGGCCCTCCTGGTCAGACGACCTGCGCATCGGCGATGGCACCTCCCGGCGATCAGAGAAGAACGGCAGAGCCTCCCTCCGCCGGCCGCCCCTGCGACGTCGTACTGGTTGAGTGAGGGCACTGTGACCCAACAGCACGATGCGGCGCGGCGAAGTTTCGACGACTTCGTCCGCGCTGAGAGCGATGCGTTGATCAGATCTCGCCATTGCGTGCTTCACCCGTCCTGAGGCCATGGCCTGATACCGCGCTGCCGTATCAGATTCACGACTCTGCGCGACAGAACAAACTCCCGTGACGGTGCATCGAACCGTACGACAGCAACCCAATCGAACTGCTCCGGGAGTCAAAAATGCGTGCAAAGCCCCTCGTCGGGACCCTCACCTGCCTCCTGCTCGTCACGGCGTGCTCGTCGCCCGTGCAACACCAGGACGGCGACGCGGCGCCGGCCGGTTCGCCGGCCCAGACGACCGGCGCGCCGGTCACCACGGCGCCCGCGTCGTCCGCCCCGCCGTCCAGCGGCGCCACCACCGCATCGCTCGTGCTGGGACCGGTTGGCATCGGCTCGCTGAAGCTCGGCATGACCAAGCAGCAGGCCACGGCGACCGGAATGCTGCCCGCGTTCGACCGGACGCCCGCGCCCGGCAACTGTGCGGTATCACACCTGCGCGACGACCCGACCGGCACGGCCACCGCCCTCCTCTCGCCGACCCTGGGAATCGCCGCCATCAACGCGTACGGCAGCGTTAAGACGCCTGAGGGCGTGCACGTCGGCACGTCAAGGGCCGAGGTAATTCGCATCTACCCGGGCTGGCAGGCCTCCGCCGGGGATAGCTTCCGCGGCTACGTGAAGGTGCCCGGCAACGACAACGCTGAGTACCGAATCGCTATCACGAACGGCACCGTCACCGCACTGACCCTGCAGTACAAGAACCAGGACTGCTACGAGTAAACGACCCCGACACGCCCGGCCGCCTGCGGTGCCAGCGAGCTGGACCACCGCAGGCTGGCCAGAATCTCGTCGGTAAGGTCGGCGTCGCCCACCTGCTTGATCTGCACGTAGATGCCGAAGCCCCGCTGCGGCACGGCGATCACCACTTCGCTGTACGAGACCGCGGCTTCGCACGATGTCCACCGCTGGACCTGCGCCTGGTAACCGCGCACGTTCACCGTTCGGTCGGGCTGCCGGACGCACGAGGTGTGGTTGGGGAACGCGGGCGCCGTGCCGCCGGCAAGCAGGGCCTTGCTCGCACCGAGGAACACGCCGGGTATCCCGCTCTCCGGGTCCTGCCAGACAGCAAGGTCCGGCGCGACCACCAGCCCCGACGCGCGGCCGGCGGGCAGTCGCAGCGTCGAAGGGTCCCAGCCGGCGTCCTTGAGCTGCCCGGCCCAGCTCGGCGGCACCGCGACCGACAGGGCGCCGGAGGCATCGCGTACGCGCACCCAGCCCGACCGGGCCGGCAACGCGGCGCTGGAGCCCGCCGTCGCCAGCACCACGGCGAGCCCGATCCCGGCGCCGACGACCTGCCCCGGCCGCCGTAGGGCCCGGCCACGGCTCTTGTGCTCCATCGACGCGGTGACCCGCTGCAGCGCCTCGATCATGGCCGCAGCGGACGCCCAGCGCTGCCGCGGGTCGTGATGCAGCGCGCGGCGCACCACATCGTCGACCGTGGACGGTATGCCGGGCCGCACCTGAGACGGCCGTGGCGACGAGCGCCGGGCGCCGTCCGAGCGGCGCGGAGCCGACCAGGCCTGCTCGGGCGGGCGGCCCGTCAGCATGTGGTACAGGGTTGCGCCGATCGCATACACGTCCGCGCGGACGTCCAGGCCGCCACCGGGTGTCGCCTGCTCGGGCGGCATGTAGCCGGGTGAGCCGGCGGCGATCGTGAAGCCGGACGCGTTCGCGAGAGCCTTGGCCAGGCCGAGGTCGGCGACGAGTACCCGGTCCCGGCCCGCGGCCGGCTGGAACAGCACGTTGGACGGCTTGAGGTCGCGGTGCAGCACCCCGGTCTCGTGCAGCACCGCGACGGCGCTGGCGATATCGGTCGCGACGAGCAGGGCCTCACGCACCGGCATCGGCCCCGAGGCGAGCCGGTCGGCGAGGGTGCCGCCGGCCGCGTATGGCATCACCAGATACGGCCGCCCGTCGGGCAGCTCGCCGACGTCGAGCACCCGCACGAGCAGGCTGGAGTCGGCCCGCCGCATGATCCGCGCTTCCTGCTCGAAGCGCATCCGCAGATCGGGATGGTACGACCAGTTGTCGGCCAGCACCTTGATCGCCACGGAGGCGTCCAGGGCGTCGTCGGCGCCCAGCCACACCGTGGCAAACGCTCCGGACCCGATACGCCGCACGACGCGGTATCGACCGATCTTGTCCGGTACAGGCACGCCCGTATTATGGCCCACGGGAATCAGAGAAACGGGGACAGTGGGCATGTCGGACGATCTTGACATTGAGGAGCTCGCCGGTCGCGCCGCGACGGGCGACGCTGCCGCTCTCGACGCGTTGCTCGTCAGGATCGGCCCCCAGGTCCTGCGGCAGTGCCTGCGATTCCTCCCGTGCCGGCAGGATGCCGAAGAGGCCTGCCAGGACGCCCTTCTGCAGGTCGCGCGCAACATCGGCGGATTCGCGGGGCGGTCGAGGTTCTCCACGTGGCTGTACGTCATCACGGCCAACTGCGCACGGCAGACGTACCGAACACTCAAACGCAAGGCCAACGAGCAGCCCACGCCGGTGCTCCCGATCGATGCCGCCGACCCGCGCACCACAAGCGTGATCGTCGGCTCGCGACTCGATCTGCTCGACGCGCTGGAGCAGTTGGAGTCTCACCGGCCGGAGTTGGTGGCCCCGCTGGTACTGCGTGACCTGTGCCAGCTGACCTACGACGAGATCGCCGACCACCTCGCCGTGCCGGTCGGCACGCTGAAGTCACGCATCCACGACGCCCGGCGGCACGTGCGCGCCTCGCTGGAGGCAGCCTGACAGGTCACGTTTGCATCGGGCCCTGTCACACGCTGAAGCCCGGGGAGGCAGCCGGTCGGCTGTCTCCCCGGGCTTCGCGGCTGGTGCTGGTGTTCAGATGAGCCACCGGTTGCGCTGGACGATAGGGAGCTTGGCCCAGCGGCGGCCGAGGCCCCAGGTGTGCCCGCGTAGGCGGCGGCCAGGACGATGAGGACCGCGGCGTAGATGACGTGGTAGTCGGTCAGCGGGTTCGACGAGCCGGTGGGCGCGGCCTTGGCGGTGTGCTGGGCCAGGGGAAACTCGGTGAGCTACATGCCGGCCATGATGAGGGTGCCCGCGGCGGCGATGGTGACGATGGCTTGGAAGCGTGTGGCGAGTTTGTCGTAGCGGGTAGCGACGCCGCGGTGGCGTTTCAGTCGGTTGATGCCGCACTCGACGGCGTGGCGTTGCCGGTAGCG
>NZ_BAAARV010000118.1:0-13518 GCF_039532525.1 Dactylosporangium salmoneum
CCAAACAACGCCGCGGGCAGCTTCCGCCACGAACACCCGGCCTGCACCATGTACGCGATCGCCGCGAGGACAGCCCGGTCATCCGCCCGGCGCTTCCCACCACCCTGAGGCCGTTTCGCAGCAACCGGAATCAACGGCTGCGCGACCGCCCACAGGTCCTCCGGCGCCCACGTCTGGATCATGTCCTCGACCACATCCGCCACAAAGAGAAGATCATGCCCGAGGCCACAACCTCACCAACTGAGACACCCCCTTAGCCCGACGCGGCGTCGAACACGGCTCCGGCTTGGGCGTTCATCGCTGGGTGGTGGAGCGGACCGTCGCACTGCTGCACTGGTTCCGTCGCCTTCGCATCCGCTGGGAGATCCGCGACGACATCCACGAAGCATTCATGAGCCTGGCCTGCTCCATCATCTGCTACCGCCGACTCATCAAATGATCATTCTTCGGCGGCGCGGACTCTGCGGGCTGCGGTCTTCATGTGGTCGCTACCGGAGTTCGCCTCCCGGACGTCCGTGGGCCTGCCCCGATTTGACGGACATCCGAGATCAGGAGCCGGTAGGGCTCCGGGAGGATGTCCAGCATCCTGGAGAGCGTGGGTAAGAAGCGATCGAGGCCGCGGCGGGCGTTCACGCCGGAGTTCAAAGCCGAGGTCGTTGAGCTGTGTCAGCGTGGTGACCGCACGGTCGGGGAGGTGGCCAGAGATTTCGACCTGACCGAGACCGCGGTGCGGCAGTGGGTCAAGCAGGCCGAGCTCGATGCCGGAACCCGTTCCGACGGGCTGAGCTCGGATGAGCGGGCCGAGCTGGCCAGGTTGCGGCAGGAGAACCGGCGTTTGCAGCAGGACGTCGACATCCTGAAGCGGGCGACGGCTTTCTTCGCATCAGGGAGACCCGGTGAACGTGTTCCCGTTCATCGCCACGGAGCAGGCCGGCAAGCACAGCGTCAAGCTTGCCTGCGAACTGCTCGAGGTCTCCCGGTCCGCCTACTACCAGCGGCAGCGCGGCAAGCTGAGCACCCGCGAGCGCGTCAATGAACAGCTCACCGAACGCATCATGGCGGTGCACGCGGCGTCGAACGGCACCTACGGGGCGCCACGGATCCACGCCGAGTTGGCCGACGCCGGAGTGCGGCACGGCCGGAAACGTATCGCCGGCAGGATGCGTGCCGCCGGGATCCGCGGCAAGAGCCCGCGCCGCTGGCAGGTCACCACGATCCCTGACCCGAACGCCAGCCGACGCCCGGATCTGATCGGCCGGGACTTCACCGTCGACCCGGCCGCGATCAACACACGCTGGTGCGGCGACATCA
Organism: Dactylosporangium salmoneum; assembly: GCF_039532525.1. Classification (NCBI taxonomy): domain Bacteria; kingdom Bacillati; phylum Actinomycetota; class Actinomycetes; order Micromonosporales; family Micromonosporaceae; genus Dactylosporangium; species Dactylosporangium salmoneum. Next base: position 1,312 of record NZ_BAAARV010000118.1, read on the forward strand.
CCTATGTCAACACGTGGGAAGGCTGGCTGTATCTGGCCACCGTCATCGACCTGGCCTCGCGCCGGGTGGTGGGCTGGGCCGTCGCCGACCACCTCAAAACCGACCTGGTCGACGCCGCCCTGACCGACGCCCTCCATCGCTGGCGGCCCGCCGACAGGCTGATTTTTCATTCCGATCGCGGCTGTCCGGTAACTACACGAGCTTCCGCTTCTCGCAACGCTTACAGGACAACGGAATCCAGCCATCCATGGGGTCCGTCGGCGACTCGTTCGACGCGCTGATGGAGAACTTCTGGTCCACGCTGAAGATCGAACTGGTCTGCCGCACCAGTTGGCGGACCCGCGACCAGGCCGAGAACGCGATCTTCGAATACATCGACACCTGGTACAACACCCGCCGCATCCAACGCGAACTCGGCTACCTCAGCCCAGACGAATACGAGACCGCCTGGCACGCGCAACCCGAGCCAGATAACCTCACCCCTGCCCCGACCGGAAGCAGGTAACCACCGCTCCGTCGAAACGGGGGGAACTCAAGGAGAACCATGACGACCGACGCGAGACGCAATCGGCTTTCTCATGGCGCCGACGCATAAGCAGCAAGAGCCTAGTAGGGCAGCCGCACTTATCGGCGTGATTATGTTGTGGTTTGTCGGGCGAGTCGGGTGCGGTGGTCGAACCATCGTGCCCGGGCTTGGTGGCGTCGTCTCCACCAGGTCCAGTGCAGGTGGTGGGCGTCGGTGTGTGGCCGGCGGGTGATCAGGATGAACAGTCGTTTGATCTCCGCGACGGTGACCGCGATCAGGCCGGTGTCCGCTGGTGGGTCGTCATCCGGGCTGGTGGGCAGGATCGGTACTGGGGCACGGGTTTTCGTCTGTGCGGCGGTGACCGCGCAGACCGCGAGAGCGGCCATGGTCAACACCAGGTGCCGTGCGAGGGCGGTGTGGAGCCGGACCTGGGAGTGGTCGAGTCCGAAATGATCCTTGCCGAACTCGAAATCTTTGGAGGGGCCAGCTTCGTACCGAGGTTCTGCGCCTTCTTGTTGCACCCCAACGACTTCGGCGTGTCGGAACGTCCACCGGCCGCCGCAGCCTACCGAACGTCACCACAACCTTGCGTGAAATAACTCAATGTTCAACAGCAACAATACTGCCAGATCAACCGCTACCTGCCGCACCGGCTGACAACTGCCCAAGTCAATCCGGGGTGCGCGGACCCACGGCACACCCCGGAAAGTTTTTGAGCGCCGAGGGAACGCCGGGCCGCCTCGATGCGTGTACGTGCTGTGGGGACATCCCTGATGACAGGTCAGCGAACGACCGACTTCGAGGCGTTCTACCGTTCCGAGGCCGATCGGCTCTACCGCGCGCTCGCCGTGGCCCTCGGCAATCCGCAGCTGGCGCGCGAGGCGGCCGACGAGGCGATGGCCCGTGCTTATGCGCGCTGGAGCCAGGTCCGCGACCACGACAGCCCGGGTGGATGGGCGTTCCGGGTCGGGATGAACTGGGCCACGTCCTGGTGGCGCAAGGTTCGCCGGGAGCGCCCCTTGCCGGCCGCCGACGACTTCCATCCAGCTCGCGAGGATCCCGGGCATCAGCAGGCACTCGCCGCGCTGTACCGCCTCCCACTGCCACAGCGCACCGTCATCGTCTGCCGCGTGCTGCTGGATCTGTCCACTGTGGAGACCGCAGCGGTGCTGAGCATCGCCGAGGGAACCGTCAAGAGCCGCATGGCGCGCGGCCTCGCCGAGTTGCGCCGCGTGCTCGGTGAGGAGCACACATGACGCCCGACGACCTGGTCCGGACGCTGCACCGGGCCGCCGACACCGTGCCGCCCAGCGCGCCCGACCTGCAGGCGGTCCTGCGCCGCCACCACCGCCGCCGGTTGCGGTCCGTGGCCACTGCGGCCACCGTCGCGGTCGCCGTCACTGCTTCGGGAATGGTACTGGCTGAGCGTGCGCTTTCCTCGCACCCGGCCCCACCGGCGACCCCGCCAGCCACGACGGCCGCCCCGCCCACACCGGCCGCAACCGAGACAGCGGCGGCGTCAGGCCAACGACTCCCCCTGGAGCCCGGCTGGGCGATGCTCGACGCCGGCAGCAACCAGAACCCACTGGGCTATCAGCCGCCCCGGGGGCTGCTCGAGTTCTCACCGGACCGCAAGATCGTCGCTGTTGCCCTGCCCGACCTCATCGACGGGCCACGGCAGCGCGTGGCGCTCGACGACGGCCGCACTGTCCTGCTGGGCAGCAAGGACCTCCAGCCCGGCGTGCAGCGCCAGGACGGCGTCAATGTCACCGGCCTGGCGATCCGCCTCGTCGTGCTCGCGCCCGGCGGCGCCGTGGCGCTCACCCGCGAGGTGCGCGTGCAGGGCCAGGATGTCGAGCTCGTCGGCGCGACCGCCACCGCTGCCTATCTCTACCGCACACCGGGTCAGATCGTGCGGCACGACCTGGCCAGCGGCAAAGAGGAACGGCTCACCGCGCTCGACCCCCTCCCCGGCTGGGACGTGAACAACCTCTCGATCCAGAGCGGACTGCTGCTCACCACTTCACAGACCGCCTGCGACCTGCGGATCTCCTCGGCCGACACCGGCAAGCCGATCCGCACCGTGCACTTCGACGTGAGCCAATGGCGCTGCCCTACAGCGGACCGGGTCCGGGTATCGGCCGACGGCCGGCTGCTCGCCATCGCGCTCAGGGGTACCGCCGCCAATCCTGTGAACGCGTTCGACGTCGTGAACGTGGCCACCGGCGTGACGACGCACAGGCTGCTCTCGTCCACGTCAAGGTCGGGCATCGTGGGCATGGCCTGGCGCGGCACCGTGCTGCGAGTCGCCTGGGTCAACCTGCCCAACCCCGGCAGCCAGGTATACCCGATGGCCGACGTCCTGCAGACCGCCGACGTCGCGTAGCGGCCCCAGGGTCCGTTTCGGCATGGCGGCGGGCAGCGTATCGGGGGCGCGGCCGTGTTCGACCCAGGCGACGAGCGCGGCAAGCGGGTTGGTCGGGACGGGTCCGTGCCCGCCGCCGCAGTGGCCCACGCCAGGGGCGAGGAACACACCGCAGAACCGGTCGGTGGCCTGTTCGCCCCATCTGTGCCTCGACGCGCTGGCGGTAGTCGACGGTTCCCTGCGGGAAGACGATCGGATCGGCGAGGCCGCGTCAGCTGATGCGCTCGCCACCGGCGTCACGATTGAATACTTCGCTCAGGCGAAGCTGCTCCTAGTAGGGCAGCCGCACTTGAGGGATTTTGGCTGGTAGCCGGCATGTGTGGGGGGCGATGATCATAGAGGCAGCCGCCCCACGATGACCAAGTTGTGACGCAAGACAACCATGAGGCGGCTGTGGCTGCCATGGTAGAGGGTGCCCTCGCAGTGGAGAACCTGGCCGTGCTGCATCGACGGCTACGACCGCATTTCCGGCGGTTGGAACCATTCGAGCAGGCGGGGAAGTATGTGACCGCGCTGGTCAGTGACCTGCCACGAAAGAACGGTTGGACGATCGCGGAACACGCCGGCGATGCGTGCCCGGGCTGCCGGTGTCCGGCTGCGCGCCGACGCGGTGGTGGACACCGGTGTTGTCCACCACCGACAGTTGGCAGATCCGTGCGGTACCCGGGTCCAAGGGCGACCGGCGGTACGCCTGGGCGTGGGTCGCCACCGCCAGCCCGCACCATTTCCTGTTGCTGCGTAAGCATCTGCAGAGCGGGGAGGTCGCCTACCACTACTGCCACGTCCCGCCGGGCCGGCAGGTCCCGCTGATGACCTTGGTGCGGGTCGCGTGCCTGCGCTGGCCGGTCGAAGAGGATTTCGAGTTCGGCAAGGACCACTTCGGACTCGACCATTCCCAGATCCGGCTCTACACCGCCCTCGCACGCCACCTGGTGCTGAGCATGGCCGCTCTCGCGGTCTGCGCGGTCACCGCAGCGCAGGCGAAAACCCGTGCGCCAGCACCGATCCTGCCCAGCAGCGCCGACGAGAACCCACCCAAGGACGCCGGCCTGATCGCGTTCACCGTCGCGGAGATCAAACGACTGTTCATCCTGATCACCCGCCGGCCACACACCGACGCCCACCACCTGCACTGGACCTGGTGGAGACGACGCCACCAAGCCCGGGCACGATGGTTCCACCACCGCACCCGACTCGCCCGACAAACCACAACATAATCACGCCGATAAGTGCGGCTGCCCTACTAGGCTCACCTTGTATCCGGCAATGGCCCCAGGTCGGGTTCTCCGCGGCCAGGCGCAGTATCAGGTCGTGGAATTCCCGGTTGATGGGTGGCCGGCTGGGGCCGGGCGTGTGGATAGGTCCAGTGTCGGGCGATCAGTTGTCGATGCCAACGCAGCAGGGTGGCGGGGATGACGAAGAACGCCGACCACCTTTGGCAGGGCAGCAGTTGCGATAGCGTGGCCAGCACCACACGGTCGGCGGGCTGCAGGTTGGGGCGGTGGACCTGCCGCCGTAGGACCGCGACCTGGTGGCGCAATACGAGCAGTTCGACATCTTTTGCACCGCCGTGGCGGGCCAGTTGGGTGAGCATCTGCAGGATCTGGCGCAGGAGCAGATACACCAGCGAAACGGTCACGACCCCATCGTTAGCGCTCCCGACGGGGCAGGCGTCGTACAAAGAGCTGCACGTCACAGCCCCGAACCGACTTTACGGGCCCGACACGGTACCTTCTGGGCGCCATGGTCCGTGTCAGCCTCACCTGCGGCCTCGCCCGGTCGTTTCGCGTCCCGCAACATTGTGGTCGCGACGACGGCGAGCGCCGCCGCCATGATGGAGACGATGACTGCGACGTAGTTCATCCCCGTGGTGAAGGCGTGCTGCGCATTTGTGAACAGCTCGGCACCCTGGGTGGTTGGCAGCGGTGCGGCGGCCGCCGCCGCACCGGCGATACTCTCTCTGGCAGCATCCGCCGTCCCGGCTGGAAGACCGGCGGGAATAGTGATCTGGTTGCTGTATACCGCGACACCGATTCCGCCGAGCGTGGCCAGGCCGAACGCAACGCCGCCCTCGCCGCTGGTCTGCGACACCGCGGCGGCGGAGCCCGCCTTCTGTGGCGGTACGGCTCCCTGGACCAACTCGGTGGCAAGCGTCACGAACGGGCCGACGCCCAAGTTGGTGAAGGCGGCGCCGGTCAACGCCACCACCAGCGCGGTAGTGGTCCTGACCTGAATGAGTATCGCGAGCCCAATGACCGCGACCGCCAGACCGATGGCGATCACATACCCCGGGCGCACGCGCCGTGCGATGAACGGCGCCAGCATGACGCCGACCACCAATGCGACGCTCGTAGCGATCATGCACAGCCCTGCATGCAGCGGCGACAGACCCTTCACCAATTGCAGGTACTGGACGAACAGCAGCATGATCCCGGCCATCAGGAACGAGCCGACCAGCATGATCACCAGGGAGCTGCTGAAGATGCGGTTGCGAAACAGCCGCAGGTCCAGGAGCGGATCGTTGAGCCGAAGCTGCCTACGCGCGAACAGTACAGCGAAGACCACGCCAGCGAGCCCGACCAGAACAGGCCCCCGGTGCAGGCCGTTCCGGGATATCTCCTTGAACCCATAGACGATCGGCAAGACGGCCATCAAGGAAAGCCCCACGCTGATCAGGTCGAGCCGGCCGGCGTCTGGATTGTGCCTCTCGGGCAACAAGAACGGCCCGGCGAGCAGCAGCAGTGCCATGACCGGCAGGCCGACGAGGAAGCAGGAGCCCCACCAGAAGTACTCCAGTAGTGTCCCTCCGATGACCAGGCCGGCGGTCCCGCCGCCCATGACGCAGGTGATGAAGACCGCGAAGGCCACGGAGCGCTGCTTGTCATCTAGGAACATGTTGCGGATCAGCGCGAAGCCGGAGGGCATCAACGTGGCGCCCGCCACGCCCAGCAATGCGCGGCTGGTGATGAGCATCTCCGGGCTGGTGGAGAAGGCTGCGACCCCCGAGAACACGCCGAACGCGCCCCCGCCCATCAGCAGCAGTTTGCGGCTTCCGATGCGGTCTCCCAACGTGCCCATCGTGACAAGGAAGCCGGAGAGGACGAACCCGTAGATGTCCATGATCCACAGCTGCTGGATGCCGCTGGCTTTCAGGGACTCGCTCAGTTGCGGCAGCGCAAGAAACAGCACACTGATGTCCATCGCCGCCACCAGGGTGGGCAGTGCCAGCACCGCTAGCCCGGTCCATGCCCTCCAGCCGGCCCTCGGTCGTGTGCTGATCGTCATGTGTGCTCCTGTCGTCGCAAGGGCCACCGCTGAAGCGATGGTCACCGTTGAGACGACGCCACGACGAGAAAATCAGCGGTCACACCGCGGGCTGGTGTAGTCGACGTCCAGGAGGGGGCCGACCAGGCGGGTCAGGATGATCCGCGGCTGTCGGAGCCGGTGATTCGGGTACGGCAGTTACTCAAAGGCGGTGTCGAGCCGCTGCTTACGCTGCTCAATCCGAGGTGGGGCCGGCGGGATGCGCCGGCGGCCGCGTTCCGCGTGGCCGACGGTGCTGACGATCGGTCACGGTGCCGGCGTGCGCTGCGGTGGCGCAGGCGTCTCGGGGGCCGGGGTTGCTGAGCGTGTGTCCAGGCGCAGCTCGACGAGCCGGGTCAGCTCGCGGCGGGCGGCGCGCAGACCGGCCGGGTCGGCCGGAGGCAGGCAAGCACCTTTGACCGCCAGGATCACGAGTCGTGCGATGGGCCCGCTCTGCCGGCGGGGGAGCGGTGCCATCATGCGCTCCAGCGCCAGCCGCCAGCGCTCCTCGGCCTGTATCACGGTCTGCGCGACGACCGGGTCCCGGCGCGCGTGCAGGGCGACCTCTGCCAGCACGTGCGCCAGCCGCGGATCGTCCTCCAGCAGCGCGAAGACGCGGTCCAGGTGCGTCACCACCCGCCGGGCCGGGTCGGGATGCTCCGGCGGTGCGGCGTGCCGGAGGAACACGTCGTGCCCGTGCTCGACCACGGCCCGGATCAGGTCACTCTTGCTCGTGAGGTGGTAGTGCACGGTGGCGATGTTCACCCCGGCCGCGGCGCCGACGTCGCGCATCCGTAGCCCGTACAACCCTTTGTCGGCCACGCACTGGTAGGCCGCCTCGACGATCGCGTCGCGGCGCCCGGGCTCCCGCTGTGATGTCCCCACCCCGTGACGGTACCGCCGGCCAGCGCTACGATCCAATCAATCAGTTGATTGGATCCCTGGCATGCAAACGGCATTGAACCTGGTCATGCGGGCAATCCTCGCCACCCCGGTACTGCACCGCACCGTCAGCAACCGCGTGCTGCTGCTCGACGTCGTCGGGCTCAAGTCGCAGCGCCGGTACCGGATCCCGGTCGGCTACGTCGCGACCGCGGACGGCCTGCTCATCGGCACCGCCGGCCGCTGGCGGCGCAACCTGCGCCCAGACTTGCCGGTGCGGGTCACGATCGGCCGCCGGCGCCGCGACATGCTGGCGGAAGTGGTCACCGACGAGGAATCGTGCACCGTCCTGTACCGCGCGATCCTGGCCCACAACCCGGTCCACGGCCGCTACGCGCGGATCCGCCGCACGCCGGGCGGCGCACCGAACCCCGACGACCTCCGCGCAGCCCTCGCCCGGGGCGTCGCGGTCGTCCGCCTGCACTGACGCGCCGATGGAGGACGAACGTCGGCATCAACCTTGGACTATGTAGGATCAGCGGCTGGCTCCACGTTAGGCCGCGAAGTGGCAGACGACAGTATCGGGGATGATCGTGCCGACTTCAGTTCTGGCTATCGACTTCGGAACGTCCAGTACGGTCGCGGTGCTGGCACGCGATGCCGCCGGGATGGTGCCGCTGCTGTTCGACGCGTCCCCGCTGTTGGGCTCTGCGGTGTTCGCCGGCCCGGACGGTGCGTTGCTGACCGGAGCGGACGCGGATCGGGCGGCCGCCGGCGAACCGGCGGGGTACGAGCCGAACCCGAAGCGCCGGATCGGTGACGGCACCGTGTGGCTGGGCGAGCGGGAGGTCGACGTGGTCGACCTCGTCGCTGCCGTGCTGGCTCGCGGCGCCGGCGAGGCGCACCGGGTGCTCGGCGGTCCGCCGGGTCGCGTGGTGCTCACCTACCCGGCCACCTGGAGCCAGACCCGGGTGCAGGTGCTGGCCGAGGCCGCGCGCCGCGCCGGCCTGGGCGCGGCGAGTCTGGTGACCGAACCGGTTGCTGCCGCTGCCTACTTCACCGCGATGCTGGGTCAGAAGCTGTCGGCAGGGCGGTGCGTGCTCGTCTACGATCTGGGCGCCGGCACGTTCGACGTCAGCCTGGTGCGCCGTAGCGCAGACGGGTTCGAGGTGGTGGCCACCGACGGACTGCCCGACGTCGGCGGGCTGGACCTCGACGCCGCGGTGGTGGACCACGCCAGGTCGGTGACCCGCGGCGCCGCCACGGCCTGGCAGCGGCTGGACTGGCCGCAGTCCGCCGCCGACCAACGGGCCCGCCGGGTCCTGTGGCACAACGCCCGGTCCGCCAAGGAGCAGCTGACCAGACACGCCACCGCCACGCTGCACCTGCCGCTGGTCGAGCAGGAATTGACCCTGACCCGGGAGGAGTTCGAACAGATCGCGCGACCCCATCTGGAGCACACTGTGGCAACGACGGTGTCCGCTCTGCGCGCCTCCGGCATTCCGCCGGAGCACATCGAGGGGCTGTTCCTCGTCGGTGGGGCGAGCCGCACTCCGCTCGCGGCGACGCTGCTGCACCAGCGCCTGGGCATCGCGCCGACGGTCATCGAGCAGCCCGAGCTTGTCGTGGCGCAGGGCAGCCTTTGCGCCGTCGGTCCGGGGGCACCGGCCACGACGGCTGCGCAAGCACCGCCGCTCACCCCGCCCGCTGGGACGGTGCCGTCGGAAATTCCCGCCGTGACCCCGCCGCGGCCGTCGAGGCCCGTCGGCGTACGGCGTGGCAGCGACGCTGCCGATGGCGCCGTTGCGTTGTGGCGGCGTACCTCGGTGCGTATGGTCGCGGCGGCTGTGGCCCTCATCGTGGTGCTCGCCGGACTGCTGGCGTGGAACGCCGACCTCCTGCCGGGCTCCGGCCCGTCCAGTGCCGCCGGTGTCAGCTTCGGCGCCGCGGGCCAGCGGAACGCGAAGCTGTTCGCCTCGACCGACCTGCTCGATCTGGCCGCGCCCTGGCTCAACGACGCGACCTGCGCCAAGAAGCCGGCGTTTGCCGGGGACACCGAGACCGTCGAATGCAAGGCGGACACGTGCTGCTGGGTGGCCCTGTTCGAGATGCGGCAGAGCGACGGCGCCCACGCCGACAGCCGCACCGCGGCACATCAGGACTTTGGCAAGACACAGTTCAAGGCGGTGACGTACACCGCCGCGCACCCCCGCTCCGGACAGGCCTTGACGTGGATCGACAAGGAGCAGCAACAGTGCCGTGTGTACTGGGACGACGACAATTCCCGCGCGATTGCCGAACTGCATCAGCTCGACGGCAACGACTACAGTGACTCAACGCCGTTGCTGTGCTGGGGGGTATGGGTGGTGCGGCTGCACCCCCAGTACCGGGATCCGGACCCGACGAGCTCTTGAGCGGGCACAGTTGCGTTGACCGTGACGTGATCGACCTCAATGTCACGCTCGACCGGCAACTCTTCGACGTCCCGATACGACAGGTTGAAGCGCAGATACCAGCGGACCGCGACCACGATCACCTCGGGCGGGAACGGAACCCGGCCAACGCCGACTTCGGCGGCAGCCCGTCCCATCCTCGTTGACGGCGACGGGGCAGGTCGAGGCGAAGGCGTAGACGTAGAGCCAGTAGTCGGAGGCGCCGCGGACCGCGACGTAGGGCACGCCACGCCGCATCAGCTCCGTGACGCCGTCGATGAGGTCAGCACGCAGCGGCGTGATCGGTGAGGACGAGCGGCGAGCTGGCTGCCGAGGCGCCGCCAGAGCCCTTGGCTACACAGAGTGATAGTTGGCCACTCCGCGGCGCCCGGATAGCCGCGATGCGGGCGCCGAACTGGCCGATTGGCACCTTCCTGGCCCAGCGGGTATCCGATGAATCGCCACCTCGTGGGCAATCCCATCACGCTGGACAAGGCCCGTGCCGCCGTTGGAACATGACGGGCGAAAAGATCGTTGACCGGTCTGCGTCAACTGTGTTGCGGGACGGGGTAGTGCATGCAGCCGGGGGTGCGTCAGGCACTGGCCACGCTGAGCCATCTTCATCTTGCGTAGCGACTGGTCTCGACTCGGTGCAGGACGAGGATCGCCTGCACGATCGCGGTGGCTTGGCGTGGGCAGCAGTGGAGCTTGGCCAGGAGCTTCCAGGTCTTGAGGGTGGCGATCGCGCGTTCGCCGCAGGCCCGGATCTTCGCGTCTGCCTTGTTCACGGCCTTCTGCCGGCGTGACAGCCTCGGCCGGTGTCGGTGGCGTTTGAACGGGGTTCGCACTGTTCCGCCGGCGCCTTGGTAGCCCTAATGGGTTCAGAGCGGGTCGGGTTCTTGTAGCGGACTCCTTTGGTATCCCCGGCACTCGATGCCTCATGACAAGGCGGGAACTGCGGCAGGGGCCCGGCCGGCTTCGCAAGATCGGGTCCGCTTGGATCGGTCCGTGGTTCGAGCCCGCCAGCACGGAACATCCCTCGGTTGTCCGGGGCCAGGAGCCCTCGACGTAAGACGGGGAGCCGTGCCGGTCGCTGGGATCAGGGACGGCTCATCGGATGTCAGGCCATCGAGCCTTTCCATTAGGGCGTCGCATGATCCCGATCTGGGCAAAGACCAGCCCGAACCCGGCTGTGGGAGGACAGATTGAAGTTCACGTGCGGCATCGACTGGGCCGAGAAGCACCACGACATCGCGCTCGTCGACGACAGCGGCACTCTGGTAGCGAAGGCCCGTATCACCGAGTCCGTCGAGGGCTTCCAGACGCTCCTGGCGATGCTGGCCGAAGCGGGCGATAACAGCGACTGCCTGATCCCAGTGGCGATCGAGACCCCGCGCGGCTTGCTGGTCGTGGCGCTGCGCGCCACCGATCTACCCGATCTACCCGATCTACCCGATCAACCCGATGGCCGTCGCCCGCTACCGGGAACGCTACTCGGCGTCAGGCAAGAAGTCCGACCACGCTGACGCGGTCGTGCTGGCGAATATCCTGCGCACCGACCTGCACGTGCACCGACCGCTGCCAGCCGACACCGAACTCGCCCGCTCGATCGCGGTCCTCGCCCGTGCCTGTCAGGACGCCACGTGGCGGCGCACCCGAGCCGGCAACGAGCTGCGGTCGCTGCTGCGCGAGTACTACCCCGCGATGCTTGAAGCGGCCGCCAATCGCAGCGGCAACCTGGCCACCCCACTGACCCGAGCATTGCTCGAGCTCGCCCCGACTCCCGCCGCGGCGCTTACCATATCGAAAGCCTGCATCGCGTCCGTGCTACGCCGGGCAGGCCGCTCTCGCAACATCGAGCGGGTCGCCGACGAGCTCTATGCGATCCTGCGCCGGCCCCAACTGCGTCAGGATCCCCTCGTCGAGCACTCGATGGGCGTCCAGGCCTTGCGGCTGCTCGCCACGCTCGCCACGGAGTGCGCGAGCATCGACCACTTGTCAGCAGCTGTCGAAGCAACGTTCCTACAGCATCCGGATTACGAGATCATCACCAGCTTCCCAGGCATAGCAGCCCAAGCTGGCGCCCGGCTGCTGGCCGAGATCGGCGACGACCGCTCCCGCTTCGCCGATGCGCGATCGTTAAAGGCCTTCGCCGGGGCGGCCCCCGTGACGCGGGCTTCCGGCCGCAGCCTGGTCGTCTCGCAACGCAGAATCAAGAATGATCGACTCGCCGCGGTCGGTTTCACCTGGGGGCTGTCAGCGCTCAACCTGTCGCCCGGCGCACGAGCCCACTACGACCGGCGGCGAACCGCCGGCGACGGCCACGCCGCCGCCTTCCGCCACCTGTTCAACCGCTTCCTCGGCTGCCTCTACCACTGCCTGCGCAAGCGGGTCCACTATCGAGAAACAACGGCATTCCCTTCGCCAACCAAAACCGCCGCCACCGCTGCTTGACAGCTGCTCCCATCGGATGTCTTGTCCGCGAAGGCCGTCACGCTGGCGTGTGTTATTGCGTCGATGACGCCGTGGGTGCGGGCGGCGGTCAGGTCGTGGACCGCGCCGGGCAGTGCTGGTGACGCCCACACGAGACGCCCGGCGGCGTCCGCGACGACTTGTACGTTGACGCCGTGTCGGCGGTG
>NZ_BAAARV010000119.1:0-1579 GCF_039532525.1 Dactylosporangium salmoneum
GCCCACCGCGCCGCCGGCGGCCGCCGCCGCGCCCAGAACGCCCCGGCGGCTCAGCTGCCGTCCGTTCCGGCGCAGGCCCAGCCGCCGGTCGTCTCCGCGCCGCCGGCCCCGAGCGCGATGCCCTCGGTGCTCGGCTCCGCCCCGGCGGTCGTCTCCGGCCCGCCGTCCGTGACGTCGGCGCCGCCGGTGGTCTCCACGCCGCCCGGGTACACGCCGCCGAGCTACGGCCAGGTCTCCTCGGCACCGCCGGCCTACGGCGTCACCTCGGCCCCGCCGGTGACCTCGACCCCGCCCGGGTACACACCGCCGACGCACTACGGCTCCGGCGTCAACGAACCCGTCCAGCCGGCCGCCTACCAGCCGCGCACGCCGATGTACGCGCCCGCGCCGCCGGTCCCGCCGACGTACCAGCCGCCGACGCCCGCGTCGATGCAGTCGATCCCGGTGCCGCTGCAGGCGGCGCCCCCGCAGCCCGTGCCCGTGGCGCCGCTGCCCGTCGCGCCGGCCCCGGTCGCGCCGCCGCCGGTGGCACCGCAGCCGGTCATCCCGCCGCAGCCGACGGCGAGCGAGCCGCACTTCACCTCGCTGATGCCCCCGCCGCCGCCAGGCATCGCCCCGTTCGTGGGCGGCTCGGAGCCGGCGGAGCCCAAGCGGTACGACTCCTTCGGCTACGACCCCTTCGCCGGCCCGTCCTCGGCCCCGCCCGCCTCGGTCACCCCGACCTCCGGCGGCGGCGCGCACGACAGCAGCGCGATGCGGCTCAGCGACCTCAGCGCGCTCGGCGAGCCCCCGACCCTGAACCCACCCACCGTCGAGACGAGTTCGCGCTCCAGCTGGCCGCTGAGCGGGTCGGACACGCCGGCCACGGAGACGGCGGGCTATGCCTTCGGCGCCGACCCGCTCGCCTCGGCGTCGGAGCTCAGCAGCCTGCCCAGGCTCAGCGACATCCCGCAGCCGCCGGACTTCTCGGCGCTGGAGACCACCGGCTCCCACTCCGGCGAGTTCGCCGGGCTCGGCTCCACGCCGGGCTCGACCTCGGGCTCGGGCGAGTTCGCCGGGCTCGGCGCGCGCGGGGAGACCACCGCGTCCTCCGGCATGTCCCGGTCCGAGCGCAACCGCGCCGAGCGGGAGCGGGCCGAGCGCGCGGAGCGGACCGAGCAGCCGAGCCGGTCGGAGCCGCGGCGGGCCGAGCGCGGCCGGCCCGAGGCCGACGAGCGGCTCGAGCCGGCGCGCAGCGAGCGGGCCCGCACCGAGATCCCGCGCTCCGAGCGCACCCGGACGGAGATTCCCCGCTCCGAGCGGCCCCGGACCGAGATCCCCCGCAGCGAGCGCGCCCGCTCGGCCTCGGCCGAGCGCCACGTCGAGCTGCCCCGCCAGCGCGAGGGCCGGGTGCCCCCGCCGTGGCAGACCGGCGAGCTGCCGATCGAGCCCGCGGGCCTGCGCCTGGTCGAGCCGGCCCCGGTGCCGGACCCGGCGCTGAAGGGCTACGGCGACGAGTTCAGCGGGGAGTACAGCGGCGAGTTCCCCTTCGAGCCCCCGGCCCTGCGCCTGGTCGACTCCGACCGCCCGGCCGAGCGCG
>NZ_BAAARV010000119.1:1651-25107 GCF_039532525.1 Dactylosporangium salmoneum
CCGACAAGGCGCGGGCCGAGTCCGCGGCCATGAAGGCGACCGCGGAGCGCGAGGCCGGCAACCTGCGCACCGCCGCCGAGCGCGAGGCCGCCGCGACGGCCAAGCCGGCCGACGAGGGCGACGGCGACCTGCTGATCTTCGCGGCCGCCCGGTCCGCGTGGTTCACCGACTGGGACGCCGATTCGACCGGCGACTCGGCCAGCGAGGCTGTCGCCCCGAAGCCCGAGGTCAGCTGGGACAACCTCAACGACTCGGCCTGGCAGGCGGCCCAGCGCGCCGCCGCGCCGGAGACCGGCGACGAGACCCGGTCCGGCCTGCCGAAGCGCGTGCCGCAGCAGAACCTGGTGCCCGGCGCCCCGGTCAACAACCCGGAGCGGCCGCTGCGGATCGTCCGCGACGCCGCCCAGATCGCCGCGCACACGACCGGCTACTTCCGCGGCTGGCGCCGCGGCCAGGAGGTCGGCGGCTTCTCGGTCGGCGGCCGCCCGGGTCGCGAGTCGGCCGGTGGCTGGGACTTCAGCCGGGACGCGGCGAGCCGGGAGTACCAGGAGCGCGAGTACGAGTACCGCTCCGCCCGCCGCTAGCTCCTCCTGAACGGCTCGAGGGCCGCTCTCCCGCACGGGAGGGCGGCCCTTCGCCTTTTCGCGAGCCGCGGTCGGATCGCCACGCTCTGTGATCATGCGCAACGCAAACGCGCACCGGGCGTGCCCTGGCGGGCTTCCCGGTGCGCGTGAGCGGCTGAGTGGGTGTTGCGGCCGTGCTCGGGTCTTACGCGGGCGCGGTGGCGCGCGTCCGGCGCATCGACAGAACGTACTCGACCAGCGAGATCAGCACGTTCTTGGTCGACTCCCGGGAGCGCGCGTCGCACGACACGACGGGCACGTCGCTGGAGACGGCGAGCGCCTCGCGCACGTCGTCGGCGTTGTGGTACTGCACGCCGTCGAAGCAGTTGATGGCCACCAGGTACGGCAGCCGCCGGTGCTCGAAGAAGTCGATGGCGGCGAAACAGTCCGCGAGCCGGCGCGTGTCGACCATGACGACCGCCCCGATGGCGCCCCGCACGAGCTCGTCCCACATGAACCAGAAGCGCGTCTGGCCCGGGGTACCGAACAGGTACAGGATCAGGTCACGGTCGATCGAGATGCGACCGAAGTCCATCGCGACCGTGGTCGTGGTCTTGCCGGGCACATTGCGGGTGTCATCCACACCGACACCGGCGGAGGTCATGATGGCCTCGGTGGTCAGCGGCGTGATCTCCGAGACCGAGCCGACCAGTGTGGTCTTGCCCACGCCGAAACCTCCGGCGATGACGATCTTCGCTGACGTGACCCGCCCTGGGCGGTGCGCCACGTCAGAGCCTCCGAAGTCCACTCAGCACCCTCTCAAGCAGTTCTGTGCCCACCGACTCGTTTTCGTCGAGCGAGGTCGGCTCGTACACCGCGACCAGTCCGTCGGCAGCCATGTCCGCCACGATGACGCGGGTGACACCCAGCGGGAGCTGCATGCGCGCCGCGATCTCGGCGAGGGACTGCAGACGCCCGTCGCAAAGCGTGGAAATGTATTGCTGCTCCTGGCCGTGAGCACCGCCCGGCCGGGTATTGGCCGCCCGGCCACGCACGGTGGTCTCGACCAGCGCCTCGATCGCAATCTCCAGCTTGGGCCGGGTGCGACCTCGGGTGACGGCGTACGGCCTTACCAACGCGCCCGTTGGCTCATCGCGTTCGGCCATGGTCGCCGTTCACCTCCTCACTCGTCGGGCCTCGTAAGCAGCCAATGAGTCTGCTACAGCTAATGGATATTGCTCTGTCACCAAGTTCAGCTTCAGCCGAGCATCGATGCGGTGGGCCGCGGCGGCGGCGTAAGAGCGTCACCGACTCGGTCGACCAGCAGCGCCATTTCGTAGCCGACCTGGCCGACGTCGCAGGCGCGGGCCGCGAGGACCGCGAACGACGAGCCGTCGGAGATCGACATGAGGAACAGAAAGCCGTTGTCCATTTCGACAACAGTCTGCAGCACGGCTCCGCCCTCGAAGCAGCGGGACGCGCCCTGGGTCAGGCTCACCAGGCCCGAGGCGATCGCGGCCAGCTGGTCACCGCGGTCGCGGGGCAGGTCGCGAGAAGCAGCCAGCAGCAGACCGTCCGCCGAGACGGCGACCGCGTGGGCGACCCCCGGCACTCGGTCCGCGAAGTTGGCGAGCAGCCAACCGAGATCCTGCGTAGATGTCATGCCTCTTGCTCCTTGCCAACCTGCGAGTTTTGAGGCCCGGCCGAAGTCGGCTCCGGGGTTTTCGAGTCGTCGGACCGCGTGCGGCCGCGCTGAACGCCTCGGTGATACGCCGACAACAGACCGCGCACGGACTCCGGCGTCCGCTTGTGCGCTGCGGCGGGGTTCTTCTCAACCCCGCCCGGAACCAGCTGCGACATCGGGACCCGCTTGGGCAAACCAATGTCGGTAGTCGTGAATTCCTGCGCCTCGGCGATCGCCGCTGCCGCTTGCCATCCTTCGTCTGCCGCAGTGTGCCAGTTTACTGGCGAACCGCTCGACGCCCGGTCGGCCGATCCTCGCGAAGCTTCACCCGGACTACGGGTTTCAAATCGCTGCGGGGGCACGTATGGGGACGGCGCTTCGCTGTATGTCACCTCGACCGGGCGCACGCTCGGCGAGGGGCTCGGGGCGGGCTGAACAGGAGCGGGCGCCGCCGGCGCCGATTCGTCCAGGGGCGGCGTCCGCTTGGTCGTGAACCAGGCCGACTCGAGCTCCCGGAAGATCGGAAGCTCCATGGTCTCGTCCACGAACCGCTGGCGAGGGTCGTGAGAATCACTCTCGTTCGGCGCCGGGTCCCAGTCGAGCCGGACCCGCGGGATCTCCGCCGTCATGTCCACCGGCGGGTAGCCGGGCTCCGGGGCGTACAACGGCTCCGGCTTCGGCTCCGAGCGCTGCGGCTCGGGCTCGACCGGCGGCCAGGCGGTCGGCGACGGCGCGCCGGCCAGGCCGTTGGGGCCGGCGGGCGCCTCGTCGAAGGCGCCGCCGAAGCCGGGGCGCTGACGCGGGATCGAGCCGCCGGCCTCTTCGCCGTCGGTGACGTTGTCGTCGGCCGGCCAGTTCTCGTTGGCGCGGCGCTGGGGCAGCGGACCGAGGTCGCGCGATGCCGGGCGCTCGTCCGGGAACGGCTCGTCGCCGACCCCGGTGAGGTCCGACCACGCCGGGAGGCTGCGCCCGCCGGCGGCGCCGTTGCGCTCGGGTCCCCGGCCCGCGCCGAAGCCGTTGCGCTCGCCGCTCGGGTCGCGGTCGAAGCCGCCCCGATCCAGGCCACCTCGGTCGAAGCCGCCACGGTCCGGGCCGCCTCGGTCGAAGCCGTCCCGATCGAAGCCGTCCCGGTCGAAGCCACCACGGTCCTGGCCACCCCGGTCGAAGCCCTCGCTCGGCGGGAGCGTCGGCCGGGCCGGGGGCGCGGGCGGGGTCGGCCGCGGCGGGGCGCCGTTGGCGAAGCCGTTGACCGTCGGGCGCTCGCCGGTGCTGGCCGGTCCGCCGCCGAAGAGGCCGCTGCTGGTGAGGGTGCCGAAGCGCGGGCCGGCGCCCGGGCCCTGGCCGGCGCCGCCGCCAAGGCCACCGCCGAGACCGCCACCGAGGCCGGTCGGGCCGCTCTCCAGCGCCAGCGGCGAGGCGAGCGGGGAGCGCGGCGCGGGGGCCGACGGGATCGGCCGGGCCTGCACCACGTCGTTGGGGCCGACGGCGGGCATGCCGGCGCTCGGCATGCCGGCGTTCGCCCGCCCGGACAGCGCCCGCGGGACCAGCACCCCGGCCGGGAGCGTCACGTCGGCGACGGTGCCGCGCTCGCGCGCCGCCCGCAGCTCGACCTTGACGCCGTGCCGGGCCGCCAGCCGGGCGACCACGACCAGGCCCATCATCCGGGAGACGGCCACGTCGACCATCGGCGGGTTGGCGAGCCGGTCGTTGAGCTCGGCCAGCTGCTCGGGCGAGACGCCGATGCCGTGGTCCTCGACCAGCAGCACCGAGCGGTCGCCGACGCGGCGGGCCTCCACGATGACGGCCGAGTCCGGCGGCGAGAACGCCGTCGCGTTGTCCAGCAGCTCGGCGACCAGGTGGACCATGTCGTTGACCGCGTGCGCCGCGATCTCGATGTCCCGGTCGATCATGCCGAACTCGATGCGCGTGTAGTGCTCGACCTCGGACTGCGCGGCGCGCAGCACGTCCATGAGCGGGGCCGGCTCGCGCTGGATGCGCGTGGAGTCGGCGCCCGCGAGGACCAGGAGGTTCTCGTCGTTACGGCGCATCCGGGTGGCCAGGTGGTCGAGCTGGAACAGCTCGGCCAGCCGGTCCGGGTCCTCCTCGCCGCGCTCCAGCCGGTCCAGGTGACCGATGAGCCGGTCGACCAGGATCTGGGAGCGGCGGGCGAGGTTGACGAACATCGTCGCGACGCTGGCCCGGAGGGCGGCCTGCTCGGCCGCGGTGCGCACGGCCTCCAGGTGAACCGCGTTGAATGCCTCGGCCACCTGCCCGAACTCGTCGCGGCTGCGGATGGGCAGCGGCTCGGCGATCTGGAGGGCGACCTGGTGCGGCGACATCTGGGTGGCGAGCGCCGGGTCACGCAGTCGCTGCACCGCCTGGGGCAGGCCGAACTGCGCGACCGTGAGCGCGCCGTGGCGCAGCTCGCGCAGCGAGCGGGCCATCGACCGGGCCACGATCCAGGCGAAGAGGATGGCCAGCAGCAGCATGCCGAGCAGGGCGCCGGCGGTGACGAGCACCTGGCGCTGCAGGTCGTTGCGGTGCGCGGTGGCGGCCTCGATGTTGTGCTCGTCGAACTCGATCTCGATGCCGCGCAGCAGGTTCGCCCGGTTGACCATGGCGTTGTCCCACTCCGACGCCTTGAAGATGTCGGTCGGGAGATCCTCGGTGGTCAGCGGGGTCAGCTGGCCCTCGAACTTCTGCGCCTCGCGCAGGTCGGAGCCGGAGATCTTCTTGTCGTACAGGTCGCGGTGCCAGGGCTGCGAGTTGACCCGGAACTGTTCCTCGGCCTGCTCGCGGCCGGTGATCGCGGCCTCGAACTCCTTGCGCAGCTGCGGCGTGAAGGCCCCGGAGGTGAGCACCCGGAGCACGACGACCCGCTCCAGCGAGACCTGCTCCTTCATCTCCGAGATCGCGGCCGCGGCGCGCATGTCGGCGCCCAGCGACGGGTTGTTCGACAGCCCGGCCGCGGAGTCGCGGATGCCGAGCAGGTCGTCGATCAGCGAGCGGTAGCGGGCCACCACGGTGCTGGCCAGGATGTCCTTGCCGCCGTCGCTGATCTGCTTGCGCATGCCCAGCAGGTCGCCGAGCTCGGTGTCGATCAGCGCGAGCTGCTTGCGGTAGTCCTCCGGCGGGTCGGCCAGGCCGGACCGGGTGAGGCGGTAGTCCTTGGCCGCGTCGTCGGTCTTCTGGACCTGCCGCTCGAAGACGGTCTTGGCCTCGACGTTGGCCGGGGTGCCGATCACGCCGAGCAGCAGCGCCGCGTTGGCGCGCTCGCTCTGCAACTCGTGCACCAGCGCAGACGCCTGGCTCGACAGGTTGGACAGGGTCCGCGCCCGGTCGGCGTCGTTGGCCTCGCCGATGTTCCCGACGAGACCGTTCGTGCCGACCACGATCGTCGCGATGATCGGCACGATCATGATCAGGCCGAGTTTCGACCAGATCGGCAGGTCTCGGAGCCGGCCGATCGGGAAACGCAGACGCGTGGAGGCAGGCTCCCGCGTCGATGGCCGTTTGCTCACTTCACCGCCCTCCGAACCGGCGCCTTGTGGTACAGCAGGCACCCGCGACCGGCCGACCCTACTGGGCCGGACCTCCGAGATTCCACCATGTCCCGTGCCAAGAAGAAAGCCCAGGTCTGCCGACGTGCATTATGTACATGGACGAAAGATTTGTCCGAATAGCTGGGATATAGGGCGATCATCCGCCTACGCTGGGCGATTTACCCGATACACCCAGATGATCGCGGGCGACAAATCCGGACATCAGGACAACTTGGCGTAGGCCGGTTTGATGACATCGTTGATCAACTCGAGCCGTTCATCGAACGGGATGAACGAACTCTTCATTGCGTTGACGGTGAACCACTGCAGCTCCGCCCAGCCGTACCCGAACGCCTCCACGAGCAGCGCCATCTCACGGGTCATGCTGGTGCCGCTCATCAGGCGGTTGTCGGTATTGACGGTAACCCGGAAGCGCAGGTCACGCAGCAACCCGATCGGGTGCTCCCGGATCGATGCGGCGGCGCCGGTCTGGACATTGGAGGACGGGCAGAGCTCGAGCGGTATCCGCTTGTCCCGCACATACGCGGCGAGCCGTCCGAGCACATTGTCCGGCCCGATGTCGTCGACGATGCGCACACCGTGCCCGAGCCGGTCGGCGCCGCACCACTGCAGCGCCTGCCAGATCGAGGGCAGACCGAACGCCTCGCCGGCGTGAATGGTGAAATGTGAGTTCTCGCGCTTGAGGTACTCGAAGGCATCCAAATGGCGGGTGGGCGGATATCCGGCCTCCGCGCCGGCGATATCGAAGCCGACGACGCCCGCATCACGGTAGCGGATCGAGAGCTCCGCGATCTCCATCGAGCGGGCCGCGTGGCGCATCGCGGTGAGCAGCGTGCCGACCCGGATCTGGTGCCCCTGCGCGGCGGCCTCGGCCGACCCGACCCGGAAGCCGTCCAGCACCGCCTCCACCACCTGGGGCAGCTCCAGCCCGCGCTCCAGGTGCTGCTCGGGGGCGAAGCGGACCTCGGCGTACACCACACCGTCCGCCGCCAGGTCGAGCGCGCACTCCCGGGCGACCCGGTGCAGCGCGTCCGCCGTCTGCATGACGGCCACGGTGTGGGCGAAGGTGGTGAGGTACCGCTCCAGGGAACCCGAGTCGGCGGCGGCCACGAACCACTCCCCCAGCCCCGCGGGCGTGGCGGCCGGCAGCTCGTGGCCGATGCCGGCGGCAAGGTCGAGAATGGTCGCGGGCCGAAGCCCCCCGTCCAGGTGATCGTGGAGCAGGACCTTGGGCGCTCGACGGATCTCGTCATAGCTCGGTGCACTCATGCACCGACACTAGTGCTGTGCACCCCGACGTCATCACACATCTGCGCTGTCCGGTCTGCCACGGGTCGCTTTCGTCCGCCGAACGGGCGCTGCGGTGCGCGCAAGGGCACTCGTTCGATATCGCGCGCCAGGGGTACGTCGACCTCACCGCCGGCCGCCCGGCCCACACGGGCGACACCCCGGAGATGGTGGCCGCCCGGGAGGCGCTGCTCGCCGCCGGGCACTTCGCGCCCCTGTCGGCGGCGATCGCCGCCCTGCCGGCCGCCCCGGGCCCGGTGGTGGAGGTCGGCGCGGGCACGGCGCACTATCTGTCCCGGTTCATCGAGCCCGGCGGCAGCGTCGGGATCGCGGTCGACACCTCGAAGGCGGCCCTGCGCCGCGCGGCCCGGGCGCACGAGCGGATCGGGGCGGTCCGGGCCGACATCTGGCAGGGCCTGCCCGTCGCCGACGGCGCCGCCGCGGCGATCCTGGACGTGTTCGCGCCCCGGGCGGGTGCGGAGTTCGCCCGGGTCCTGCGCCCGGACGGCGTCCTGATCGTGGCCACCCCGGCCGAGGGTCACCTCGCGGAGCTGGTCGACGCCCTCGGGCTCATCCGCGTCGACCCGGACAAGCGGGAGCGGCTGCGCAAGAGCCTCGACCCGTGGTTCGCCCAGGCTGACGAGCAGCGCGTGCGGTCGCCGCTGACGCTGTCCCGCGCGGACGCGCTCGCCCTGGTCGGCATGGGCCCGAGCGCGTGGCACACCGACCGGGCGGCCATCGCCGCCCGCCTGGACGCGATGGCCGAGCCGATCTCCGCGACGCTGGACGTCGACCTGACGACCTGGCGGCCGCGCTGAATCCGCGAGAAACCGGCATGCCGGCTATACGCCCTGGCGGGTCATAAATCCGACAAGTCGCGGCGCAGAGTGCCCGACTTGCCGGAAAAGCCCGTCAGGTCGACAGGTCGACATGTTCCCAGCCGGGCGGGGTGCCGTGGTACGGCCCGGCGAAGATGACCGCCCACTCCAGGGCCCACCGCCGCTGGCCGACCGAGTTGGAGTCCGCCTGCCCCGGCAGCGGCAGCCGGCTGCGCTCCGCCTCCTGAATCGACCAGTCCAGGCAGTAGTACAGGTCCAGCTGCTGCGCCGCCGCGACCGCCGACTGGGGAGCGGCCAGCGTGCGGCTGCGCCAGGCGTCGAAGCTCTCCCCCTGCGCCAGGTTGGGCAGCCGCTCCAGCAGGGCCTCGGCCGCGCAGCGCAGCAGCGGGTCGAGGTCCAAGGCGATGCCGAGCAGCCACGCCAGCGCGAACAGGGCTTCCACGTGCAGCGCGAAGGAGTGCTCGTCGCCGGCCCCGTCGGCCACGAACTGCCACTCCGGCGCGGTCAGGCGATCGACCAGCCGGGCCTCGGCCAGCCACTGCACGCCCAGCTCCGGCGGCATGCCCATCGCGCGGGCCAGCACCACGTTGAGGCAGGCGGCCCGCGCCTCGATCTCACCGCCGGGGCGCAGCTCGACCTGGTCGCCCGGCTCCCAGACCAGCGGGAAGTCGGGCGGGGGCATGGGCAGCCGCAGGCGGTGCAGCTCCTCGAGGCTCGCCTCCCGCACGCGCTGCGGATTCGGCGCCGTGACGCTCACCCGCGCACAATAACCGGCCCTCAGCGGTATCCGTACATCAGGAGATCCGATCGAGGATCAGGGGCCGCTTGGCCGGTGGCGTCCCGGCGACGGTCACGGCACCGCGGGCCACCTCGAGCGCGGCCGGCAGCTTCGCCGCGTCCTCGGCCCGCAGCTCCATGAGCACGTCGCCGGCCTTGACCGCCTCGCCCGGCTTGCGGTGCAGCATGATGCCGGCCGAGGCGCTGACCGGGTCCTCCTTGCGGGCGCGGCCCGCGCCGAGGCGCCAGGCGGCCACCCCGACGGCATAGGCGTCCATGGTGGCCACGAAGCCGTCGGTGGCGGCGGTGATGGTCTCGACCTCGTTGGCCACCGGCAGCGGCGCGTCCGGGTCGCCGCCCTGGGCCCGCACGAGCGCCCGCCAGGAGTCCATGGCCCGGCCGGAGGCGATCGCGTCCTGGGGGTCGTTGTCGCCCAGGCCGACGGCGTCGAGCATCTCCCGGGCCAGGGCCAGGGTCAGCGCGACGATGTCCTGCGGGCCGCCGCCGGCGAGCACCTCCAGGGACTCCTCGACCTCGATCGAGTGCCCGACGGCCCGGCCGAGCGGGATCTCCATGTCGGTGAGCAGGGCGACCGTGGTCACGCCGTGCGCCTTGCCCAGCTCGACCATGGTGCGGGCCAGCTCGCGGGCGTCGGCGACCTCGCGCATGAAGGCGCCGGAGCCGAACTTGACGTCGAGCACGAGCGCGGAGGTGCCCTCGGCGATCTTCTTGCTCATGATCGAGCTGGCGATGAGCGGGATCGCCTCGACCGTGCCGGTGACGTCGCGCAAGGCGTAGAGCTTGCGGTCGGCGGGGGCCAGGCCCTCGCCGGCCGCGCAGATGGCGGCGCCGACGGTGCGCAGCTGCTCGGTGAACTCCTCGTTGGACAGCTTCGTGCCGAAGCCGCGGACGGCCTCCAGCTTGTCCAGCGTGCCGCCGGTGTGGCCCAGCCCGCGGCCGGACAGCTGCGGCACCGCGGCACCGCAGGCGGCCACCAGGGGCGTCAGCGGCAGCGTGATCTTGTCGCCGACGCCGCCCGTGGAGTGCTTGTCGACGGTGGGGCGGCCGACCTTGGACAGGTCCAGCCGCTCGCCGGAGGCGATCATCGCGGCCGTCCAGCGGGCGATCTCCCGCGGCGTCATGCCGTTGAGCAGGATCGCCATCGCCAGGGCCGACATCTGCTCGTCGGCCACCTCCCCGCGGGTGTACGCGGCGACGACCCAGTCGATCTGCTCGTCGCTGAGCACCTGCCGGTCCCGCTTGGCCCGGATGACGTCCACCGCCGCGAAGCTCATCGGCTGCTCCAGTCTCGTTCGATGCCGGCCGGCCGAGGGGTGTCCCCGGCCCAGCTGGTGTTGCCCTGTCCGTCCACGACCACGACCCGCGGGGTGCGGATGCGGCCCCACTCGACCGCCTCGGCGTCCGAGGCGAAGGTGGGACCCTCCTCCAAGATGCCCGCCGGCTCGTCGTCCGCGGCGCCGGAAGAGCGTTCCCAGTACGACGTCCAGACCTGCCGCCCCTCGGCGATGTCCGGGTGGACGAAGACGGTGCCGCTGCCCACCTTGAGCGCGAGCGCGGCCGGCACGGCGGGCCGCCGGTCCCGCTCGGCGGCGATCCGGTCGAGATCGGCGTCGTCGAAGGCGTGCGGCAGCAGCGCCGTCATCGGCAGCGGCCCCTCGCGGTGGTCGATGAGCAGGCCCGCCCCGCCGTGCTCCCACAGCAGCTGCCGGCAGCGGCCGCACGGCATGAGCGGCCGGCCGCCGGCGTCGACGCAGGCCAGCGCGACGAGCCGGCCGCCGCCCGTCACCTGCAGGCTGGAGACCAGGCCGCACTCGGCGCACAGCCCGATGCCGTAGGAGGCGTTCTCCACGTTGCAGCCGACCACGATCCGGCCGTCGTCGACCAGTGCGGCCGCGCCGACCGGGAACTTCGAGTAGGGGGCGTAGGCCCGCTCCATGGCGGTGATGGCCGCGCTGCGCAGCGCGGCCCAGTCGATGTTCACCGTCCCAGTCTGCCTTTCCCTGGCCACCCGCCGCTGGTCACCCGCCACGGCGATAGGGCTTGCCGTCGGCGGCGGGCGGCCTCAGCCGCTGTGCCGCCAGGGCGAGCACCACAAGCACCGTGATGTACGGCGCGGCCTGCACCAGCGCCGTGGGGATCTTGTCGACGGCGAAGAAGATGACGTACGACAGGACGCCCAGCACCACCGAGGCGATCGCCACCACCTTGTTGCGGCGCCGGAACTCCCACACCGCCAGCGCCAGCAGCAGCGCGCCGACCAGGATCAGCAGCGCGTGCACGGACTCCGAGCCGCGGCGCAGCTGCAGGGCGTCGGTGTAGCCGAACAGCGAGGCGCCCAGCGCCAGGCCGCCCGGCCGCCAGTTGCCGAAGATCATCGCGGCCAGACCGATGTAGCCGCGGCCGCCGGTCTGGCCTTCCCGGTAGATCACCGAGCTCACCGTGGACAGGTACAGGCCGCCGAGGCCGGCCATCGCGCCGGAGATGACGACGCCGTAGTACTTGTACCGGTACACGTTGATCCCGAGGCTCTCGGCGGCCCGCGGGTCCTCGCCGACCGAGCGCACGCGCAGGCCGAACGAGGTGCGCCACAGCACGAACCAGGTCAGCGGGATCAGCAGTACCGCGAGGATCGTCACCACCGACACGTCGGTCAGCAGGCCTCGCAGTACACCCGCGACGTCCGAGATCAGGAACCAGTGGTGCTTCTCCAGGCCCTCGAGACTGCCGATGCCCGGCACCGAGTACCGCTTCAGCGGCTCGACCGTCGGCGACTGGGTCGGGCCGGCACCCGGCGTGCCGTTCCAGGCCAGGAAGGAGAGGTACCGCGCGATGCCCGGGGCCAGGATCGTCATCGCCACGCCGGAGATGATGTGGTCGACGCCGAAGGTCACCGTGGCCACGGCGTGGATGAGCCCGCCGATCGCGCCGCCGAGGATACCCAGCGCGAGGCCGGCCCACGGGCCGTACTGCAGGCTCCCCCACGCCCCGAACCAGGTGCCCAGGACCATCTGCCCCTCGAGGCCGATGTTGACCACGCCGGCCCGCTCCGCCCATAACCCGCCGAGGCCGGCCAGGCCGAGCGGGATGGCGGCCTGCAGCGCGGCCTGGATGGCGCCCTGGGAGGTGACGTCGTCGGCGCCGGTGAGCAGGTGGACCAGCGACAGGCCGATCAGCACGCCGGCGATGATCAGCAGGATCCGCGCGGTGCCGAGCCGGCGCCGCTTGGGGGGCGCCGCCGGGGTGCCCGACGCGGCGGTCGAGAGCATGGCGTCGGTGCTCACTTGGACTCCTCACTGGCCGAGCCGGCCGCCGACTCGGTGGCGGCGGCCAGCGGGGCCGAGCCCGCTGGGGCCGCGGTGACCGCGCCGACGCGTTTCTGCTGGGCCCGGCGGCCGATGCGGGCGGCCAGCTCGTAGGCGATGACCACGGACAGCACAGCGACGCCCTGCATGATCAGGACGATCTCCTTGGGGATGCCGTCGAGGTCCAGGATCAGCTGCGAGCGGGCCAGGAAGCCCCACAGCACCGCGCCGAGGGCCATGCCGACCGGGTGGTTGCGCCCGAGCAGGGCGACCGCGATGCCGGTGAAGCCGATGCCGCCGAAGCCCTCGGTGTAGGTGTGGCTCTCGCCGAGCATCCGGGGCAGGTTGACCAGGCCGGCGATGCCGCCGGAGATCAGCATCGCGGTGATGATCATGCGCTTGGCGTTGACCCCGCTGGCCGTGGCCGCGAAGGGGTTGTAGCCGGTGGCCCGCAGGTCGAAGCCGAAGCGGGTGCGGTTGATCGTGAACCAGTACGCGATGCCCAGGACCACCGAGATGACCAGGAAGCCGAGCACCTTCTGGTCGGTGCCGGCGATGATCGGCAGGCCGGGCATCCAGGAGTTCTCCGGCAGGATGCCGGTGGTCTTGATCTGCGCGCCCGGCTCCTGCACGCCCCACTGGTCGTTGAGCAGCCAGGTCACGACCAGCGCGCCGATCAGGTTGAGCATCAGGGTCGAGATGACCTCGCTGACCCCGCGCTGGGTCTTGAGCAGCGCCGCGATCGAGGCCCAGGCCGCGCCGACCAGCATGGCCACCACGATGATCAGCACGATCCGCAGCGAGCCGGGCATCCAGTGCATGAACGAGGCGCTGGCGAGGGCGCCACCCATGAAGGCGGCGATCTTCGACTGGCCCTCGACGCCGATGTTGAACAGGCCCATCTTGAAGCCGATGGCGACCGCGACGGCGGCGATGTAGTACTCGCTCGCCTTGTTGAGGATCTCCACCTGCGAGTCCGGCGTGACGCCGAAGTCGTACATGTCCTTGAACGCAAGGATCGGGTCCTTGTCGCTGATCAGCAGCGCGATGGCGGAGATCGCGGCGGCGATGACCAGGGCGGCCACCGGCGCGACCAGCTGCGGAATCAGCTTGGCCGGGTCGATGCGCCGCCAGGGCGACCGCGGTGCGGCGGCCGTCGGGGCACTCATTCCGAGGCCTCCTGCTCGGTCGAGGCGCCGGTCATGGCGACGCCCAGCTGTTCGGGGGTGACGGTGGCAGGGTCGGCCTCGGCCACCAGCCGCCCACCGTAGATCACCTTGAGCGAGTCGGACAGGCCGATCAGCTCGTCGAGGTCGGCCGAGATCAGCAGGACGCCCATGCCGGCGATGCGCGCGCTGCGGATGTGGTCCCAGATGGCGGCCTGGGCGCCGACGTCGACGCCCCGGGTGGGGTGGGCGGCGATGAGAACCTTGGGTTCGTGGCTCATCTCCCGGCCGACGATGAGCTTCTGCTGGTTGCCGCCGGACAGCGCCACGGCGGCCACGTCGATGCCGGGGGTGCGCACGTCGTACTGCTCGACGATGCGCTGGGTGTCGCGCCGGGCGCCGCCGACGTCGATGAGGACGCCGCGGGCGTTGGGCCGCTCGGTCTGGTGGCCGAGGATCCGGTTCTCCCACAGCGGGGCGTCCAGTAGCAGGCCCTGGCGATGCCGGTCCTCCGGCACGTAGCCGACGCCGGCCTCGCGGCGGCGCCGGGTCGACCACTCGGAGACGTCCTCGCCGTCGAGGCGGATGGTGCCGGTGGACGGGCGCATGCCGAGGATCGCCTCGGCGAGCTCGGCCTGGCCGTTGCCCTCCACGCCGGCGATGCCGACGACCTCGCCCTTGTGGATCGTGAAGGTCGCGTTGTCGACGACCGGGCGGCCCCCCGCGCCGAGCACGGTGAGCCCCTCGACGACCAGGGCCGGCACGTCGGTGACGGTCGACTCGCGGGCCTCCGGGCTGGGCAGCTCGCTGCCGACCATGAGGGTGGCCAGGTCGCGGGCGGTCACGTCGGCCGGCCTGACCGAGGCGACCGTGGTGCCCCGGCGGATGACCGTGATGTCGTCGGCCACCGCGCGCACCTCGTCGAGCTTGTGCGAGATGAACAGCACGGTGAGGCCCTCGCGGATGAGCTCGCGCAGGTTGCCGAAGAGCTCGTCGACCTCCTGCGGCACGAGCACCGCGGTCGGCTCGTCGAGGATGAGGATCCGGGCGCCGCGGTAGAGCACCTTCAGGATCTCGACCCGCTGGCGGTCGCCGACGCCGAGGTTCTCGACCAGCTCGTCCGGGCGGACCCCGAGGCCGTACCGCTGGGAAATCTCCCGGATCTTGGCCTTGGCCCCGGCGCCGATCCCGTGCAGCTTCTCCGCCCCCAGCACCACGTTCTCGGTGACGGTGAAGTTGTCGGCGAGCATGAAGTGCTGGTGCACCATGCCGATGCCGGCGTCGATCGCGCCCTGCGGCGAGGAGAACCGCACCGGCCGCCCGTCGATGACGATCTCGCCCTCGTCCGGCGGCTGCATGCCGTACAGGATCTTCATCAGGGTTGACTTGCCAGCGCCGTTCTCACCGACGATCGCGTGGATCGTCCCCTTGCGGATGGTGAGGTTTACGTCGGAGTTGGCCACGACGCCCGGGAACCGCTTGGTGATCCCCTTGAGCTCGACGGCGGGTGGTTCCGCGGTCATCCAGGCTCCTCATAACAGATGATGGCGGGGGACCGGATTGCGATCCCCCGCCGAAGCACCCGGTGCTACTACTACTTGGTAGGTACGGTGACCTTACCCGACACGATGTCGGCCTTGGCCGCGTCGAGCTTGTCCTTGATGTCGTCGACCTGGCCACCCGACGTGGCGTAGCCCACGCCGTCGACCTTGAGGTCGAAGACGGTCGTGCCGCCCTTGAAGTTGCCGGCCGCGTAGTCCTTGACGAAGTTGAACACCGCGTTGTCGACCCGCTTGAGCATGGAGGTCATGATGACCGGCTTCAGCGAGGCGTCGGTGACGGTGTTGTACTGGTCCGAGTCGACGCCGATGGCCAGGCCGCTCTTGTCCTTCGCGGCCTCGAAGACGCCGGTGCCGGAGCCGCCGGCGGCCGCGTAGACGATGTCCGCGCCCTGGTCGTACATGCCGCTGGCGGCCGTCTTGCCACCCGCCGGGTCGTTGAAGCCCTTGCAGGACTCGGCCGGGGTCGACAGGTAGTTGGTCAGCACCTTGATGTCGGCCTTGGTGGCCTTGGCGCCGGCCGTGAAGCCCGCCTCGAACTTCTTGATCAGGTCGACCTGGCAGCCGCCGATGAAGCCGACGGTGCCCTTCTTCGTCTTGAGGGCGGCGGCCACGCCGACCAGGTAGGAGCCCTGCTCCTCGGCGAAGGTCAGGTCGGCGATGTTGTCGGCCTGGGTGCTGCCGTCAACGACCGCGAACTTGGTGTTCGGGCAGTCCTTCGCGGCACGCGCGAGCGGGCCGTTCTTGGCGTCGGCGCCGTCGTAGACGAAGCCGACCGCGATGACCGGGTTGTAGCCGGTGGTGCAGAGCAGCTTCAGCCGCGAGTACTTGTCGTTCTCGCTCTCGCCGGCGACCGCGGCCAGGTCCTTGACCTCCAGGTTGAGGTCGCTCTTGACCCGGTCCAGGCCCGCGGCGGCGGAGTCGTTGAAGGACTTGTCGCCCCGCCCGCCGATGTCGAAGGCGAGGCCGACCTTGACGGTCTTCTTCGAGGCAGGCGCGCTGCTGTCGCTGCCCGTGCTGCTCTTGCTGTCACCGCACGCCGCGGTGCTGCCCAACGCGACAAACGCCACCGCGGCGGCCGCGAGAACCTTCATCCCACGCACTCGGCGCAAGACGGTCTCCCTTCCAAATGCACCGCCCCAACGCGGTGAACCCACCGCGGGAGCGTACGCCCTCGGTGGAGCAGTTCCCGCCTTCGCTGCCGGGTTGGGAGGAGTGCGTTATAGGGCCGTGACGTGGCGCCGGTCCCTCCCGCCTCGTGAGATCGATCTTGTAACACCCCGGTTACCTCCAAAACACGGCAACCCCGGCGTTAACGAGCGTTAACCCACCCAAAGCCAGGAAATGCCCACGGTTGACCTCGTCCCGCTTGCGGGAGAAGAAGGCCATCACGAAGATCATGAGGGCGATCACAAGCTTCACCGCCAGCTTGGCCGTCGGCGGCTCGTGGTCGCCGCCGCCGCGCAGGGGCGCGGCCAGGCCGAGGCCGGTCACCACCTGGACGATCGCGCCCCACAGCATGGCCGGGTTGATCCGCAGCCGGCCGGTGAGGAACTGCGCGATCGAACCGCCGAGCAGCATCGCGAAGCCGATCAGGTGCAGGAACAAAAGGATGAGCCGCAAAGGTTCCATCCGCGCAAGGTAGCGGTCCATTGACTCTCCAGCCGCTGGAGGGTCGAGGATCCAGGAATGAGCGGCATGAACATCGGCGAGCTGTCACGTCTCACCGGGCTGCCGGTCAAGACGATCCGGTACTACTCCGACGTCGGCCTGGTCCCGGAGGCCGAGCGCTCGGCGGCTGGCTACCGCCGCTACGACCACGCCGCCATCGTCCGGCTGGAGTTCGTACGGACCCTGCGCGAGCTGGGCATCGACCTGGCGACCATCCGCCGGGTGCTCGACCGCGGGGCCGACCTGCGCGGGGTGGCGGCCGCCCACGCCGAGGCGCTCGGCGCCCAGATCCGGGTGCTGCGCCTGCGCCGGGCGGCACTGCGCGCGTTGGCCGGCCGCGACGCCGGCCCCGAGGACCTCGAACGCCTGTCGAAGATCGCCCAGGCCGGCGCGGACGAGCGCAGGCGGATCGTGGACGAGTTCTTCGACAGCATCTTCAGCGACGTCACCGCCGGCCCGGAGGCCGAGCGCTTCACCGCCGGGATGCGCAGCGTCTCGGCCGACCTGCCCGACGAGCCGACCGACGAGCAGGTCGACGCCTGGATCGAGCTGGCCGAGATGCTGCGCCGGCCGGACTTTCGCGACAGGCTGCGCGAGATGGGCCGGCGCAGCTTCGCCCCGGGCGCCAAGCGGGTCGTGCCCACCGACATGACCGAGATCAAGTGGTTCGTCGACCTGATCGCCGCCGCCCAGGACGAGGGCCACCCTGCCCCGGCCACCGCGGTCGACGAGGTGATGGCCCGCTGGGCCGAGGCCGCGGGCCGCCCCGACTCCCCGGAACTGCGGGCCGAGGTGATCGAGGCCCTAGAGCTCTCGATCGAGCCGCGGGCCGAGCGCTACTGGCAGCTCATGGCCACGATCAACGGCTGGCCGCCCATCCCGTCCACCATGCACAGATGGGCCTGGTTCCTTTCGGCCCTGAAGGCGGCCCAAGCTCGGTAGCGCAAGGCAGCGCGATGGCGGCGGACCCGCGCCGCCGCGCTGCTCATGCTGGGCCTGCCCAGCGCCCCCTTCCCGGGGAGGGCGAGACACCGACTTCGGGCCGGGCGAGCGCTCGTGGCTGCCCATCGCGGCGGACTGGACGGTCCGGACCGTCGCCGCTCAGCGCGAGGTCCCCGGCTCGACGCTGAATCTGCACTGCGCCGCCCTGCGCCTACGGAGGCCCACGGCCGAGACGGAGGGGTACCTGGTCGCGGCCAACCTCGGCGGCTCGGTCGGCACGTACCGGGGCGTTTTGGGCGAAATGTCGGGCGCTGGCGCGCCACGACATTTCGGATTTATAACCTGACAGGGTATAAGTCCGATAAGTCGTGGCGCGGAGCGCCCGACTTATCGCTTAAGGGGCTTACGCCCTTTCGTCGACATGAACCGGGCGAAAGCGCCCGGTGGAGTCGCCGCAAGAGCGCGGCGACTCCCCGACGTCCCTTTAGTTGGTCAGCTTGGCGGCGATCCGGGCGAAGCCGGCGCGGATCTCGTCGACCGACGGCGGCTCGTGCGTGTGGTCGTCGTCATGGTCGTGGTCGTGGTCCTCGAAGTCGGCCAGTTCCGCATCCAGGGCCGCGGTCTCCAGGTCCTCGTTCTCGGCCGCCATCCGCGAGGCGGCGATGTCGCCCTGGATCTGGTCGACGGTCACGTGCGGCTGCAGCGGCTCGACGACCGCCATCAGCTCCTCGTCGGCCACCACGGCCTCGGCGAGGGCGAGGGCGTGTGCGCGCTCATAGGGGCCGCACACGACCGGCTCCCACTCCTCCTCGTCGTTCAACGGGCCGACGGTGATGATCCACGGCAGGGTCAGCGCCGGCGCGTCGGCCGGCAGGTCCAAAGTCACGAGTGTGCCCACGGCGCCCATCATGACGGGTCCGGGCGCTCGGCACCCGTTGAACCGCCGGACGGCAGCACTCGCGCGGCAACCTCGGCCGCGTGCTCGGTCTGCGCGGCGGCCTGCTCGACCAGCTCGGCGGCGCGGCGGGCGGCCTGCACGTCGGCCCGTGGCGCGCCGCCGGCCAGGTCGACCACCCGGCCGAACGGGCTGGTGGCGGACAGCGCGGCGGCGAAGAGCAGCAGCTGGTGCAGCAGGTACATGTAGAGCAGCAGGCCGATGGTGCCCGCCACCAACTGGTACGCCGGATTGTGCTCGGTCCGGGTGATGTACCACTTCCCGACCGTCTTGAGCAGGCCGAGCCCGACCGCGAAGAGCAGCGCCGAGGGCCACAGGCGGCGCAGGGACATCCGCAGCCGGGGCACCCCGACCAGCAGCGCGGCGCCGAGGAACACGTCGACCACGCCCGAGAGGAGGGTCGAGAAGGCGCGCAGGGCGACGCGCACCGGGTCCTGCCCGGCGTCGCCGGCCAGCCAGTAGAGCAGCTCCTGCACGCCGGCGAAGATGCCGATCGAGATCAGCAGCAGCAGGCCGAGGCCGACCAGCACGGCGAGGTCGACCAGCCAGCGCACCACCGCGTTGCCCGGGTGCTCCTGCAGCTGCCACAGCGCCCGCTGCGACGAGCGCAGGTTCTCCACCCAGCCGACGCCGGCCACGACCAGGCCGACCATGGCCAGGATGCCGATCTGCTGGCTACCCGCGAAGATCTCGTCGGAGTGCAGCTGCGGCAGGTTGGCCTGCAGGTAGACCTGGACCCGCTCGACCACGAGCTTGTTGCCGCCGAGCACCCGGCCGAGGACGAAGAACAGCACGACCACCATGGCGAACACGGCGAAGAAGCCGTAATAGGCCGCCGCGGCGGCCAGGCGGCCGGCATCGACGTCGAAGTACCGCTGGCCGGCTCGCCAGATGTGGTCGAACACCCGCGACCGGGCCCGGCCCGCGGCAACCACGCGATCGAACCCGGCCTCCAGCCGGTCGAGGGTGCTCACCGGTCAATCGTCCGCCGAGAGCCGGTACTCCGCATAGGGTCGCCACCGTCCGTCACCATCGTGTTCGAAGAGCGTGAACCCGCCGACGGGGAAGGTGGCCTCGTAGCCGGCGAGTTCGGCGAAGGCGGCATCGAGCTGCGCCTCCGGCACGTCGTGGGCGACCGTGACGTGCGGGTGGTACGGGAACCGCCCCAGCGTCCGGATCACATCGGCCGCGAGCACCGCCTCGTGCAGCTGCTCGCACCCGCTGATCCCGGCCGCGACGGCGACGAACACCACCTGGGTGACCGGGCGGAACGTGCCCGTCCCGCGCAGGTGCACGGCGAAGGGCCGGTGCGCCCGGGCCACCTCGCACAGGTGACGGTGGATCTCCGGCAGGTCCGCGGCGGCGATCTCGGTCGGCGCGAGCAGGGTGACGTGGGCCGGCACGGACTCCGCGACCGCATCCCCGGCGGCCAGCCGGGCGGCGGTCAGCTCGCCGCCCCACGGCTCCGGGATGTCGATACGGACGCCGATGGTGGTCCTTTCCACCGTTACTGCGCGGCAGCGCCGGGGGCGAGGAAGCCGATGCGGTCGTACACGGACGCGAGCGTGGGCGCCGCCACCGAGCGGGCCTTCTCCGCGCCGATCGCGAGCAGCTTGTCGAGCTGGCTCGGGTCGTCGAGATAGGCGCGGGTGCGCTCCTGGATCGGCTTGACGAACTCGACCACGACCTCGGCGAGCTCCTTCTTCAGGTCGCCGTAGCCCTTTCCGTCGTACGACTCGACCAGCTCCTCGATCGTCCGGCCGGTCAGCGCGGCGTAGATCGTGAGCAGGTTGGACACGCCGGGCTTGTTCACCGGGTCGAAGAGGATCTCGCGGCCGGTGTCGGTGACCGCCGACTTGATCTTCTTGGCGATCCGCGACGGCTCCTCCAGCAGCTCGACCAGCCCATTGGCGGTCGAGGCCGACTTGGACATCTTGGCCGTCGGCTCCTGGAGATCGGTGATCTTCGCCGTGTCCTTGATGATGTACGGCGCGGGTACGGTGAACGTCGGCCCGAACGTCGTGTTGAAGCGCTGGGCCAGGTCGCGGGTCAGCTCGAGGTGCTGGCGCTGGTCCTCGCCGACCGGCACGGCGTCGGCCTGGTACAGCAGGATGTCCGCCGCCTGCAGGATCGGGTAGGTGAACAGCCCGACGCTGGTGCGGTCGGCGCCCTGCTTGGCCGACTTGTCCTTGAACTGCGTCATCCGGCTGGCCTCGCCGAAGCCGGTCAGGCAGTTCATCACCCAGGCCAGCTGCGAGTGCTCCGGCACGTGGCTCTGCACGAAGAGCGTGCAGCGCTCCGGGTCGAGCCCCACGGCGAGCAGCTGGGCGGCGCTCACCCGGGTGCGCTTACGCAGCAGCGCCGGGTCGTGGCCCATCGTGATCGCGTGCAGGTCGACCACGCAGTAGAAGGTGTCATGCGTCTCCTGCATAGGCACCCAGTTGCGCAGGGCGCCTAGGTAGTTGCCCAGGTGGAACGAGTCGGCGGTGGGCTGGATGCCGGAGAGCACCCGAGGCCTGGCGGGAGACGACATGACGCCATTCTGTCAGGCGCAACCGAGGACGCCACACAGGCGTCTGTCTGGGTAGCGTGAGCTAACCCGCCAGCGCTACAGGGTGAGTCCAGGGAGGTGGGCACGTGGGCGACGAGCTGGAGGCTCGCGAGGCCGTGCGCGACGCGTACCAGGCCCACTACCGCCGCCTCGTGGCCGCCCTCTACGCGCTCACCGGCGACCACGCGGAGGCCCAGGACCTCGTCCAGGAGGCGTACGCGCGGGCCCTCGCCCGGCCCCGGCAGTTCCTCGACGTCGCCGACCCCGAGGCGTGGCTGCGCACCGTGGCCATGAACCTGGCCCGGACGCGCTGGCGCCGGCGCCGCCTGTTCGACACACTGGTGCGCAGCGGCCGGGTCGCCCGACCGGTCGAGAGCGTGCCGGGGGTCGACCCCAACCGGGTCGCCCTGGTCGCCGCCTTGCAACAGCTGTCGCAGGCCACGCGGGAGACGATCGTGCTGCACCACCTGGCCGACATGTCCGTGCACGAGGTCGCCGAGGCGCTCGGCGTCCCGGTCGGCACGGTCAAGGCCCGGCTGTCCCGCGGCCGCGCCATGCTCGCCACCCTGCTCAGCGACGCCGACGCGGGCGACGACGTCCAGCGCCGCCGCCCCTACCTGCCTCCTGCGCCGGCGGAGCGCCCGCAGGAGGTGCGAGATGCGCCCTGAGCTGGACTTCCGCACGCTGCGGTCGCAGATCGAGGCGGCCACCTGGGTGCCCGACTTCACCACGCTCTACCGGCGCGCCGGCCGGGTCCGGCTGCGCGACCGGATGGCCGTGCTCGGCGCGCTGATGGGCACGCTCGGCGTCCTCGCGCCGGTCGCCCTGGCCGGGGCGTTCGGCCGGCCCGCGCCCGCGGTGCTGGGCCCCAACCCTGACCTGCCCGACGCCTCGACGCCGTCGGTCGCGCCGAGCGCCTTCGGCAAGTTCCCGTCCACGGTCACCGTGCTCGCCGCCGCAGGCGACCTGCCCAACCTGGTCGCCGCGGTCGACGTCTGCGTCGAGGTGCCGCAGGCCCGGCGGTGCAGCCTGCAGGTCACCACGCTGGGCGACGACGCCACCCAGCGCACGCCCTTCGTCGTCGACGCGCTGCGCGGCAGCCCGCTGGACAAGCTCTCCGGCGTCCAGATCATCCGGATCACGACCGACACCTACATGCTCAGCGGCGAGGTCGGCGGGGCGTCGCGCTCCTGCGTGCGGTTCCACATCTCCGGCGACACCCGCGCGCAGGCCACCGCCCAGCCCGGCCAGGTCGTGGTCGGGCCGAGCGAGCACCTGCCGCTCGGGACGCAGGACCGGGCGGTGCAGCTGGTGCAGTACGGCGACCTGTTCGGCGTGCGCGAGAAGGACGGCGCGCTGAGCTTGGCCGGCCAGCCGCCGTTGGCCCGGCGCACGGTGGTCGCCGGGCAGCCGGCCGCGGCCGGGTGGTGGGTGGCCGGCGCCGACCTGCACACCGGCGCTCCGGCGGTGAGCGTGAGCAAGGACCAGGGCCAGCACTGGATCACCCAGAGCCTGGACACCCCGGCCGGCATCGACGTGCCGACGGTGGTGACCAAGGACGGGCAGAACGCGTGGGCCTTCGTGCGGTACCGGACCTCGATGCGCCTCTTCCGCACCTCTGACGGCGGCGCGAACTGGCGCGAGGTCCGCGACGCCATCGCGCTCCCGGCGACGCTGAAGACGCTGGACAACCGCCCCGTCGGGGCGCTGATCCGCCCCGACCGCTCGCTGCTGCTGTGGATTCAGGCGGACGCCACGACGTACTTCCTGGAGAGCAACGACGGCGAGCACTTCGGCACCGGCGCCGGGCCGGGCGGTGCCATCGCCCCCGTCGACAACGGCTACGCGTCCCTGGGCACCCCCGCCCGGGTATCGACGGACGCCCACGCATGGCAGGAGGCCGCCCTGTCCGCCACCGTGCTGCCGAATTAGCTCCCGAACCGGGGAACCGGACGGCCGGCTCGGGGATCGTTGAGGGCGTGGGCGACGTCGCGGAGGTGTACCACGCCTGCTACCGCAGGCTGGTCGTGCAGCTCTTCGCGTTCACCACCGACCTCGCCGAGGCCCAGGACGTCGTGCAGGAGGCGTTCGCGCGGGCCCTCGCGCGCCCGCGCGGGTTCGCCGGCATCGACAACCCCGAGGCCTGGCTGCGCACGGTCGCCGTCAACGTCGTGCGCCGGCGATGGCGCCGCCGCCGGGTCCTCGACCTGATCCTCCTGCGCGAGCACCCACTGGGCGATCCACCCGCCCCCGACACCGACCTGCGAACCGACCTGACCAGGGCGCTCGACGTCCTGCCGCGCACCTTCCGGGAGGTCATCGTGCTGCACTACTACGCCGACCTCAGCGTCGACGAGATCGCCGCCGCGCTGGGCGTCCCCGCCGGCACCGTGAAGTCGCGGCTGGCCCGGGGGCGGGCGGCGCTGGCCGCGCGGCTCGACGGCTACGAGGTGGCCCGTGCCTGACCAGATGGAGACCCGCCTGCGGGCCGAGCGCGACCGTCTCGACGGCATCGAGCAGCCGCCGCTGGCGGTCATCGCCGCCCGGGCCGCCGCCCTGGGCCGCCGCCGGCGCGC
>NZ_BAAARV010000120.1:0-45844 GCF_039532525.1 Dactylosporangium salmoneum
TGCTCCCCTCCGCCCCGCCCCGCCCCGCTCCGCCCCGGCCCCGCCCCGCTCCGCCCCGGGCCTGCTCCCCTCCGCCCCGGCCCCCTCCGCCCCGGCCCGCTCCGCCCCGGCCCGGCATTGCCGCGCCCGACCCGTCGGCCTTCGTCAGTTGCCCGGGTTCGGGTTCCGCTTCGGACCCGGGCTGTCGGCGTCTGGCAGATCGGGTTCGAGCGGGGCTGGGGGTTCGGGGAGCTCTTGCGGACCGCGTCGGCCTCACGTCGTCGGTTGTCCGGGTTCGCGTTCCGCCTCGGACCCGGGCTGTCCGCGTCTGGCCGATCGGGTTCAAGCCCGGGCGCCTGAACCCGATCGGCCCTGAGGCTCGCCGCTGGCCCCTTGCGTCACTCTGCCGTAGGCGCCCGTTCTTGCCGGTCCTGGTCAGCGGGCTGTGCGTTCTTGCTTGCCGTTCCTGGACGGTGGGCGCGTTCTGCCCACCGTTGGCCGGAGCCGCCAAGCGCAGGGCGTAAGGCCTCACGATAAGTCGGGCGCTCCGCGCCACGACTTATCGGATTTTTCGCCTGTCGGGTTTTATGTTCGAAAAGCCAGACTGACGGCTCGGGCGCTCTCATGCCTCCCTTATGCCGCCTGTCAGAGGATAAATCCGACATGTCTGCCTGACGGTGGGGATCTGGATTCTTTGTTGGCGGTGGATGGGGGTTCGGTATACGGTGTATAGAGTTTGAGGTGAGGGAGGGGTTTTGCGGATCAGTGCTTCTGCTGTGTCGTTCAACGTTCGGGATGTTGCGGCGTCCAGCCGGTTTCTGCAGGAGTGGTTCGGGTTTCGGGAGGAGATGGCGGCGGACGGGTTCGCGTCGCTGAGCCGGGAGGACGTCGGGCACAACGTGGTCTTCTTGCGGCAGGGGTTGGGGACGCTGCCCGAGGATCAGCGGGACGTGCATGCCGCCGGGGTCATCCTCGCGTTCGTGGTCGACGATCTCGAAGGGGAGCTCGCCCGGCTGGAGCAAGGGGGAGTGTCGATCACGATGCCGCTGACCGTTGAGGAGTGGGGGGAGCGGGCGTTCCAGGTCCGCGATCCCAACGGCGTGATCGTTCAGCTCGTGGACTGGAACGGGGCGGCGGGGTCGTGATGCCGGGTCAGACCCGCCAGATCCAGACGTCCATGACGTGCTCGGCGGGGCGGCCGAAGAGCTGATCGCCGGCCTGGTGGATGGCGTCGCTGTTGCCCTGGCGGTCGGGCAGGATCACGAAGTCGGCCTTCCAGTAGTCGGCGTCCGCGCGGGCCTGGGCCTGCTGTTCCGCGGTGATCTGCGGGACGTTGCCGTCGTTGCCGACGCTGCCGAGGAGGCTCAGCGTCGGGCGGCCGACGGCGCCGTACATGGCTGTGCCTTTCGGGTCGTTCGGGTCCGGGGCCAGGAAGTAGCCGCCGACGATCTTGATGTTCAGGCCGGTCTCGGTGGACCACTGCATCGCGTCCAGGGCGGTGTACCAGTCCAGCGGGGCCGGCACGACCGTCGAGCCGGCGGGGATGGTCTTGCGCCAGGCGCCGCTGGTGAAGAACGCCGGCACGGCGCCGCGTTCGGTGGCCGGCTGCGGGGTCGGGATCAGCGGGAACAGGGCCACCGCCAGGGCCACGGCCCACAGCCAGCGGGCCGCGGGCGTGGTCTCCCCGTCGTCGTCCGGCCGGGACGGCGAACCCAAACCCAAAGTCGAAGCCGAACCCAAACCCAAAGTCGAAGCCGAAGCCGAAGCCGAATCTGAAGCCGAAGCCGAATCTGAAGCCGAAGCCGAAGCCGGAGCTGAATCTGAAGCCGGAGCTGAATCTGAAGCCGAAGCCGAAGCTGATATGTCCGAGATGTCGGCGCCCGTGCCCCTAGCGCGGTGGGCGGGTTCCAGGGAGCCGGCACGGGCGAGGTCGGCGGCGGAGGGCGGCGTAGCCGTGGCCGTCGCGGCAGAGACGAGGGCGGGCCGTGGGCCGACCACGTACCGGTCGATGAGCAACGCCAGGAAGACGCCGAGCAGGGGCGTGACGACGAGGGCCAGGCGGGTCGGCACGACCGAGTCGAACAGGGGCAGCTCGTGCACCCAGCGCCACGGCCCGCTCCAGCCCGTCTCCTGGCCCTTGTACCTGATGTCCGTGCCCAGCGACAGGGCGGCGAAGACCAGGGCGGTGATGATGACCGCGCGGGCGGCCCGGACGCGGAAGAGGGCGACCGCGGCGGCGGCCAGGAGGCCGACCAGGGGCAGGCCGAGGAAGGTGTTCTCCTCCGTGAGGCCGCCCATCTTGTCGGTCCAGTCGACCTTGTCCGGCGCGAAGATGGACCGGCTGCTGAACCGGGTGAAC
This sequence comes from Dactylosporangium salmoneum, assembly GCF_039532525.1. Classification (NCBI taxonomy): domain Bacteria; kingdom Bacillati; phylum Actinomycetota; class Actinomycetes; order Micromonosporales; family Micromonosporaceae; genus Dactylosporangium; species Dactylosporangium salmoneum. The sequence continues at coordinate 2,339 of NZ_BAAARV010000120.1, forward strand.
GACGCCAGGTCGGTGCTGAAGGTGTGCACGAAGTCCGGCAGGCCGTGATACGCCTCCGGGCCCGCGAACTGGTGGTACAACGGGTAGGCCAGCAGCACCGCGGTGAGCATCACCCCGATGCCGAGAGCGGGTGCGGCGTTGCGGATCGCCGCGGCATAGTCGCGCGGGTGCAGGTACGCCAGCAGGAAGATCAGCAGGGCGACCGCGGTGAAGAAGAGGATCTCCTCGTTGATGAAGCATTGGGCGAGCACCACTGCGCCGAGTGCGAGCCCGCGCCGCAGCGGGGGGCCGGGGTCGCGCAGGCGCAGGACGTTCCACACGATGAACGGGATGAGGAACTGGCCGGCGATGTTCGGGTGCGAGGTGCTCTGCGAGATCATCGATGGGGCGAAGCCGCAGAACAGGCCGCCGACGTACGCGGCGATGCGGGAACCGACCACGTGCCGGGAAAGCACGAAATACCACGCGCCGGCCGTGGCGGCGAGCGCTATGGTATCGATTAGCACAAATGTCGTACCGGCGCCGAACAATAGCGTGATCGGGGCCAGGGGCAGGCCGAGCCCGAGCACGGAAGTGTTCGCCATGAGATTGACGCCCAGCGGTGCGTTGAGCTGGTCGGTGAAGAACGGGTTGTCGCCGTGCGTGAACAGGCGGGCCGCATGGGTCAGTACCCATTCGAAGAACACCTGGTCCTGGCCGTTGTCGGTCATCAGGCGCCGTTGGGGAGCGGCCCAGAGGTGCTGGAGGACCACCACGGCGAACGCCACATAACTCAGCAGCGCGGCCGACAGCCAGCGGCGATCGACGGCCTTCTCCCCAGAATTCACCGTGTCACCATAGTCGCTGCTGGTGGCCGATCCCAGGAGTGGCGTGGGGCCTATCGGCGCCGATACACTACGCCAGTTCCCGCCAGACACGATCGGCTTTCACGTAGGGGTGCGACAGTGCCGGACCCGAACGCGGCCATCCTAGGTGATCAGGGCATCCAGTCCGAGGTGCTCGAAGGCCTCGCGATGGCCAAGAACCACCGGAAGTGGTTCGTCGCCTTCGCGACGCCCTACCTGGGCGACGACCCCATCGAGGTCAGCGCCGGACTGGGCGACTACGCCGCGGAGTGGCTCGAGCACACGTCCCGGATGACGCTCACCGAGGCGGACGCGGGGCGGATCGTGGCGCTCAAGGAGCGCTTCGCCGACCACCCCGGCGTCACCGTGCGCGAGCTGCTGCTGCCCAGCGAGGTCAGCGGCGAGCACAGCGCGGCCATCTCCTACAACGTGCTCGAGCACATCGACGACGACATCGGCGGCCTGCGCACGATGCGCTCCCTGGTGCGCCCCGGCGGCCACCTCGTCATCGTGGTGCCGGCCTTCCCGTTCGCGATGGGCCCCGCCGACATCGCCACCGGCCACGTGCGCCGCTACACGAAGAAGACCATGCGCGAGGCCCTCGGCGCGGCCGACCTGGAGATCGTGAAGCTGCACTACGCCAACTCGCTGGGCCTCATCGGGTACTACGTGTCGACCTGCCTGCTCAAGCAGATGCCCGGCCCCGGCCCGATGGTCAAGTTCTACGACACCACGGTCGCCCCGCTGACCCGGCTCATGGAGCGCGGCTTCCGGCCGCCGTTCGGCCAGTCGGTCATCGCGATCGCCCGCCGTCCGCTGGAGTCCTGACCGATAGCTGGCCGCGCGGCTGGTGCAACTTTCAGGCTGGCACCTCCAGCGCGAGGCGAAGTTCCACGCCGAGCGGGCGGGGCAGACCAGTCGCCGCGTGCCGGGGTAGCAGCGGCCGCTCTCGGGCGGCCGTGCCGGCGGGCGTCTGAAGATCCCGGCGGCCGTCTCCCGGTTCGCGTACTTCTCGGTCGTCATACCTCGGGGTACGAGCCGGACTGCGGCCGGGATCAACGACCCGCCGCCTTCGGTGACCGCCGACGAGTCAGTCCGCCGCCAACGGCAGGCTGACGTGGAGGACAAATCGCCCGGCAGCCATGCCCGCCGCAAACCGGCCTCCCGCCGACTCGGCGCGTTCCCGCATGCCGATCATGCCGTGGCCCGTGCCCGGCCCCTGCACGCCCGGCCGGGCCGGATTGGCGATTGTGATGTCGAGCGTGCCGGCGCTGTATGTGAGGTCCAGGTCCACGGCTCCCTCGCCATGTTTGCGGGCGTTGGTCAGTGCCTCCTGCACGATCCGGTAGGCGGCGAGGTCGGCGGTGCCGGTGAGCGGTCGCGGGTCGCCGGCAAGGGTCAGGCGGACCTGGAGCCCGGCCTGGCGGAATCCGTCCAGCAACGCGTCGAGCCCGGCGAAGGTGGGTGCGGGTTGCCGGTTGTCCGGCTCGTCGTCGGCACGCAGCAGGCCGACCGTCGCCCGTAGCTCGTCCAGGGCCGCCCGGCTGGTGTCCTTGATGCCGGCGAGGGCCTGGTAGGCGCGATCCGGGTCGGTGAGCAGCAGGTGGTGCGCGACGCCCGCCTGCGCGTTGACCAGCGTGATGTGGTGGGCGACGACGTCGTGCAGGTCGCGGGCGATACGGACGCGCTCGTCGCGGACCTGCCGCCGGGCCTCCGTTTCACGGTCTCGTTCGGCCTCTGCCGCCCGCCGGCGTTCCTGAGTCAGGAGCTTGCGCTGGTTGCGCACCGAGTCGCCGATCGCGACCGCGGCGGCGACGTAGTTCAGCGGCAGGACGTTGCGGATGTCGAAGAGATGCCCCGGAAGCCACCACATGGAACTGCCGGTGAGCAGCAGCACGGCGCCGGCACCGTACGCCGCCGCGGTGCGCCTTCCGGCCTGCAGCGCGAGGGTGTACAACGCCACCATGGTCGGCACGTCCGCCAGCACGAGGTGCGGCGGAAACGCCGGCAGGGCCGCACCGCACAGCACCGTGACGACCACGACCGCGCGGGGGTAGCGCCGCCGCACCAGCAGCGCCCCGGCCCCAACCAGCACGAGCACGACCTGGGGAATCGTCGGCTTGAACAACCCCGGGCCGTGGCCGTAGGCGATCTCCGCCATCCCGATCAGCGCGACCACCAGCGAGAGCCCGACGGCTCGCAACCCGCGCACGGTCAGCTCCGCCCGGGTGTGACGAGACCCGTCTCATAGGCAAACACCACGAGCTGGGCGCGGTCTCGCGCGCCGATCTTCATCATGGCGCGGTTGACGTGTGTCTTGGCGGTCGCGGCGCTGATCGACAGCCGCCGGCCGATCTCGTCGTTCGACAGTCCCGTGCCCGCCAGCGCGACGATCTCCCGCTCTCTGGTGGTGAGCTCGTCCAAGCGGGCGTCGGCACCGACGGCGGCCTGATCCGGGACCGCGAGGAACCGGCCGATCAGCGCGGTCGTCGCGGCCGGTGACAGCAACGACTCACCCGCGGCGACAGTGCGGATCGCCTGCAGGAGGTCGGCGGGGTCGACCCCCTTGCCGAGAAAGCCGCTGGCCCCGGCGCGCAGTGCGGCCAGGACGTGCTCGTCGGTCTCGAACGTGGTGAGGATGAGGACCCGGGTGCCGGTCAGGGCCTGCGCCCCGGCGATCCGACCGGTGGCGGCGATACCGTCGCTGCCGGGCATCCGGATGTCCATCAGCACCACGTCCGGGCCGCTCTGCAGCGCTTTCGCGACGGCCTCGTCGCCCGTGGACGCCTCGGCGACGACCTCGATGTCCGGGGCGGCGTCCAGCAGCAGCCGGAAGGTGGCCCGTAGCAGCGCCTGGTCGTCGGCGAGGAGGACGCGGATCGTCACGTGCGATGCCTTCCCTGTCATACGGTCGGTTCCATCATCCGTCGACGGCAGGGTGCCCGGGCACTGGCACGCCCGGGCACCCTGCGCTGGACTCATCCGACGGCGGCCGGCTCCCGCTCCTGTGCCGGGTGCGCCTGCGGGGTTCCCTCGACCGCCACACGCGGCGTGATCTTCTGCGCCCAGCGCGGATACCACCAGTTGTACCGGCCGAGCACCGTCATCAGCGCGGGGATGAGGGTCATCCGCACGACGAAGGCGTCGATCAGCACGGCGACCGCCAGGCCGACGCCGATGGCCGAGACGATCCGCTGCCCGCCGAACGCGAAGGAGGCGAACACACCGACCATGATCAGCGCAGCGGTGGCGATGACCCGGCCGGTCTCGGTCACGCCGACCCGCACGGCCCGGCGGTTGTCGCCGGTGTGCGTCCACTCCTCATGCATCCGGCTGACCAGGAACACCTGGTAGTCCATCGACAGACCGAACACGATTCCGACGATCATCACGGGGACGATGTACATGATCGGCGCACCGGAGCCGACCTGCATCAGCTCGCCGCCCCAGCCGAACTGGAACACGGCGGTGATGGCGCCGAGGCCGACAAGGATGCTCGTGATGTTGCTCAACGCCCCCACCAGCGGCACCAGGAGGCTGCGGAACGCCACGGCCAGCAGCAGGAACCCGAGGATCGCGATGATGCCCAGGTACAGCGGAAGCCTGCCCAGCAGGGCGTCGGCCAGGTCCTGGCTCGAGGCCGCCTTCCCTCCGACGTACGCGCGCAGTCCGGTTCCGGCTTGCGCGGCCGGGATGACGTCGCCGCGCAGACGCTCGATGAGATCCGCGGTCTCCGCGGCCTGCGCGCTGCTGGCGGGGACGATCGTCGTCATACCGACCGTGCCGTCCGCCGACGCGTGCACCGGAGTCACCGAGACCACACCGGGCACCGCGACGAGCCGGTCAGCCAGCTCCGCGAACGCTCGCTTCGACGGGGCGTCAGGGGTGCTCGCCGCGACGACGAGCGGGTTGTCGAAGCCGGCGCCGAATGCGGACGATGTCATCACGGCGTACCGGTGCGACTGCGATCCGGACGGGTCGCTGCTCGCGTCGGCGTCACCGACGCGCATGTGCAGGACCGGTGCCGCGAGCACCACGACCGCCACCAGCGCGAGCGGAACCACCAGCCACGGCGCCCGCTGGACCAGCCGAGCCCACCCGGCGGCAAGGCCGCCCGGCTGGTGGTCCTCGACGACACCGTCGGCCCGCTGCGCGCGCTGCCGCTTCGACAGCACCTTCGCCCCCAGCTTGCCCAGCAACGCCGGCAGCAGCGTCAAGGCGGCCAGTACCGTGCACGCCACCGTCACCGCGGCGGCCTCGCCCATGCCGGTGAGCACCCCCATGCCGACGACTCGGATCCCGAGCAGCGCCACGATGACGGTCAGCCCGGCGAAGACGACCGCCCGGCCGGAGGTGTCGACCGCCCGCGTCACCGCATCCGCGACCGACTGACCGGCGAGCAGTCCCTTGCGGGTGCGGTTGACGATGAACAGCGCATAGTCGATGCCAACGGCCAGACCCATCATCGACGCCATGGTGATCGAGGTCGAGTCCAGCGTGACGACGTGCGAGCCGACCGCGACGAGCAGCAGCGACACGACCACACCGGCGATCCCGGTGATGAGCGGCAGCCACGACGCCCACCACGACCGGAACATCAGCATCAGCAGCACCAGCGCCACGATCAGGCCGACGGCCTCACCGCCGTGGCTGGGCTTCGGCTGGTGATCGAACGCGGTACCGCCGTAGGTCAGCTCCACACCCTTGAGCTCGGCCTGGTCCAGCACCTTCTCGACGCCTGCGACATCTGCGTCGGACCGCAGGATCACCTGGGCAAATGCCGTATTCGCGGACGATGCCACCTGTCGAGCGCCGGCCTCGCTGTACGGACTCACGACGGAGACCACGCCCGGCTGCTTGCCGACCTCGTCCAGCAGACCACCGATCTCCTGCCGCACCTGCGCCGACGTCACCGAACCGGCCGTCGCGTGCCATGCGACCTTGCCCGTGGACGTGGCCTCACCGGCACCGCCGGACATCCGGGCGAGCAACGCATACGCCTTCGACGACTCGCTGTCGGGCATCTCGGCAGAGGTCTTGAACGCCGTCCCGCCGGCGACTACCAGGGCGAGCAGACCCGCCACCAGCAGCAGCCAGCCGGCGAATACGGCCTTGCGGTGCCTGACGCACCAGCGTGCCAGAACAGACACGGAGCGGATCCCTTCGTCACCACGGTGGAGCAGAACGCCTCCACTGTCGCGACCGGACCCGTCCCACGTCGTCGGCCAACCACGGTGATCGCACGTACCGCGGTCGCCGCAGCCGGACCCGGCGTACCGCCGATGCGGTACCTGGCGTGTCCTTTCAGGGGGTGGGTTGCCAGCCCAGGGCCGGGCCGAGGCGGGTGGCGATGTCGGTCAGGATCTGCACGTAGTCGTCGGGCTCGAAGGTGAAGGGCAGCGCGAAGGCGACCTCGTCGACTTCCTGGTACCCCGCGTGCGCCTCCAGCTGCTCCGCGATCCAATCCGACGGCCCGACCAGGTCCGGTGCGAACATCATCCGGCCCGGGCCCTGCGGCGTGGCGGTCCGCGGCAGCCGCTGGGCCACGTACGCCTCGTACCTGGCGCGCTGGGCCGCGGAGGCGCCGTCCGTGGGAATGACCACGAGGCCCTGCGAGACCCGCCCGCCGGGGTGGGCCGCGCCGAGTGTTTCATGTGGACGGTGTATGGGCATCGATCGGACCATGTCGACTCAAGCCGTGCTCTACATCATCGCCATCATCCTGCTCGCCGTGGCGGCGCTGCCCGTGCCGACCCGCGGCGTCAACACCGCGCTGCTCGGCGCCGCCGTCGCCCTGCTGGCGTTCGCGTGGCCGGTCGTGAGCGCCTAGCCGAGCCCCGGGCCGGCCGGGAGCGAGACCCGGCCGGTCGTGAGCGCCTAGCCGGGCCCCGGGCCGGCCGGGAGCGAGACCCGGCCGGTCGTGAGCGCCTAGCCGAGCCCCAGGCCGGCCGGGGGATGAGGCCCGGCCGGTCGTGAGGGCGCCGGGAAGCGTTCACGGACGGGGTCGGCCCGAGGCGTCGTAGGAGGCCCGGGCCGCGTCCACGGTGGACAGATGCTCGGTGGCCCATTCGGACAGCGAGGCGAACAGCGGGCCCAGGCTGCGGCCCACCTCGCTGATCTCGTACTCCACCCGCGGCGGGATCTCGGGCGTGTAGGTGCGCACCACCAGGCCGTCGCGCTCCAGCTGCCGCAGCCGCTGGGTCAGCACCTTCGCCGTGATGGTGCCGATCCGCCGTTCCAGCTCGCTGAACCGCATCCGCCCGTGTCCGTGCAGGGTCCACAGGATCGGGGTCGTCCACCGGCTGAAGACGATGTCGACGACCGGGGCGATCGGGCACGCCAGCTCCGGCGTGGTCTCTTCACGCATAGCCACTTTCCTCTAGGTACCTACTGTCTCCCCGATGCTAGCTTTCCCTTCGAAAGCAACGCAACGGCACAAAGGAGCAGGTCATGATCGTGGTGACAGGGGCGACGGGCAACGTCGGGCGACCCCTCGTGGCGGGGCTGGTCGAGGCCGGCGCCGAGGTGACGGCGGTTTCCCGCAATGCACCGGATGTCGTACCGCGAGGAGCCCGCCACGTCCGCGCGGACCTCGCCGACGCGGGGAGCCTGGTGGAGGCGCTCGACGGCGCCAAGGCCTTCTATCTGCTGGTCGCGGGGGCCGGCGCCCACCTCGACGGCAAGGCCATCGTCGCGGCAGCGAGAGCCGCGGGCGTACGGCGCATCGTCCTGCAGTCGTCCCAGGCCGCCGGCACCCGCCCGGACGCCCCCTCGCACGCCCCGCTGCGGGCGCTCGAGGACGTGGTCAAGGACAGCGGGATGGACTGGACGATCCTGCGCCCGGGCGGCTTCGCCAGCAACGCGTACGCCTGGCTGCCGTCCATCCGGGCCGAGCGGGCCGCCTATGCGCCGTACGCGAGCGTCGCCCTGCCCATGGTCGACCCGGACGACATCGCGGCCGTCGCCGCGGCCGCCCTGCTCGACGGGCGGCACGCCGGGCAGACGTACGTGCTCACCGGCCCCGAGGCGACCACACCGCCGCAGCGGGCGGCGGCCATCGGCGAGGCGATCGGCGCGCCGGTCCGGTTCGTCGAGCAGACGCCGGAGGAGGCCCGGGCGCAGATGCTGCGGTTCATGCCCGCGCCGGTCGCCGACGGCACCCTGGAGATCCTCGGCCGGCCGACCCCGCAGGAGCGGGCGGTGAGCCCCGACGTCGAGCGGGTGCTGGGTCGCGAGCCCGGCTCGTTCGCGCACTGGGCCCGGCGCAACGCCGGGCTGTACAGCGCCACGTAAGGCCTTCGGCTGGTCGGGCCGCCGATCAGGCGATGTCATATGCCCGACTTGCCGATCATGCCTACGGTGAGCAACAGGTACAAAAAAGGTTGTACGCCGAGTTGCTCTTCGATAGGGGTCGTCTGCCGATGGCTGGCATGGTGCCGTTCACCAACAACTACTCGGACCACTCGACCCGAGAGGGTTATCAGTTCGAGTTCAACTGCATGCGATGCGGGAACGGGTACTCCTCGTCGTTCCAGCACTCGGTCACCGGCTTCGGCGGGCGCCTGCTGCGCATGGGCGGTGACCTGCTCGGTGGCGAGATCGGCTCCAAGGCCTCGCAGATCGGCTGGGACGCCGAGTGGATGCGCGACGGCACGCGCGGCTCGACCCGCGACAAGGCGCTCGCGAAGGCCGCTCAAGAGATGCAGGTGCACTTCAACCAGTGCCACCGCTGCGGCCAGTGGGTCTGCCAGCAGGTCTGCTGGAACAACGAGCGCGGCCTGTGCACCAGCTGCGCCCCGCGCCTGGACCAGGAGATCGCCGGCATGCAGGCCGCCGCGCAGGTCAACCAGCTGCACGACAAGATCCAGCAGGTGGACTGGACGCGGGACGTCAACTACCGCGACCAGGCCGTGGGCCGGTGCCCGTCGTGCATGAACGAGACCGGCGGCGGCAAGTTCTGCCAGCACTGCGGCACGCCTCTGGCCGCGGCCCCGGCGCAGCAGAGGAAGTTCTGCGGCAACTGCGGCACGCCGACCGCACCAGGCTCGATGTTCTGCGCCGAGTGCGGCCAGTCGACGGCCTGACGTGCACTTCCGCCTCATCGCCGACGGCGGTGCCTTGCTCGACGAGGGCGACGGCACCGCCGAGATGGCCGGCGGCGCGCTGATCGTGACGCCGCAGGCGGGCGCCGTGCTGCGGGTCGCGCCCGGGGACATCGTCCAGATCGACGAGCCGCAGCCGTACGTCATCGGCCTGCACCTCTCCGACGGAGCCCGGCTGGAGCTCAGCCGGCTCGGCAACATGCGCACCCAGGTCCTCGCCGAGCTGGCCGAGGCGCGGGTCACCGACACCGAGCAGGTCCTGCTGCTCGACGGCGTCGGCACCCCCGAGTCCTTCCCGGGCGCGGCCGACGGCGCCCCGGCCGACCTGCGCCTCTACGACGACGCCCTCGTCATCGTGCCGGCCGGCGGGCTGGCCGAGAAGATCCCGTACCCGTTCGTCCGGGGCCTGACGACCGACGCGTCGGGGTACACCATCCTCGTCGAGGTGCCGGGGCGGCCCCCGATCGCGCTCGGGCGCCTGGCCCGCCGCACCAGCGAGTTCCTCGACCTGCTGCGGGCCCGGGTCGGCGCCGCCTCCGGCCGCACCGCGCATTTCCTCGCCGCCCTCCTGCCCGGCCTCGGCCCGGTCGCGCTGCGCTCGGTCGCCGCCCAGCTGCGCGACGGCCTGGCCGCCGCCCGCCCCGACCTCGAGGCCGTCGAGCCCACCGTCTTCCCGGCCCTGCTCGACGCGGCCTGCGCGCCCGACCGGGCCGCGACCGCCCGGCAGCTGCTCGGCCGGGGTCAGACGTGGCTCGGGTTCAAGCAGACGGTTTCGGTACAGCGGGAAGGCTCCGGCGCCGGCCCGTGGCGCGACTCCGCCCGCCCGCCGGTGTTCGACCACGATGGTGGCGGGGGCTACTTCGCCTCCGGGGCGTCCGGCATGTTCGCCGCCGGCATGATGTCGGCCGGCCCGCCGTACGCCATGGGCTTCGACGGCCCGTTCGCCTCCCTCGGCCCGGCGCTGGCCTACGGCATGCTCGGCATGGGCGGCCTGCAGGGCGTGTCGGCCGGCGGCCCCCACGTGCCGCGCTCCGTCTTCCCGCACGAGAACGTGACCCCGGCCCACACCGACTACGCCGCCCTCACCGCCGCCGACGACCCGGCGGTGCTCGCGTTCCTGCTGTGCCTGACCCCGTCGGGGCACCTGGTGTACGAGGTGCTCAACGCGCCCGACCACGCCACCTACGTGTTCGGCTGCCGCGACGCCGACCAGGCGGCGCAGCTCAACCGGGCGCTGGACCTGCTGGGCTTCCGGGTCGAGGGCATCTACGCCGACGCCTCCTCGGCCGGCTCGCAGTACCGCAAGGCGGCCGAGCGCCTGCCCGCGCTGCGCATCCTGCGGGAGCGGTTCGTGGGCCGGGTCATCCACACCGACGGCTGGGACGCGAAGCTCGCCGACCTGCTGCGGTAGCGGCCGCCTCAGGCCGCCGTCACGGCGTGACCAGCCGGTCCCGGAGCCGGTAGACGTAGTCCTCGCGGTCGCGTCGCCCGGCGGGGCCAGGTCCCTCGCGGGGCACGAACAGGCCGGCCTCCGCGCGCGTCCACTCGCGGGAGGCGTACCGCTCCAGGATCCGCCATTCGCCGTCGCGGCGCTCCACGATGTCGACGTAGCGGAAGCCGCTGGTGAAGTTCAGCTGCGGGCTGTCCGACGGCGTGCCCCAATGCACCGCCATGCCGTACGTCTCCGACAGCGCCCGGTCGCCCACGACCTCCACGAGGTGGTTGGCGACCAGGTGCATGGTGCCGTCGAAGCCGCGCAGCTTCGGCTCCACCCAGGCGATGTACTCCTCGACCGGGCCGTCGAAGCCGGTGTGGTGGTCGATCGCCCCGGCGTGGTAGCAGGACCGGACCAGCTCCATGTCCAGCCGGTCGATGCCCCGGCAGTACCGGCACACCAGCTCGCGGATCGCATCCTCGTTCGTCATGAAACCTCCTCGGCGGCGAGCCTGGTGCGATCCGGGCTCGCATGGATAAGCTACCAAGCACTTGCTTGGTTCTGAATCGGTTGGCTGGCAACGGAAGCGGGGTCGCGATGGCGCGGTTGGGCTTCAACCTCATGGGTCTCGACGAGCTCTACGGCGGCCGGTTCGCCGGGCTGCTCGAGGCGGCCGTGCTGGCCGACGGGATGGGTGTCGACCTGCTCGTGCTGCCTGACCACGTGACGATGAGCGAGCGCGCGCACCGCGAGCGGGTCACCCTCGGCTTTCCATACCCGATCACGACCAACTGGTACGAACCCCTGACCGCACTCGCGGCCGTCGCCGCTGTCACCGGACGCGCCCGCCTCGGCACGAACGTGCTCGTTGCGCCGGTCCGGCCCGCGGTACTGCTGGCCAAGCAGCTCGCCACCCTCGACGTCATCTGCGGCGGGCGCCTCGACGTGGGGCTCGGGGTCGGCTGGCAGGAGGAGGAGTACCGCACCACCGAGCGCGCGTTCGAGGGCCGCTTCGGCTACCTCGAGGAGCAGGTCGCCGTGTGCCGGGCGCTCTGGGCCGGCGGGCCCGCGGCGCATGCCGGGAAGCGGCTGGAGTTCACGGACCTGCACAGCATGCCGGTCCCGGTGCAGGGCGCGGATCTGCGGCTGTCGTTCGGCTTCAACCCGACGCCCCGGGCGATCGAGCGTATTGTCCGGCTCGGGCTGGGCTGGTGGGCGGCGCCGATGCCGATCGAGGCCGTCAAGGCCGCGATCGCGGGCCTGCGCGCGGAGTGCGAGCGGGCCGGCCGGGACCCGGGCTCGGTCGTCGTCACCGCGGCCACGACCCTGGTGGCGCACGGGACGACGGCCGAGGAGGCCGGCGTCATGCCGGTCCTGGAAGAGGCGCGGGCGCTGTGGGACGCGGGCGCCGACTGCGTCATCGTCCACCCGCTCGCGTTCATCCGGGCGCCGCAGGAGCTGCCGGCCTTCCTGCAGCCCCTGCTCGACGCTCGGGATGAGCACGAGGCTCACGCCGCCTCGACGACGACCTTGAGCTGACCCGCGCGCGGCGCGGCCGCGAGATCGTAGGCCTCCTGGACGCGGGTCATCGGCAGGCGGTTGGTGACGTAGGCGTCCAGGATCGCCGGGTGGTCGCGCAGGTACTGCTGCGCCAGCCGCAGCACCCGCGGCCGGTCCTTGGTCGTGCCGGCCCGCAGCGTCAGATCCTTGCGGAAGAACGCGTGCATCGGCACCGGGTACACCAGGTCGTCCGGCACCCCGAAGTAGTACACCAGCCCGCCGCCCGCGGCCGCGTCGATCGCGCAGGCCAGGGTGCCGACCTGGTGCCCGATGGACTCGACGACGACCTGCGGCCGGTCGGCGGGGCCGAGCGACTCCGCCCACCGGTCGCAGGACGCGTGCACGAACTCGTCGACGCCGAAGGCGGACGCCTCGGCCGAGCGGTCCACGCGGTCGACGCCGATCACGTGGGCCGCCCTGCCGAGCGTCTTGAGGACGTGGCTGAACAGCACACCGATCGGGCCTTGGCCGAGAACAGCGACCCGCTGCCCGGACACGTCGCCCATCCGCTCGACCGCGTAGATGACGCAGGCCAGCGGCTGGGCCACGATCGCCTCGGCCGGGGGCAGCCGGCCGTCGTCGGGGACGAGCGAGTCGCCCTCGGTGACGACCAGTTCGGCGATCGCGTCCTGGCCCAGTGCCCAGCCGACCGCGGTGGCGCCGGGCTCGAAGCCGGGATGGCGGGAGGCGAGCACCTCGCCGACGACCTCGTGCATCGGACAGCCCACGCCCGGGGGCGCGCCGTCGGGATGATTGCCCAGGCCGCCCTGGCGCTGGATGGCGCCCTTGAACAGCGGCATGTCGCTGCCGCAGATCGCGCCGGCGCGCACCCGTAGCAGCACCTCGCCGGGGGCGAGGGCCGCCGCGAGCGGCGCCGGCACGCTCACGTGGGCGAACGTCGAGGGAGCCACGAGCCGGGCCGCCCACATCTCGCGCATGACAGCACTCCTAGGTTCGCATCGATTCGACGTACCGCCGGATGACCTCGATGCCGTCGAACAGTTCGGTGAACGTCCACTCGCGGGGCGCGTCCGGGGCCGCCCGCAGCATCGCCAGCAGCGCCTCCTCACTGGCCGCGTTCGCGACGATCATCCGGCCGCCGCCGGCCATCGAGTACAGGCAGTCGAACGTTCCGTCGGCCAGCCGCGCCGAGATCCAGCCGACGGCCTCGTCGGCGATGCGCAGGCCCAGCTCCGGATCGACCGGCCCATGGTGCCCGATCGCCAGGTACTTGCCCATCGCTACGCCGACACCGCGGTCTGCCGCGGCCGGTCGTCGAAGATCTGGGCGTCCGAGAGCGGCTTGTCGAAGTTGACGATCCCGCCGATCCCGGCCCAGGCCGTCTCGATCGGCGCGATGTTGCCGACCGGGAACTTGAAGTCCGGGTCGAAGATCAGGCTGGAGGGCCCGGACAGCGACTCCTCCTTCGCCTCCATCGACTTCACGAGACCCGCCTTGACCTCGGGGTTGCTGCGGTAGTCGCCCTGCAGGTACGTGCGGCTGGTGCGGACCAGCGCGCGCAGGACGGCCGCGGCCACGTCGGGCTTCTCGGTGCGGATCTTGCCCATCCAGTAGCTCGTGATCGAGGCGGTGAACGGGATGATGAGCTTGTGCCCGTTCTTCTCGGCGGTGGTCCAGACCGGGTCGCTGAGGTTGCCGGCGTCGACGGAGCCGGACTCGAGCCCGGCCAGCAGGTCGGCGCCGCCGAGCGGGACGATCTGCACGTCCTTCACGGTGAGGTTGCAGGTCTTGAGGTACGCGGCCAGCTCGACCACGGCCGGCGAGCCCAGCCCGGTGGCGGAGCCGGTCGACACCTTCTTGCCCTTCAGGTCGCAGGCGCTGAAGGTGCCGTCGGGCTTGAGCAGGGTCTTGCGCACGTAGTAGCCCTGGTGGTTGGCCGGACTCCAGCTGACGCCGCCGCCGATGCCCTTGATGTCGGCGCCGCCGGCGATGGCGTTGAACAGACCTGCCGAGGGCGCGGCCGGGGCGAAGTCGATGTCGCCCTTCTGCATGAGCACGACCAGGTTGTTCGTCTGGACGAGCTGGATATTGATCTTGATGTTCTCCTTCTTGAACTCGCCGAAGTACTCGGCGAGCAGCAACGGCGCGTACGCCTCGATGTTGCGGAAGGGGATCGAAGCGTTGACCGTGACCTCGTTCGGCAGCGGCTTCGGCGCGGGGGTGTTCGGCCCGGTCGGGCCGGCGCTGAGCGCGGTCGTGGGCTGGTTCGCGGTCGAGTTCGCGGCCGGGGTCGTGCCGCCGTCGCCACACGCGGACAGCAGCGTGGCGGCGAGCGCGGCGACGGCGACGAAGGATCTGGCGGCTAATCGGTGCACGGCGGATTCCTTTCGCGGAAACGGGGGTGTGGGGGAAAGTCAGAGAAGGTTGCGGTCGCCGCCTTCGATCTCGACGCGCGCCCAGGGCAGCACGAGCAGCGACACCCACTTGACGATGTTGCTCAGCAGCAGGCCCATGAGGGCGACGGCGACGATCCCGACGTACATGCGCGGCGCCTGGAAGAGCGTCCAGGAGTACCAGATGAGATAGCCGATGCCCTTGTTCGCCTGGGTGAACTCGACGCCGACCATCATGAGCACGGCGACGCTGACCGACATCCGCAGGCCGATGAACATCTGCGGCAGCGCGGCCGGGAACATCACGTGCCGGAAGGTCTGCCACGGCCCGGCGTCGAAGCTCTGCGCCACCTCCCGGTGCCCGGGACTCACGGCCAGGAACGCGGTCATCGTGCTGACCCACATGAAGAAGAAGACCGTCATGCCGATGGCCACGTTCAGGGCGGTGTCGGTGAGGCCGAAGATGAGCAGCAGCAACGGGAACACGGCCAGCTTCGGCACCGTGTACAGCGCCGAGAGCAGCGGCTCGAGCGTGGCCCGGACCCAGCGGGAGGCGCCGAGCGCGACCCCGGCGGCCACGCCCGTCACCACGCCCATGCCGCAGCCGATGAGCACCCGGGTCAGGCTGACCCACAGGTGCTCGAACAGCTCGCCGCTCTTGATGAGCTCGACCGCGGCGTCCCAGACCTTGGTCGGGGCCGGGAAGAACAGCGGGTTCACCGCGCCGCTCGTCGCGGCCACCTGCCACAGCACGAACAGCACCACCGGAGCGCCGAAGCCCAGCACGATCTCGGCGATGCGGCGCCGCCGGCGGCGGCCCGCGGCCCGCTCCGGGGTCGTCGAGGCCTCGCGGCGCACGAGCCGCCCGTTGGCCTGTTCGTCCGGCGGCACGATTGCGGTCACCTGGGTCATGGCTACTCCTCTCCCGCCGCCAGCGAGGCCCGGACCTCGTCGCGCAGCACATCCCAGACGTTCTGGTGCAGCGCCGCGAACTCCGGCGTCGCGCGCAGGTCGCTCGGGCGCGGACGGCCGAAGGGGACCGTGATGTCGCTGACCACCCGGCCCGGCCGGGCCGACACGACGACCACGCGGTCGCCCAGCACGAGGGCCTCCTCGAGGCTGTGGGTCACGAAGATGACGGTGCGCCGGTCCTCCTCCCAGACCTTGAGCAGCACCTCCTGCAGCACGACGCGCATCTGGGCGTCGACGGCCGCGAACGGCTCGTCCATGAGCAGAATCTGCGGTTGTACCGCGAGAGCGCGCGCGATCGATACGCGCTGCCGCATGCCGCCGGAGAGCGTCGCCGGGTACGCCTTCTCGAAACCGGCCAGGCCGAGCCGGCGGATCCAGTCCATCGCCCGCGCGTTGGCCTCCCGGCGCGGCACCTTCGCCATGTCCAGCCCGAACCGCACGTTGGCCAGCACCGTCTTCCAGGGCAGCACGCCGTAGTCCTGGAAGACCATCGACGTCGCGGCCCGGCCCTCGTCGAGCCAGAGGTCGAGCGTGCCGGCGGTCGGCGGCAGGAGGCCGTTGACGATGCGCAGGAACGTCGACTTGCCGCAACCGGACGGGCCGACCAGGCAGACGAACTCGCCGTCGGCGACCGTCAGGTCGAGCGGGCCGAGGGCGTGGACCTTCTGCTTGCCGGAGATGAACTGCCGCTCCACGCCCGATGCGAGCAGCTTGGCGCCGGTGGGTCGGGCCGGCGCAGGCGGGGGCGGCGCCGTGGGCCGTGTCTGTGTGTCCACTGTGCTCCAGGTGTCTTCAGGGGTGGGCGGATAAGCGGGCTCAGCCGAACCACTGGCCGGCGTTCACGTCGAGCGTCTGCCCGGTCACGCCCGTCGAGGCCGGGGAGCCGAAGAAGGCGACCACCTCGGCCACCTCCCGCGCCGTCACGAACCGGCCCAGGCAGGTCGCGGCCTCGGCGTCATGGCGCGCCTGTGCGGTGCCGGCGCCCGAGCGTGCGCCGGCGTCGGCGAAGAACGCTTCCAGGTTGTCGGACTCGATGTAGCCGGGGACCACGGCGTTGACCCGGATCCCGTGCGGGCCGAGCTCGCGGGCCATGACCTGCACGAGGGTGAGCATGGCCGACTTCATGGCCGCGTAGATGCCGGACTCCGGGTAGGGCTGGCGGGCGGAGATGGAGCTCACCAGGACGACTGAGGCCGAGCGGCCCTTCATGAGCGGCAGCAGCTCGTAGAGCAGGTTGGTGGCCGACAGGAGGTTGCCGTCGACCGCCGCGTGCCATTCCGCGGGCGTGCGCTCGCCCAGCGACCCGAGCGGCGGGCGGGCGAACGCGTTGTGCACCAGGACGTCGAGCGCACCGTAGTGCTCGCCGACACGCCGCGCGGCCTCGGCGCAGCGGGCCCGGTCGGTCAGGTCGGCCGGCAGGCACAGCGCCGCCCGCCCGGCCGCGGTCACCTCGCCGGCGACCTGCTCCAGGTAGGAGGCGCGGCGAGCGAGCAGGGCAAGGTCGGCCCCGGCCGCGGCGAAGGTCACGGCAAGCTCGCGGCCCAGCCCCGGGCCGACGCCGGCGATGGCGGCGTAACGTCCGCTCAGGTCCATGCCGCGACCACCTCGTCCACCGTGGACAGCCAGGCCAGGTGGCGCAGGCTGTACCGCAACACGTCCGCGGCGTACCCGGCCGGGGAGCCGGCCACCGCGTCGGTGGGGACGACGACGCGGTACCCGAGCCCGACCGCCTCCACCGAGGCGCCCGGGATGCCCATGTTCAGCGAGACTCCGACCAGCACGATCGTGCGCACGCCGAGGCCACGCAGGGTGGCGTCGAGCTCGGTGCCGGTGAACGGGGTCACGCCGTGGTGCCGCTCGACCGTGACATCGCCGGGCTCCGGCCCCAGCTCGGCCAGCACCTGTGCCGAGACCGAGCCGATGCGCAGGTTGCCGGGCATCGCCTCGGCCCGCTGCAGGATCGGGGCGTTGGCACCCGCCGGGCGGCCGCCGGGCCGGTGGGCCACGGTGGCGTGGACGACCGCGACCCCGGCCGCGCGGGCCGCGGCCAGCAGGCGGCGCACGGCGTCGACGCCGCCGACGGCCCGCAGTTCGTTGCCGAGGTCCGGCACCAGGCTCTCCGGGCCGACGATGCCGCGCTGCAGCTCCATCGTCAGCACGGCGGTGTCGGCGGGCCGGACGAGGCCGGGATCGAGTCGTCGGCTCATCGCGCTCCTCCGGCGGTGACGGTGACGGTGCGGCGCTGCTCGGCGGAGGCCTGGACCGCCTCGATGACGCGCAGGACGGACAGGCCGTCGGCGAACGTCGCGGGGCGGGGGAAGCCCGGTGCCGGCGGCTCGTCGGGGTTGTCGAGGCGGTGGTGCAGCCAGCGGGCGAGGCCGGTGTAGGCGGCGATCTCCAGCGCGGTCCAGGGCCGCGGGTCGGCGGCGTCCGTGGGCGGCGGTGCGGGCGGTTCCGGGGTGAGCCGTCGCGTGCCGTCCGCGGTGGCGAGGAACGTGTGACCATCCACGATGGACACGGTGCCGGCGGTGCCGGCGACCCGGGTCACCTCGACCGGTTCTCCCCAGACCGCCGCGCACTCCTGGAGCACCCCGGTCGCGCCGGTGGCGGTGCGCAGCAGCACGCTGTAGCCGTCGTCGGCGTCGCCGGCCGGCCGGGGCACCGCCTGGCCGAGCGTGGCCGACACCTCGGCGATCGGGCCGAGCCACAGCTGGATCTGGTCGAGCAGGTGGGTGCCGTTCGCGCGCAGCCAGCCGCCGCCGCGCGCCGGGTCGAACCACCAACCGGGGGCGCCCGCGTCGGCGGCGGCGAGGATCGGGTACGAGCGGATGACCGTCGCCGTGTGCGGGCGGCCGACGAGACCCGCGGCGAGCGCCGCCCGGACCGCCTCGACCGCCGGGTCCCAGCGGAACTCGGTGCCGACCAGGGCCGTGAGCCCGGCCGCGGCGGCCGCCTCCGTCACCGCCTCGGCCTGCGCGACGGTGAGCGCCAGCGGCTTCTCGCAGATCACGTGCCGGCCGTCGGCGATCGCCAGAGCGGCCAGCTCGGCGTGGGTGTCCGGCGGGGTGGCGATCGTGACGACGTCGGCGGCGGTGGCCCGCAGCGCCGCCGGCAGCGAGTCGAACCCGGCCGCGACGCCGATCCGCTGCGCGCGGCGGGTGGTCCGCTCGGCGTCGCGGCCGACGAGCGCGGCAACCTCGAACCCGGCCGCGCGCAGGGCCGGCACGTGCACGCGCAGGCCGAAGCCGGTGCCCGCGACGATCGCCCGGCGGCCCACGTCAGGCCCCGTCCGCGGCGAGACCGAGCACCCGCAGGGCGTTGGTGCGCAGGAACTTCTCCCACACGTGCTCGTGCAGCGGCAGGTCGTCGAGCTCGGTGAAGATGCGCTCCAGGGACAGGCCCATCGGGAAGTAGCCGGCGTAGAGCACCTTGTCCGCGCCGCGGGTGTTGGCGAAGTCGAGGATCGCCTTCGGGTAGTAGCGCGGGGCGAAGGCGCTCGTCGAGTAGTACAGGTTCGGCCACTTCAGCAGCAGCTTGACGGCCAGGTCGACCCACGGCTCGCAGCCGTGGCGGGTGACGAAGCGCAGCTCGGGGAAGAACCAGCAGACCTCGTCGATGAGGGCGACGTCCTGGGCCGCGAACGGCACCCGGGGCCCGGGCACGCCGGCGCAGACGAAGATCGGGATGTCCAGGTCGATGCAGGCGGCATACAGCGGGTAGAAGCGCTTGTCGTTGATGGGCACCGGCGGATTGCAGCCGCTGGGCATCGCGCTGGCGGCGACCACACCCAGTTCCTCGACCGCCCGCCGCAGCGCGCGCACGCCCTCCATCCCGGCGTTGGGGTCGACCGGGTAGGCCCCGAGAAATCGGTCGGGGTGCTCGCGCAGGGCCGCGACCGACAGCGGGTCGTCGAAGCTCACGGTGATCATGCCGCGCTCGACGCCCCATCGGTCCATCTCCAGCAGCACGGCCTTTGCCCCGTCGGCGCTGAACCGCTCGCCGGGCAAGCTCTTGTACATGTACTCGGCGGGAAACCGGTATGTCTCCCGGCTCTCCTGGTCCCGCAGCTGGCTGCCGAGGAAGCGGCGCCAGCTGTCGTCGCCGGGTCCCTTGGGGATTCCCATCATCAGGTCGACGACGCCGATGTCGGTGGGCCTGGGCATCGCCTCACCACCCCCGGAAGACCGGGTCGCGCTTCTCGGCGAAGCTGCGCAGCCCCTCGGCGCTGTCCTCGGTCCACACGTTCATGGCCACAGCCATCTCCTCCCGGTCGAACGCCGCGACCCGGTCCGAGTCCAGCGACTGGTTCAACAGGCGTTTCGCCAGGCCGATCGCGACGGTCGGCCCGGCCGCGAGCCGGGCCGCGAGGGCACCGGCGGCGGCGTCGAGCTCGTCGGGCTCGACCACCTGGTGCACGATGCCGAGCCGCTCGGCGTCGGCGACGGACAGGTCGCCGCCGAGCAGCAGCAGGCGCTTCGCCCGGTGCAGCCCCAGGACACGGGGGAGCAGGTAGGCCGCCGCGGCGTCGGGCACGATCCCGCGGGTGACGAACAGCTCGGCGAAGCGGGCCCGGGCGGAGGCCACGACGAAGTCGGCGGCGAGCGCGAGCTGGGCGCCCATGCCGGCGGCGACGCCGTTGACGGCGGCGATGACCGGCTTGGGGCAGTCGAGCACGGCCGCGATGAGGGCCTGCGCGCTGCGCACGGCGGGCCCGGTCGCGCCGACGATCCGGGCCGGCCGCCCGTCCGCGGCCGGCGGAGGGCCGGGGCGGCTGAGGTCGCCGCCGGCGCAGAAGGCCCGGCCGGTGCCGGTGAGCACGACCACGCGTACCTCGACGGTCGAGCCGGCCTCGTCCAGCAGCGCGATGAGCCGCTCGCGCTGGGGCGGGCCGAGCGCGTTGAGCTTCTCGGGGCGGTCGAACACGATGCGCGCCGTACCGTCGGCGACCGTGTAGCTGATCTGCCGGGTGACGTCCTCGGTGGCGGTCATGCGCGGGCCTGCCGTTCCCGGGGCAGCCCGAGGTGCCGCTCGGCGATGATGCCGCGCTGGATCTCGCTGGTGCCCGCGTAGATGGTGGTCACGACCGAGTGCCGGAACTCGTGCTCGATCCAGCCGTCGGCCGGCGCCCCGGTGCCGTGCCCGGCCAGCAGCCCGTCCGCGCCCAGCACGTCCTCGAAGGACGCCGCGGCCCGCATGAGCGCCTCGGAGCTGAACAGCTTGGCCAGCGAGCCCTCGGTGTGGGGCAGGACGTCGCGGGCGGTGAGCCAGGTCATGCGGTAGCCCATGAGGCGGCTCACCTCGAGGTCGGTGGCGGCCCGGGCCAGGGCGGCGCGGACCTCGGGTCGCTCGATGGGCGGGTGCCCGTCGGCGCCGGGCGTGCGGGCCCAGGCGACCGCCCGCTCGACCAGGTGCAGCAGGTGCCCGGCAGCGGCCGGCTGCCGCTCGAAGGCGAGGGCCACCATCATGACGTCCCACCCGCCGTCGACCTCGCCGACGCGGGCGCTGTCGGGGACGCGGACCCCCTCGTAGAAGGTCGCGTTCGTACGCTCGCCGCCGAGCGTGGGCACCGGGCGGATCTCGACGCCCTCGGCGTCCAGCGGCACCAGGAACATGGTCAGGCCGCGGTGCTTGGGCACGTCCGGGTTGGTGCGGGCGAGCAGGAAGACGTGGCTGGCCTCGTGGGCCATCGTGGTGAACATCTTCTGGCCGTCGATGACCCAGCCGTCGCCGTCGCGGATGGCGCGGGTGCGGGCCGCGGCGACGTCGGAGCCCGAATCCGGCTCCGAGTAGCCGAGACTCATGAGCGCCGCGCCGCTCAGGATGGCCGGAATCACCTCGCGCCGCTGCTGCTCGGTGCCGACGATCTGCAGGGTCTTGGCGACCAGCTCGGAGATGAGCCAGCCCTCGATCGGGATGCCGGCCCGGGCGAACTCCTCGTTCAGCGTGGCCATCTCGAACGGATCCCGGCCCTGCCCGCCCTGCTCGACCGGCCAGGCCGCGGCCAGCCAGCCGCGCTCGGTCATGGCGCGGTGCACGTCCCAGCTGTGCAGGGTGCCGGAGTCGTGCACGGCGGCCGAGGTCGACGGCGGCAGCGCGGCCAGGAAGTCGCGTACCTCGGCCCGGAACCGCTGTTGCGCCTCGGAGAGCTCGAAGTCCATCAGCCCAGCCCTCCGTCGACGTCGGCCAGGGCGAGGTCCACGACGTCGGCGACGGCCGCGCGCTCGCCGCCGGTGAGGAGGTCCAGGGCCTTGGCGCGGCGGAAGAACAGCTGGATGTCGTACTCCATCGTGTAGCCGTAGCCGCCGTGGGCATGCAGGCTGCGGTCGGTGGCTCGGCGGGCGGCCCGGCCGGCGAACGCGGCGGCCATCGCGGCCAGGCCGCGGCGGCGCCCGCTGCCGGAGTCGCCGGCCCACGCCGCCTCGAGGACCAGCAGCTCGGCCCCGTCCACGAGGGTCGCCGCGTCGGCCAGCTGGTGGGCCAAGGCCTGGAACGAGCCGATCGGGCGGCCGAACTGGTGGCGGGTCTTGGCGTAGTCGACGCCGAGGCGCAGCCCCGCCGCCCCGATGCCGGTCAGCGCGGCGGCGGTGAGGACCCGCCAGTCGGCGAGGGCGTCGGCGAACCCCTCGGCCGCGTCCGGCCCGGCGGCGAGCACCGTCGCGCCGGCCAGGTCCACGTGCCCGATGGCCAGCCCGGCCAGGGTCTGCTTCGGACGGTCGACGTCGTGCCCGGGCGCCGATGCCACGATCCGGCCGTCGTCCCAGGCGAGGACCCGGTCGGCCACCGCGGCCCACGGCGCCGTCCGGGCGATGCCGGCCACGGCCGGCCGGGGCGCGAACGTGACCAGGCCGGTGACGTCGGTGCGGCCGAGGCGGTCGAGCAGCCGGGTGGCGACCAGGGTCTCCACCAACGGGGCGGAGGCGAGCGCGGCCCCGGCGGCCCGGGCGGCGATGGCGAGCTCGGCCAGCCCGGCCGGCGTCGCCTCGCGGGCGCCGGCCAGGTGGGGGAAGCCGAAGTCGCCGAGCACGGCCCACAGCGCCGGGTCGAAGCCGAGCGGCTCTGCCGCCCGCACCCGCTGCGGGGTGGAGTGGTCGGCGAGCAGGGCGGTCAGGCCCGCGCGCAGGTCGAGCTGCTCCGTCGAGAGGGAGAAGTCCATCATCGCAGCCGCCACCGGGGCCGGTCGCCGGAGCGGAACGTCTCCTGCCCGGCGGCGAGGGCGGCCGGGTCGGTGCCGGCGGCGACCAGCGCGTGGGCGACGCCGAGCGCCTGCCCCGGCGCCATCTCCGAGCCGATCCAGATGGCGCGCAGGGTCGCCTGCACCGCGAGGGGCGGCAGCGCGGCGATGCTCCCCGCGATCGCCCCGGCCGCGGCGCGCAGCTGGTCGCCGGGCACCACCTCGGACACCAGGCCGATCTCGAGCGCGCGCCGGGCGGACATCCGCTCGGCCGAGCCGAGCAGGGTCAGGCGCAGCACCTCGCCCAGCGGCATGCGGCGCAGCAGGTGCAGCGGCTCGAACACGGCCGGCATGCCGAACGTGGTGTGCGGGTCGAAGAACGTGGCGGTGTCGGCGGCGATGATGATGTCGGCCTCGCCGAGCAGGTAGAAGGCGCCGCCGCAGGCGATGCCGTTGACTGCGGCGACGACCGGCTTCCACAGGCCGCACGACTTGGGGCCGAGGAAGTCGCCGACGTCCGCGCGCAGGAACGGGCTGGCGGCCTTCAGGAGCGCGCTCGACTCGTCGTCGGCGGTCTCCCCGGTCCCGTCGCCATCGGCGGCGTCGAGGCCGGAGCGGTCGTACCCGGTGCAGAAGGCCCGGTCGCCGGCGCCGGTGACGACCACGGCCCGGACCTCGTCGTCGAGCCGCAGGCGCGCCCAGAGGCCGGCGATCTCCCGCAGCATCGTGTCGTTGAAGGAGTTCAACACCTCGGGCCGGTGCAGCTCGACCCACGCGACCCCGGCATCGACGGAGACCCGCAGCGTCGAGAGCGCCGCGTCGTCGTTCGAAAGGGGTGTGTTGTGCATCACAGCCCGAAGGTTATAAGGTTATACCCTTAGCGTCAAGGGAGGTGGTCGAGGTGCGAGTGTTCACCGATGCGGCGCTGCGGGACCTGTCCCTGTCGCCCCGCGCCCGCCTGCTGCGCCGGCTCGGGGCCCGCGACGGGGCCGGCCTGCGTGACGAGCTGGCGGCGCTCGAGCGGGAGCACCGCGGCCAGCGCGAGCGCTACCTCGACTGGGTCACGACGATCCTCGCCACGGCGGCCGAGCGCCACGGCCGCGCAGGCCTGCGCCTCCTGACCGTTCGAACCTTGACGTTCTTCGCCGCCTACCCCGGCGTCGAGCCGGTGCACGACGACCTGCCGGCCCCGATGGCGGACGAGGTCGCCGCGGCCGCCGACCGGGGCGACACCGAGGGCGCGCTGGCCGTCTTCGACCGGCGGGAGGCCGAGTGGCGCTCGGTCATCGACGTGCTGCGGGACTGGCTGTCCGCCCTGCTCTCCCGGGTGTACGCCGAGTGGGGCCCGGACGAGCTCGAGGCGTTCCATCGCCGGCGCGGCGAGGACGCCCTGCGCGGCCTCATGGCCGACATCGACCGGTCCGCGGGCGAGCGCCTGGTGAACCTGGTCCGTCTGCTGCAGGGCCACTTCACCGAACTCGTGGTCAGCGAGGACGACGAGAAGTTCACGATCGTGCAGGACCCGTGCGGCACCTGCACCCGGCAGGTCCTCGACGGCCGGTTCGCGGCCGGGCTCGGCCTCGCCGTCGTCGACGACGAGCACCCGGTCGCCTGGGGCGGGCGGCCGACCACCATCTACCGCACCCACGTGCCGATCTGGCACGTGGAGATGGCCCGCGAGCGGCTCGGCGCGCCCTGGCCGGTCAACCTGTGCCCGTCCGGCCTGGACGGCGGCGCCTGCACCATCCTGCTCTACAAGGACCCGCGCGACCCATCCGCCGCGGCCCGGGTGCCCAGCGCACCCGCCGAGCCCGCCTGACGCGACGTCGAACATCCCCCTGCAACGAAGGGCCCGAGACACCCATGACCGAAGTGGTGAGCGCGGAGACGCCGGCCGGCCGGCGCGCCGGCTATCGGCTGGCGGACCGCTACGACGCCGACGACGGCACCGTCGTCCTCACCGGCACCCAGGCGATCACGCGCATCCTGCTGGACCGGCACCGGATGGACCGGGCGGCCGGGCTGCGCACCGGTGGCCTGGCCTCCGGCTACCCCGGATCGCCGCTGGGCGGGTTGGACCTCACGCTGCACCGGGCGGCCGAAACCCTCGCGGCCGAGGACATCCGGCACGTGCCCGGCGTGAACGAGGAGCTCGCGGCCGCCGTCGTGTTCGGCACCCAGCAGCCCTCGCCCGGCGGGCTCCGCGACGGGCTGCAGGGCGTCTTCGGGCTCTGGTACGGCAAGTCCCCGGGCGTGGACCGCTGCGGCGACGCGTTCAAGCACGCCAACCAGTTCGGCGTGCACCCGCTCGGCGGCGTCATCGCGGTGGCCGGCGACGACCCGGCGGCGAAGTCCTCGTCGCTGCCGAACCAGAGCGAGACCGCGTTCTACGACGCGCTCATGCCGGTGCTCGTGCCCGGCTCCACCCAGGAACTGCTCGACTTCGGGCTCATCGGTCTGGAGCTGTCGCGGTACTGCGGCTGCTGGGTCGGACTGAAGGTGGTGACCAACGTCGCCGACTCGGTCGGGTCGGTGAACCTCGCCCCCGACCGGCTGTCCCTGCACCGTCCGGCGCTGGAGATCGACGGCGAGCCGTGGCAGCACCGGCAGCGCATCGACCTGGTCCCCACCATCCTCGTCGACCGGGAACGGGACCTGCTCGAGCGCCGCCACCTCGCGGCCGTCGCCTTCGCCGCCGCCAACGGCCTCAACCGCATCGAGGGCGCCACGACCGGCGCCCGGATCGGCATCGTGGCCGCCGGCAAGACCTACTACGACGTCCGGCAGGTGCTCACCGACGCCGGAATCGACGACGCCGGCCTGCGCGAGCGGGGCATCCGCCTGCTGAAACTCGGCATGATCTACCCGCTCGACCCGGACGTTGTGGAACGCTTCGCCGACGGCCTCGAGCACGTCGTGGTCGTCGAGGAGAAGCGCGACTTCATCGAGTCGGCGCTGCGCGGCGCGCTGTACCCGACCCCGCACCGCCCCACCGTCGTGGGCAAGCGCGACCGGGCCGGCCGGCTGCTCGTGCCGGCCCACGGCGAGCTCGGCGTCGACCGGCTCAAGCCCATCCTGCGCCGCGAACTCGGCCTGACCGAGCCGGTCCGGGCCGGCGCGCCTGCCCGCGGCCCGATCGCCCTGCCGCTGCTGACCCGCACCTCCGCGTACTGCAGCGGCTGCCCGCACAACCGCTCCACCGTGCTGCCCGCCGGCGCCGTCGTCGGCGGCGGCGTCGGCTGCCACGGGATGTCCTACTTCGACCCGCGGCTGGCCGACAACCAGAAGCTGCCGGTCGTGCCGATGGGCTCCGAGGGCGTGCCCTGGATCGGTATGGCCCCCTTCGCCCGGACCGGGCACATCTTCCAGCACCTCGGTGACGGAACGTTCTCCCACTCCGGCCTGCTCGCGGTGCGGGCCTGCGTGGCGGCTGGCGTGAACATCACCTTCAAGATCCTGTTCAACGGGTACGTCGCGATGACCGGCGGCCAGTCGATCGCGGGTGGCATGCCGGTCCCGGCGCTCACCCGTGAGCTGGCCGCCGAGGGCGTCAAGCAGATCATCGTGTGCGCGGACGACCCCGGGCGCTACCGCGGCGTGCGCGACCTGGCCCCGGGGACCACGGTCCTGCCTCGCGCGGACGTGCTGGCCGCGCAGGAGCGCCTCGGCGCGGTCGAGGGCGTCACCGTGCTCATCTACGACCAGGTGTGCGCGGCCGAGGCCCGGCGAGAGCGGCGCGCCGGCCGGCTGCCCCGCCCCGACCGCCGGGTGATCATCAACGAGCGCGTCTGCGAGGGCTGCGGCGACTGCGGTGTGAAGAGCAACTGCCTCTCCGTCCAGCCGGTCGACACCGAACTGGGCCGCAAGACACAGATCCACCAGACGTCGTGCAACGCCGACTTCAGCTGCCTCGACGGCGACTGCCCGTCGTTCGTCACCGTCCGCACGACCGTGCCCGCGACCCGGCGCTCACCCCGCCCTCGCCGCGCGGACCCGGACGCGCCGCTGCCCGAGCCGACGGACAAGGCGGCGGTCGGCAACCGGACCTACGGCATCTACCTGGTCGGCATCGGCGGCACCGGCGTCGTCACCGTCAACCAGGTCCTGGCCACCGCCGCCCTGCTCGACGGGCTCCACACGGCCGGCCTCGACCAGACGGGGATGAGCCAGAAGGCCGGCGCGGTCGTGTCGCACCTGCAGATCGGCGCCGCACCGGTCGACGCCCGCACTGCCGCGGTCTCCGACGGCCAGGCCGACCTCTACCTCGTGTTCGACGCGCTCAGCGGCGCGGCCCCGCAGCATCTGGCGCGCACCGATCCACAGCGCACCGTCGCCGTCGTCGCCTCCTCACTCACGCCGACGTCGGCGGTGGTGACGAACACGGCGACCAGCCTGCCGCCGGCGGACACGCTGCTGGAACGCATCCGGGCCGCCGCCGGGCGCACCACCGCCGTCGACGCCGCACAGCTCAGCCGGGCCCTGCTCGGCGACGAGACGACCGCCAACGTCCTGCTGCTCGGGGTGGCCTACCAAGCCGGGGCGCTGCCGCTGTCGGGCGCCTCGATCGAGGAGGCGATCCGGCTCAACGGCGTCGCGGTCGAGGACAACATCGCGGCGTTCCGGGCCGGGCGCCGCCACGTGGTCTCGCCGGCCGCGATCGGGGCGCCGGCCGCGGCGATCCGACCGGGCGCGGCCGGGCTCGACCCGTCGCCGGGCGCGCGGGCGGCCGCCGGCCGGCTGCTCGACGCGGTGAGCCTGCCGGACGCGGTGCGGGAGATCGCCGAGCCGCGAGCCGGGGAACTCGTCGACTACCAGCACGCGCGGCTGGCCGAGCGGTACGCGGACACGGTGCGCCGGGTCGCGGCCGCCGAGGCGGAGCGGTTCGGGACGGACGCGGTGTCCGCGGAGTTCGCGCGGTACCTGTACAAGCTGCTGGCGTACAAGGACGAGTACGAGGTCGCGCGGCTGCATCTGAAGGTCGACATCGGCGCGCAGGCGTCCGCCGGCGGCGGGCGGGCGCGGGTGCAGTACCACATCCATCCGCCCTTCCTGCGAGCGCTCGGGCTGCGCCACAAGCTCGCGCTCGGCGGCTGGATCCGGCCGGTCTTCGCGGTGCTGCGGGCGATGCGGCCACTGCGCGGCACGGCGTTCGACCCGTTCGGCCGGGCCGAGGTCCGCCGGGTCGAGCGGTCGCTGCCGGAGGAGTACACGACCGCGGTGCTGGCCGCGCTTCGCACCGACGACCGGGAACGTTGCCTGGCCGTGGCGCGAGCGCCGGACCTCGTTCGCGGATATGAGACCATCAAGCTCGCCAATGTGGCCGAGTTCCGGGCGGTGCTGGCCCGCCCGTCCGAGGTGACTGCATGACCAAGGGGGAGATCATGGCGGAGTCCGTCGCGGGCCGCGGCACGAGGGGTCCGCTGCTGCCGCGCCGCCGCGTCGGCGAACGCCTCGCCGACGAGTTGCGCGACCAGATCCTGCGCGGCGAGCTCACGACCGACAACGGGCTGCTGAAGCAGGACGAGCTGTTCGAGCAGTTCAAGGTCAGCATGCCGTCGGTCCGCGAGGCCATGCGCACGCTGGAGACCGAAGGGCTCATCACCATCCGCCGCGGCAACCGCGGCGGCGCCGAGGTGCACCCGCCGCAGCTGGAACGGGCCGGCTACGTCTTCGGACTCGTGCTGCAGTCCCGCACCGTCAGCGTGCGGGACCTGGGCCTGGCGGTCCGCCGCCTCGACCCGATGTGCGCCGAGATGTGTGCGACCCGGCCGGACCGCATGGAGACCGTCGTGCCGGCGCTGCGCGAGATCCACCGCCGCACCGAGGCGAGCCTCGGCGACTTCGCCAAGTTCGTGGCCTGTATGAAGGAGTTCCACGAGGCGCTGGTCCGCAACTGCGGGAACCAGACCTTCGAGCTGCTCTTCGGCATGCTCGAGGGTTTGTGGTACGCGCACGAGGAGGAATGGGCGGCCCGCACGGCGAGGGAGGGCGAACTGCCCGGCACCGAGGCGACCCGGCGCAGCATCGAGAGCCACGCCGAGTTGATCCGGGCCATCGAGCAGGGCGACGGACCCGGAGCCGCGATCCTGGCCCGCCGCCACCAGGAGGACACACAGCCGCAGGCCAACCTCGGCGTCGACCCCGCCGTGGTGGTCAACGCCCAGCTCATCCGGCCCCCGGACTAAATGCTGCCTGCTCGACCCGCACCCGCGCCGGGTTCGAGGTCTTCACCACCTGGGATGAGGAGATCCGCTCGGCCGCGACGCTGACGGTCGTTGCTCCGGGCGCGGCGTTGTCCGCGAGGTGTCCTGATCATTCCCGGCGGGTGCGGTGGCGTTCGGGCGCATCCGGAACCGTGGTGGTGTGGTGAGCCTCCGTTGGTGGGCCGTCGTCGCAGCGGTCGCCGTCTCGGCTTCCATCGGCGTTTCGGCGGCAGCCGTCTCGCTCGGCGTCGGTGTCGGCGATCCACCGAAGAACGACCTCCGGCCGGGTGAGGTCCGCACCTTGGTCACCGGCCTGCAGATCCCGTGGGGCCTCGCCTTCCTCCCGGACGGCTCGGCATTGGTCACGGAACGGAACACCGCACGGGTCCTGGCGGTGAGCAAGCGCGGTGCGGTCGAGGAAGTCCAGCGGTTCGCCGACGTGCACGCAACCGGCGAAGGGGGTCTGCTCGGCATCGCGGTGTCGCCGTCGTACCGGACCGACCATTGGGTGTACGCCTACTATTCGACCGCGGTCGACAACCGCATCGTACGGTTCCACCTCGGCGGCACCCCCGTTCCGGTGCTCGCCGGCATTCCGCACGCCGACCAGCACAACGGGGGCCGGCTCGCGTTCGGGCCGGATGGGATGCTGTACGCCAGTACCGGCGACAGCGCCAACGGCGCGAACGCCCAGAACCGCCAGACCCTCGCCGGCAAGATCCTCCGCATCACCCCCGACGGCAAGCCGGCTCCCGGCAACCCGTTCGGCGACAGCGCCGTCTTCAGCCTGGGCCATCGCAACGTGGAGGGTCTCGCCTTCGACCCCAACGGCACGCTGTACGCATCCGAACTGGGCTTGGAACGCTTCGACGAACTCAACCGCATCGAGGCCGGGAAGAACTACGGCTGGCCGGTGGTGGAGGGCAAGGGCAGCGACACCCGGTTCGCGAACCCGATCGACGTCTGGGCACCCGAATACGCATCGCCGAGCGGCATCGCGGTCGCCGGCGGCCACGTGTACGTGGCCTGCCTGCGCGGCAAGCGACTGTGGAAGGTCGGGCTGAACGGACAGCAGCCACGGGCGCTGCTCGTCGGCTCGTACGGGCGGCTCCGCACCGTCGCCTCCGCGCCCGACGGGACGCTGTGGGTGATGACGTCCAATCGGGACGGCAGCGGGGCACCGGCCAGCACCGATGACCGCATCCTGCAACTGCTGCCGTAGGCTCGGCGGTCCCGGTTGCTCCTTGCCGCGGTTGGGTCAGCGTGGGGCCATCCGGAGGGCGCCGTCCATGCGGATGACCTCACCGTTGAGGTCGAGGGCGTGAACGCCGTTGCGGCCGAGGATCCGCATGGACGGACCGATTCCCGCGCAGTTGACGACCGTACGCAACGGCGAGCCCGCGCAGGCGGTCGCGACCGCGGCCCGAACCTCGTCAGGGTTGGTGACGTCGGTAGGAAGGTACTCCACGTTGGGCATCCGGTCGGCCTTGTCGATGCTTTGCTGGAGGTCGAGTGCGAAGACCCGCGCGCCCTCCTTCGCCAGCGCTTCGGCGGTCGCGGCGCCGAGGCCGGAGGCGCCACCGGTGACGATGGCTGCGGTGTTGGCGACGTGCATCAGTGAGGCTCCCTGTTGACGGCGGTGATGGTCATGGCCTGCGCCGAAGGACTGTCCAATATGGAGGTTGCCGGGCGGATCGGGTGCGCGGCTGTGGCGGAGCCGGCCGCTTCATTCGGCCCGCCAGCTGGGTGACCCCGCTGAGCTCAGCGCCGCCCCTGCAGGTACACCGTCCGCATGGAGGTGAAGAAGTCGCGAGCGGCCCGACCCTGTTCCTTCGGGCCGAACGCGCTCGCCTTGGTACCACCGAAGGGCACGTGCGGGTCGGCGCCGCCGGTCTCGCTGTTGACGTGCAGCACGCCGACCCTCAGTTCGGCCATCGCGTGCAGCGTGACGGCGAGATCGCTGGTGAACAGTGCGCAGGACAGCCCGAAGGGGCTGTCGTTGGCCAACCGCAGCGCGGTGTCGACGTCCGGCACCCGGGTCACCGTGAGCACTGGCCCGAAGATCTCGTCGGTCCACAGCGGGTCGCGGGTGTCGGAGACCTCGATCAGCGTCGGCCGCACGTAGTAGCCGGCGTCGATGTCGGGCAGCAGATCGCCCGAGGTGAGCAGCCGGGTGCGGGCACCGGCCGCGCGTACCGCGGTGGCGATCGAATCGCGTGCGTCGCTGGTGATGACCGGGCCGACGTCGGTGCCCGCAATCGTCGGATCGCCGAGCACCATCGACTCGATGCGTGCGCGGATGCCGTCGATGACCTGTTCGGCGACGTCGGCCTGCACGATGAGCCGCGAAGTCGCGGTGCAGCGCTGACCGCTGGCGCGGAAGGCTCCGGCGACGACGTCGTCGATCGCGGCCGGAAGGTCGGCGTCGGCCAGTACGATCGCGGCGTTCTTGCCGCCGAGCTCGGCCTGGATCGGCTTCGCGGCGGCCCCGCATGCCGCGATCAGCGAGCGGCCGACGGTGGTGGACCCGGTGAACGTCACCGCGTCGACCAGCGGGTGGTCGACGATCGCCTGGCCGAGGGAGCCGGCGCCGACGACCAGGTTGAGCACCCCGTCGGGCAGGCCTGCGTCGGTCAGCGCGCGGGCCAGTCGTTGCGCCAGCAGCGGGACGACGCTGGCGGGCTTCCAGACGACGGTGTTGCCGTGCGACAGCGCCGGGGCGATCTTCCAGGCGGGGATGGCGATCGGGAAGTTGAACGGCGTGACCACGCCGACCACGCCGACCGGGTGCCGGCTGACGACGATCGACTCGCCGGCCCGCGGTGAGGCGTACAGCTCGCCCGCCTCGCGGTCGGCCTCGGCGGCGAAGAAGTCGAGGATCTGCGCGGCGCGGCGTACCTCGCCGATGCCTTCGGCCCCGAGCTTGCCTTCCTCGCGGCTGAGTTCCACGCCGAACGCGTCGGCCTCGGTCCGTAGTGCGGCGGCGGCCCGGGCGAGGATCGCGCCGCGCTCGTGATGCGGCGTGCGTCGCCAGCCTTCCGCCGCGGCAGCGGCAGCGGTGACCGCGCGCTCGACCTCGGCGCCGGTGGCCGTCGCGCCTTCGGCGACCGTCTCGTGTGGGTGGGCCGGATTCACCGACCGCAGCAGCGGGCCGCTGCCGGCCAGCCAGTCGCCGTCGATGAGCAGCTGCAGGTCTTCGGGCATGTCGGCTTCGTTCCTTGTCGTCAGCGGAAGGCGGCGATACCGGTGAGGGCCTGGCCGATCACGAGCTGGTGCACCTCGCTGGTGCCCTCGTAGGTCAGCACCGACTCCAGGTTGTTGGCGTGCCGCAGGATCGGGTACTCGAGGGTGATGCCGGAGCCGCCGAGAATCGTGCGGCAGGTGCGGGCGATCTCGATGCTCTCGCGGACGTTGTTGAGCTTGCCGAGGCTGACCTGTTCGGCGCGCAGCTTGCCGTCATCCTTGAGCCGGCCGAGGTGCAGGGCGAGCAGCAGGCCCTTGTGCAGCTCCAGCGACGCGTCGGCGAGCTTCGCCTGGGTCAGCTGGAACCCGGCGATCGGCCGGTCGAACTGGATCCGCGTGGTCGCGTATTCGATTGCGGCGTCGAGACAGTCACGGGCGGCGCCCAACGCGCCGAACACGATGCCGAACCGCGCCTCGTTCAAGCAGCCGAGCGGGCCGGCCAGGCCGCGGGCGTGCGGCAGCATCGCGCTCTGCGGCAGCCGGACGCCGTCGAGCGTCAGCTCGGAGGTGGTCGAGGCGCGCAGCGACAGTTTGTGGCGCACGTCCGACGCGGTGAAGCCGGGTGTGCCCCGCGGAACCAGGAAGCCGCGGATGCCGTCGTCGGTCCGTGCCCAGACCGTCGCCACGTCGGCGACGCTGCCGTTGGTGATCCACATCTTGTTCCCGGTCAGCACCCAGTCGGTGCCCGAGCGTTCGGCACGAGTGCGCATGCCGGCCGGGTTCGAGCCGAAGTCCGGCTCGGTGAGCGCGAAGCAGCCCAGCGCCTGGCCGGCCGCGAGTCGCGGAAGCCACTCCTGCTTCTGCTCCTCCGACCCGTACTTCCAGATCGAGTACATCGACAACGACCCCTGTACTGAGACGAGGCTGCGCAGTCCGCTGTCGCCGGCCTCCAGCTCCAGGCACGCCAGGCCGTAGCTCACCGCGTTGGTGCCGGAGCAGCCGTAGCCGGTCAGATGCATGCCGAGCAGCCCGAGCTTGCCGAGTTCGGGGGCGAGCTCGACCGGCGACACGCCCTGCTCGAACCACTCCGCGATGGCCGGCCGGACCCGGTCGGCGACGAAGTCGCGCACCGTGTGCTGGATCAGCCGCTCCTCGTCGGTCAGCAGGCTGTCAAAGTCGAGCATCGAGACAACATCGTTCGGCACAGGTACCTCGTGGTGGTCAGGGCGCGTGCTCGTGCACAGGCCGGGCTTGCATGGGTCGTTGCGTCGGGCGGCAACCTGTCTTAGATTTTAGAAGATCGTAGGATGAGGCGCCTCGGCTGACAAGGGAATCGCTGTGACATCGAGCAATCTGACCTCGGACGAGCACGGCGGAGCGCTCGCCGGTGTGGTCGTCGCTGACTTCAGCCGGGTGTTGGCCGGCCCGCTGGCCTCGATGATGCTGGCCGACCTAGGGGCCACCGTGGTCAAGGTCGAGCGGCCCGGCAGCGGCGACGACACCCGGGCGTGGGGACCGCCGTACGTCGGCACGATGAGCACGTACTACTCGTCGGTGAATCGCAACAAGCGCAGCGTCACGCTCGACCTCGACGACCCGGCCGACCTCGAGCTCGCCCGTCGGCTCGCCGCCCGCGCCGACGTGTTCCTGGAGAACTTCCGGCCGGGCCGCCTCGCGGCCTTCGGCCTCGACGCCGACACGCTGCTGGCCGCGCATCCAGGCCTGGTCTACTGCTCGATCACCGGCTTCGGCAGTGGCGCCGGTGCCGACCGCGCCGGCTACGACTTCGTCGCGCAGGCGGTGGGCGGGCTGATGAGCATCACCGGCGCGCCCGGCGGTGAGCCGACCAAGGTCGGGGTCGCAATCGTCGATGTGATCACCGGACTGCATGCGACCATCGCGATCCTCGCCGCGCTGCGGCACCGCGAGCACACCGGCACCGGGCAACGGGTCGAGGTCAATCTGCTCTCCAGCCTGCTCGCCTCGCTGGCCAACCAGGGCGCCGCCTACATCAACAAGGCGGGCGTGCCGGCGGCGATGGCCAACCGGCATCCGAGCATCGCGCCGTACGAGACGGTGCGGACGAAGGACGCGACGCTCGCCCTCGCCGTGGGGAACGACCGGCAGTTCGCCGCGCTGTGCGTGGCACTCGATCGGGCGGAGCTGGCGACCGACGCCCGGTTCGCCACCAACCAAGACCGGGTGGTGCATCGGGCCGAGTTGGTCGCCGAACTGGAGGCGGCACTCGCCGGCGACACCGCCCAGGCCTGGGCCGCGCTGTTGCAGGCGCGGGGCGTCCCGTGCGGGCCGGTGAACGACCTGGCCGGCGCGTTCGACCTGGCCGGACAGCTCGGCTTGGACCCGGTGGCGACGCTACCCGGGAGCGGCGGAATCGACATCGCGACCCTGGCCAGTCCACTTCGGCTGGCCGCGACGCCGGTGCGCTACCACCGGGCCCCGCCGGAGCTGGG
Source organism: Dactylosporangium salmoneum (assembly GCF_039532525.1). Lineage (NCBI taxonomy): Bacteria > Bacillati > Actinomycetota > Actinomycetes > Micromonosporales > Micromonosporaceae > Dactylosporangium > Dactylosporangium salmoneum. The sequence goes on from NZ_BAAARV010000120.1 coordinate 36,635, forward strand.
TGCTGACTCCGGGGATGTCCGGCGCTGGCTGGAATCGTGCTGACGGCCGGCGCGTCAGGGCGTCTCCGCGAGTAGCCGGGCGAGCGCGGCGAGCGCGTTCTCGCGATGCGCCGCCGAGAGCTCGACGGCGGCCTCCACGTCGCCCTCGCGCACCGCGCGCAGGATCTGCCGGTGCTCGGTGTTGATCAGCCGCAGGTGTGCGGCATCGGCGAAGTACAGCGACCGGTAGGCGTCGGTCGAGTCCCACAGCATGCGGATGAAGTTTGTCATCCGCGGCATCTCGGCGGCCTCGAAGAGTGTGAAGTGGAAGCGCCGGTTCGCGGCCGTGACCGCCGCGATGTCCTGACTCCGGGTGAACGTGGCGATGTCCCGGATCGCCTCGCGGAGCCGGTCCAGGTCGTCGCGCCCGATGCGGGTGACCGCCCGCGCCACCGCCTCGCCCTCCAAGAGCGTCCGGATGCGATACGTCTCGGTCAGCTCGTCCAGGTCGAGCTGCGCGACGAAGTAGCCACGGTGCCGGTAGTAGCTGACCTGCCCCTCGACCTCCAGTGTCTTCAATGCCTCGCGCACCGGCACCACGCTCAGCCCGAGTTCGGCGGCCAGCACCTCCTGGCGGATCTGGTCGCCCGGCCGCAGCACCCCGCGGGCCAGCCGATCGCGAAGCCGCGCCAGGGCCGCGTCCTGTGCCGTCACCACGCCTCTGGCGGCGTCTGCCATGCTGGTCTCCCTCGCAGCGGGCCGGATGCAGGCCCGTGCTGCACGATACCCGACCGCGCCGAGCGGACATCTGCAATCTTCTAAGACCGCGGCGATCTGCGGGCCGGAGACCTCGGCGTGCGCTCGACGCGAACGCCGGGCATGGAGCAGCGCCGAACGTGACGAGTGTGGGCGGCGCGGTCAGGACGCGACGAGCCCGCCGGCGGTGCGGATCGCGGTGGCGAGTTCGGCGAGGCCGTCGTCGCTCGCCGGTGCGTCGAGCAGCGCCAGCCACCGCTGTCGTAGCAGCGATTCGTAGGCCGGCCGGACGGCCTGCTCGCCGGTCGCGTCGAACCGAACGCTCCGGCCTGGGATGTCGGCCGGGTCGGCGGGCAGCCGAACCGTCCACCGGGTTTCGGGGTCGACGGCTGTCACGGTGAACTCAGCCGGCCCGAGCCGGGACACCACACCCGACACGTTGATCGCCGGCGCGTCCGCGACGCCGGTCAGGTGGTACCCGTGCTCGTCGAACGCGGTCAGGCGCAACTCGCCGGCGGTCAGCCGGCGCAGGATCACCAGGTGCTCGACCAACGCCGCACGCACGTCGGACGACGGGTCGATCAGCTGGCAGCTGTCCAGCAGGGCCGGCGATTCCGGGGCGGTGAGGTCCGCCAGCAGCGGGCTGTCGGCGAACATCCAGGACACCACCACCTGCAGCCCGATGCCGCGTGCCCGGTCGGCCAGCTCCCCGACGTCGGCGGCGCGTGCAGCGCCGGGCGTGTCGAGCACGATCGTCCGGGCCCCGGCCGCGCAGGCCGACCGGACCTGGTCGAGCAGCAGCGGGCTCGCGGTCACGACCGCGATGTCGGCCCGCTCGTCCGCCGCCAGCCGCAGTCGCCCGCCGAGCGTCAGCGCCGCGAGCTCGTGGCGGCGCGCTGTGGCCGGTGCGCACCAGCGGGTGCTGACGGTGCGCCGGCCGGTCATGCCGCCACCAGCCGATCGGCCTGGTCGATGAGCCCGATTGCGAAGTCGATGTCGTCGAGCGCGGTCGCGACCGGGTAGCGCGGCGTGATCGCGCCGCCGGCCAGGTCGGCGAGGTGCAGCCATTCGCTCAGGTAGCCGTTGACCGGGGACTGCCAGGTCTGTGCCAGGTCCGGGTGGTTCGTGGAGCGGATGGTCGCGTGCGACGAGCCGGCCTGCACGTAGGAGGGCGGGAAGCTCAGGTCGAGCCGGTGCTCGCGGCCCCAGGCCGTGAGGGTCCACGAGGGCTGCCAGCGCCCGGCGGCGAGGGCCAGCAGCTCCATCCGGCCGGCCGGTCCGGTGAGCACCAGCTGGTAGCCGAACGGTGGCACGAAACGCGCCGTAACAAGCCGGTCGACGTTCGGCAGCAGCGACCGGGCCAGCGGCAGAACATGCGTCGCCAGGCCGAGAATCGCCCGCGACAACGGCGTTGCGGCACTCGGCGCAGGCGTCTGGGCGGAGCCCGGAGCGAGCTCGGCGGCGGCCAGCACGAACTCGTCGTTCGGCGGCACCAGCACGACGGAGCGCAGGATCGTGCACGACTCGGCGAGCTCGGCCCATCGCTGCCGGGCGGCGATGTATGCGGGATCGAAGGCGTGCATCGCGCCCACGACCAGCGGCACCGGATGGGTCGCGAGCGTGTCGCGGATCTGCTGCACGTCGGCCGTCGAGGTCGCCAGCGGCTTCTCGCACAGCACGGCGATTCCGTGGCGTGCGGCGGCCGTGATCTGCTCGGCGTGGAAGCGGTGCGGGCTGCAGATCACCGCGGCCGTGACGCCGTGGCGGGTCAGCGCGTCGTCGAGGTTGGTCGATGGTGCGGCGCCGAACCGGCGCGCCACCTCGTCGGCCAAGGCGGCGTCGGGATCCATGACGACCACGACGCGGAACCGGTCGGCCAGCGTGACGAGGGCGCGCAGGTGCACCGCCTGGGCCACCGCGCCCGCGCCTATCACCGCGACTCCCACCGGCTCGTCGCTCATGCCGGGCCGTCCCCGATCAGCCGGTTCAGCTCGGCCGTCAGCGTCCCGGGCAGGGATCCGGCGAACGCGTGGACGTTGGCGGTCACCTGCGCGGCGCTGTTCTGGCCGACGACGACCGAGGCGACGGCGGGGTGGCTGAGCGGAAAGCGCAGCGCGGCCGACGGCAGCGTGGTGCCGAACCGGGTGCAGGCGGCGGCGAGCGACGTGGTCAGCTCGATCAGCGCGGGATCGCTCGCCCGGTAGTTGAAGCGGGCGCCCGGCTCCGGCCGGTCGGTGCTCAGCAGGCCGGAGTTGAACGGTGCGGCGGCGAGCACCGAGACGCCGCGTTCGGCGCATTCGTCCAGCAGCGGCAGCGCCGAGCGGTCCAGCAACGTCCACCGGCCGGCCACGAGCACACAGTCGAGATCCGTCGTGCGCACCAGGTCGAGCGGTGCCTGCCATTGGTTCATGGCGACGCCGATCGCCCCGACCAGGCCCTCCTCGCGGAGTTCGGCCAGTGCCGGGAGCGCCTCGGCGGCACACTGCTCCAGGTGCCGATCCGGGTCGTGCACCAGGGCGATGTCGAGACGGTCGATGCCGAGGCGCTCCAGGCTGGCGGCGACGCTGCGGCGGACGCCGTCGCGGCTGTAGTCGGGTTGCTGCTCGACGTCGTCGGGCACGTCGAAGACCGTCGACGTGAGTGCGGAACCGGTGGGGTTGCGGTTGGGGACGAGTAGCCGGCCGACCTTGCTCGCGATCACGTAGTCGGCCCTATCACGCCGGGCGAGGGCCGCGCCGAGCCGCCGTTCCGACAGGCCGAGGCCGTACTGCGGCGCGGTGTCGAAGAACCGGATGCCCTGCTGCCAAGCTTCGTCGACAAGGGCGGTGGCGGCCTCGTCGGACATCCGGGTGTACCGGTTTCCCAGCGGCGCCGCGCCGAGACCGAGGTCGGTGACCAGCACGTCGGTCCGGCCGATCGGCAGCCGGCGCAGCGCGGTCACTCGGTCACCTCGTTGACGAGCTGACCGGCGGCGAACGCGCGCATGTTCTCGATGCCGATGCGCAGGGCCACACCGAACGTCTCGGCGGTCACCGACGCGGCGTGCGGGGCGAGCACCAGGTTGGCGTCGAGTGGAAGTGCGGAGAGGTCCGGCGGCTCGGAGTCGAACACGTCCAGGCCGGCCCCGAAGATCGCCTCGCGGCGGAGCAGGTCGTACAGCGCGGCCGTGTCGACGAGCTCGGCCCGGGCCGTGTTGACGAAGATCGCGTCCGGCTTCAGCGTGCCGAGCAACTGCGCGGAGATCAGCCCGTCGGTGGCGGGGGTGTGGCTCAGGTGCAGGCTGACGACGTCTGACTCCGCGAACAACGCGGGCAGTTCGACGAACTCGACACCGAGTGCCGCCGCGCGCTCAGGCGTCGGGCGGCGGGTCCAGCACACCGGCCGCATGCCCAGGCCGCGGGCGCGGCTGATCACCTTCGCGGCGATCGGTCCGGCACCGACGACGCCGAGTTGCTTGCCGATCAGCTGCCGCCCCGGCCGGCGCGCCCATTCGCCGGCCCGGACGGTGCGATCACCCTCGGTGAGCCGGCGGGCGACCGCGAGCAACAACGCGACGGTCAGCTCGGCGACGCTGTCACTGGCGTAGTCGGGCACGTTGCACACGGCCACCCCGCGGGAGCGGACGGCGGGCACGTCGACGGCGCGGGCGACTCCGGTGCCGAGGTACCCGACGATCTTGATCGTCGGGCAGCGGTCGAGCACCTCGGCGGGGAACCGGCCGCGCAGGCCGTACAGCAGCAGCCCGTCGGCGCCGGCGGCCAGCTCGGCGAACCGGTCGGCATCCGGTGCGGCTTCCTCGTACCAGACGAGATCATGGCCGTACGGCCGCAGAATCGTGGCGGCGAAGGTCGCGGCGAGGTCGCGGTAGCGGGGGACTCCGTCGACACAGACGAATTTCATGGCTGCTCCGATCGAGCGGACGGGGTCAGGTCAGGTAGCCGACGGTGATCGCCTGCGCGAGCGCGGCCGTCTGCCGCAGCGGCGCCAGTGTGTGATCGGGGGCGAGGCGGAAGGTCTCGAGCCAGCCGGTGTCCTCGTTGGCCACCGCGAGTAGCCCGCCGGGCGAGGTCGACAGGTCCCGCGGCCAGCCATGGGTGGCGGTCCAGCGCGGCCGGCCGCCGGCGAGCGGCAGCGCAGCCACCGAGTTGTGCCCACGGTTGCCGACCAGGACCGTCCCGGCGTCCACGATGATGTCCGAAGTCTGGTTCGCGCCACGGTAGTCGGCCGGCAGGGTGCTGACCGGCGCGGCGAGCTCGGTGAGCGAGCTGACGTCGAGGCGGTGCACGGTGCTGGCGAGCTCACAGACGACGAGCACACTCGTGTCGCCGGCGCGGGCGAGGTGGCGCGGGCCACTGCCGGGCGGCGCCGGCCAGCTCGCCGCCAGGTGCAGGCCGGCCGTGCCGAACCGGTAGCGGCGCACGGCATCCGCACCGAAGTCGGAGACGAGCACCCCGTCGGCGAGAGGGAGCGCACTGTGCGCGTGGCTGCTCTGCTGGCGGCTGGTCACGCTCCTGCCGCTGCCGACGATCGTCTCGTCAAGGTGTAGCCGGTCGCCGGTGAACGCCCAGCAGCAGGTGGCGCCGCTGCGGTAATGCGCGGTCACCACCCGAGCGGCATCCGCGGTCGCGGCGACGTGGACGGCAGCCGGCTCGCTCGCCGCCCGGTCGACACGGACGAAACCCGCGCCGTCGAGCCGGTAGGCGTCCAGGATCCCCCCGTCGCCCGCGGTACCGGCGACGAAGAGCACACCCGCGTCGGCTGCCCACGACAGGTAGCCGGGCGTGGCCGCCAACGGCGTGCTGGCGAGCAGGTCGGCGCCGTCCGCGCTGCGCAGTTGAAGAGCCGGTGCGCCGTCCGCGGCGACGCCGGCGAGCGCGAGCAGGGAGTCGGGCACGTCAGGTCCGCCGGCTCGGCGCCGGGTCGTATCCGCCCGGGTGGCGGGCGAAGTCGCTCGTCGGCTGCCGCACCTGCACCTGGCCCCAGCGGTTACCCGGACCGATGTCGTCGCCGCCGTACGTGGCCGGCAGCGGCATCCCGCCGTCGACCGGGATCGACGCACCGGTGATGTAGGACGCGTCGTCGGAGACCAGGAAGCGCACGGTCTTGGCGATGTCCGACGGTGTACCGGTGCGGCCGAGCGGGATGTCGCGGTCCAGCTCGCGGTAGCGGTGCGCCCGTTCCGGGAACACCTCGATCGCGCCGGGGGCGATCGCGTTGACCCGGATGCGGTGCACCGACAGCTCCAGCGCCCAGGACCGCATCGCCCGGTCGAGCGCGGCCTTCAGCCCGCCGTAGACGGCATCGACCGGATCGACCCACCGGGCGCGGATCGAGGTGACGAAGACGATGCGGCCGGCGATCCGCTCGTCGATCATGTGCCGCGAGACGAGCTGGGTGAGCAGCAGCGGGGCGCGGAAGTTGATGGCGTACACGTCGTCGACGTCGGTGAGCCGGGTGTCGTAGAGCCGCTCGGAGTAACCGCGGCCGGCGTTGTTGACGAGCACCTGCACCGGACCGAAGTCGCCGATGGCCCACTCGGCGAAGTGCCGGACCTGGTCCGGGTCGCGGAAGTCGGCCTCCACGGGCTCGACCCGCCCGCCGTATCGGCGGGCGGACTCAGCGACGTCGCGCGCCTTCGCCGGCTCGCCGCGATGGGAGAAGACCACGTCGTAGCCGGCGGCTGCCAGCTCGTCGACGACTCCGGCGCCGATCCCGCGGTTTCCGCCGGTGACCACGGCTGTCTCTCTGTTGGTCATGCTGTGTTCACCTTTCATGCCCGCGAGGGTGCGCCGATGGATCGGTGACTCAGTCCTCGGAGGAGGGACTGAGTGATTCGAACTCCTGGTCGATGATCTTGGTCATCGCCGAGGTGGACAGCCGTGTGCCGTAGAGCAGGCTGTGCAGGCTCAGCCCGTCGATCAGCGCGAGCAGCCGCTCGGTGACAAGGTCCGGGTTGAGCCGGCGCTTCACTTCGCCGGCCACCTGAGCGTCGACGACCAGTTCGCGCATCGTGCGGAACAGGTCGGTCTCCTCGCTCTGCTGGACCTCCATGAGGAATGGTGCGTTGAGCGCCTGTCCCCAGAAGATGATCTCCAGCCGGGTCTCGGACGACCGCTCGGCGTCGAGCGGCAGGTTGTCCAGGACCAGCTCGCGGAGCGCGGCGAGGCCGGCCAGCCCTTCCATCTTGCGGGCCCAACGCTCGCGGATCACGCGGTGCGAGTAGCGCAGGGCCGAAGCCAGTATGTCGTCGCGATCGGAAAAGTAATGTGCGAGCGACCCGGTCGACCAGCCTGACTCGTCGGCGATCACCCGCATGGTGGCGCCCTCGATGCCGGAGCGCGCGATCACGCGGGTCACCGCCTCGAGCAGCTCTTCACGACGCTTACCGTGGTCCACTATCTTCGGCACTGCTGTACTCCCTGTTCGCCTGGGGATCCGTCGGTGAACGAGCGACGCGGGCCGGAGAGCGCAGCGGTGACCCGCTCCGCGGAAAGCCGGCCGCCGTCAGAACCTAGCGCCTGCACGGTCAGTGCTGCGGCGGCGTTGCCGAAGTTGACGCAGCGCTCGAGGTCCCAGCCGCTGACCAGGCCGGCGAGCACTCCGGCGGAGAATGCGTCGCCGCAGCCGGTGCTGTCAACCACCGGCACGTCGTACGCCGGTATCCGCCACACGCCACGGGAATCGGCGACGACGCAGCCGTCCGCGCCGGTGGTCACCACGACCGCGCCCGCGCCCATGTCGCGGAAGACGGCCGCGGCGTCGCTGACCCGGTCGGCTCCCGTGATCTTCAACGCCTCCAGGTCGTTCGGCAGGAACACGTCGACATAGGGCAGGTAGCGGCCAAGCAGGTCGGCCGCATCGGCCCGCTTCACGCCCAGGCAGTCGGCGGTCACGATGCAACCGGCCTGCTTGGCCGCGGCCATCAGCTGCACGCATGTGTCGCCGTCGAAGCCGGGCAGGGCATTCACGCCGCCCACGTGGACCGCGGCGAACTCGTCGAGCTCCGCCCACGGCAGGTGCTCGGCACCGAAACGGGCGTTGGCGCCCCGCACGTGCCAGGCCGGCCGTGAGCCGTCCGGCGCGATCGGCAGCATGGTGCATGACGTCTGCACGTCGGCGAGCGTGGCCAGCCAACGGGTGTCGACCCCGGCCTCGTCGAGCAACGTGCGGACGAACCGGCCCGCCGCGTCGTCGCCGAGCGCGCCGGCGGCCGAGGTCGGGATGCCGAGCCGGGCCAGGTCGACCGCCGTACCGCCGGCCGTGCCGGCCACCGTCAGCCGGATCTCTTCGATGAGCTGGCTGTTCTGCGTATCGGGCAGGCGGCTGATCGGCCGGCCGAGGATGTCGAGAATGTAGGCGCCGAGGCACAGCACGCGGCGCGCCTCGGAAGCGGGATTCCCAAGCGTCATAAGGCCATTCCAGGAGCAGGAAGACTTGCTGGATCGGGGCCGAGGGTGCCTTGACGGGCCCACGCGCCGAACCCTAGCATTTATTTCGCTTGTTCACTATACCATCGGCTCGGGCGCTGTTCTCCAGCCGTCGCGAGCCGCTCGTTGCCCGGTCGATCCGATGAAGGAGCCGCATGTACGTGCAGATCTCCCTGCTGCGGTGGAAGGACATCGCCACCGAACAGTCGGCGCAGGAAGTGCTCGCCCGCTATCGCGAGCTGGCCGACATCGACGGTGTCGTCGAGGTCACCGTCGGCAAGAACCAGTCGCCCTGGTCGGCTGGCTACACCGACGTGATCCTGGTGCGCGCCGAGGACAAGGCGGCGATCGAACGGTACCGCACGGACCCGCGCCGCAAGCAGTTGGCCGCGACCGTCGACGAGCTCGAGGAGCACGGCATCGGTGTCGTGCTCGGGCCCGTCTGACCGCACCCGGATGCGTTTTCTCAAAGGAGACAGCTCATGACCACGCCCGCCATCACGCCGGCCGTCCGGCACACCCAGGTCCAGTCCGCCGACCTGCCGGAGAAGTCCGTCGCCGGCAGCGCACCGGCCGGCGACGTCTACGAGGTGTCGTTGCCGATGTGGCCCGACGAGCGCAAGGGCATCATGAAGTCCGGGATCTGGGAGGCCACTCCCGGCCTGCTGCGCGGCAAGCGCGAGGGCTGGGCGGAGATCTGCCACATCATCTCCGGCCGGGCCACGGTCACCACCGAGGGCGGTGACGCGGTCGAGCTCGGCCCGGGTGACGTGCTGGTGCTGCCCGACGGGTGGCGCGGCACGTGGGAGATCCACGAGACGGTGCGGAAGTTCTACGCGCTGCAGCGCTTCGACACCTACCGGCCCTGACGTGTCGCGCATCGTCCACCTCGGGCTCGGCAGTTTCCACCGCGGCCACCAGGCCGTCTACACGCAACTGGCCGGTGACGGCTGGCGGATCACCGGGGTCGCCCGCAGCAACCGGGCACTGGTAGAAACGTTGCGGCGGCAGGAGATGCGCTACACGGTACTGACCATCGACGGGGAAC
>NZ_BAAARV010000120.1:45863-114540 GCF_039532525.1 Dactylosporangium salmoneum
GATGCTCCCCGCCGACGATCCGGCCGGCGTGGTCGACGCGATCGCGTCGCCGGAGGTCACGGTGGTGACGCTGACGATCACCGAGGCCGGTTATCACGATGACCGGCCCGGTGATCGTTCGCTGCTCGGGCTGCTGGCCGCCGGTCTGTCCCGGCGGGCGGGCGCAGGCGGCCTACCGATCAGCGTCGTCAGCTGCGACAACCTCACCGACAACGGGCAGGTGCTCTCCGGCGTGATGCGCCGGATCGCCGCTCGTACCGAGGATTCCGCGCTCGCCGACTACCTGGACGCGCGGGTCGCCTTCCCGGCGACGATGGTCGATCGTATCGTGCCCGCCACGACCGACCGGCACCGCGAACTGGCCCGCCGGGCCGGCTACGCCGACCAGGTGCCGGTGCCCGCCGAACCGTTCCGGCAGTGGGTCCTGGACGACTCGTTCACGGCCGACCGGCCGCCGTGGCACGAAGCGGGGGCACTGGTGACCACCGCCGTACACGACTGGGAGACGATCAAGGTCCGGCTGGTCAACGGCAGCAACAGCATGCTCGCCTACCTCGGGCTGCTGCGCGGCCACACGCTGATCGCCGAGGCGTTCGCCGACCCGGTGGTCCGCGCCGCCGTCGACGCCATCGGCGACGAGTACCAGCCCACGCTGCCCGCGCCGGACGGCTTCGACCCGCAGGCCTACCGCGCCGCGCTCGCGAGCCGGTTCGGCAACGCCGCGCTCGGGCACCGCACCGATCAGGTCGGCACCGACGGTTCGCTGAAGCTACGGCAACGAGTCGTCGACACCGCGTCGTGGTACGCACGACGGTCCGCGCTGCCCAGCGCGCTGTGCCTGCTCACCGCGGCGTACCTGCGCTGCCTGTGCCGGCCGGAGGCGCTCGCCGGCGACCCGCCGGCCGATCCTCGGGCAGCCGCCCTCATCGAGCGCGGCCGCCGGCATCCCGACGAACGCGAGCTGGTCCGTGCACTGCTCGGCGAGGACGAGCTGTTCGGTGCGGTGCTCGCGGCCGACTCGGCGTTCCAGGAGCGCACCGGCGACCTGCTGCGGGTCCTGGCCCGGTCCGGCACGGCAGCCGCGGTGCGCGCACTGACGACCTAGGTGCCCAGCCCCGCCGGGCTACCCGACCTGCGGCGAGCCCGGTCAGCGCCCCGACGACGAGTCCCGCGTCGGGGTGGGGCGGGCCGACCCGTTGTCGCGGCTGGTCCGAAGTCGCACGTCGACCACGCGCTCGGCGCCCCGGACCGTGACGGCTCGCGCCTCGGTCGTCGCCGACGGCGGCTCTCCGAGGTCGTGCCTCCTCGTCCGGAACAGCGGCAGCGTAAGCAGCGCGGAGACGAGCGACGCGCCGGCGGCGACCCAGAACATGGTGGCGATCGCGCCGAAGCTGGGCAGCGCGTCACCGTCGACGTCGACCACCACCGTCGTGGTGACCGCGGCCAGGGCGGCGCTCGAGGTCGATGTGCCGACGGAGCGCAGCAGCGTGTTGAGCCCGTTCGCGGACGCGGTCTCGGTCGCCGGGACGGAGCGCATGATCAGGCTCGGCATCGCGGCGAAGGTCATCGACGTGCCGACCGCGACGAGCATCGAGCCGGCGACGATCTGCCAGAGCCCATGGCTGAAGAAGACGCGGGAGGAGTAGAAGGCGGCCATGGTCATGGCCCCGGCCAGCAGGGTCGTTTGCGGGCCGAAGCGGCGCGTGATCGACGCCGACACGGGCGCCATCGTGCCGAAGACCAGCGAGATCGGCGCCATCCACAGCCCGGTGTGCAGGGTGTCCAGGCCCAGGCCGTATCCGGTTCGCACCGGTTGCTGTAGCAGCTGGGTGGTGGTGAGCATGTTGGCGAACATCGCGAACCCCGTCAGGACTGAGGCGATGTTGACCAGGAGTACCGCCTGCCGCGCGGCGACCCGCACGTCGACGAGCGGGTTGTGCACCCGCCGTTCGAGGGGCAGCCAGACCGCCACCAGGACCAGGCCCAGCACGACGAGCGCGATGGTCTGATACGACAGCCAGCCCCAGTGGGAGCCCTTGGACAGGGCGAGCAGCAATGCCGTCACCGCGGCGGAGAGCAACAGGGCGCCCGGGAAGTCGAACGATCCGCGGGTACGCATGGGGGATTCGGAGACGACCAGCGCCACCGCCGCGAACAGCACGGCGCCCGCGGCGACGCTGACCCAGAACACTGCGTGCCAGTTCATGTGCTCGACGATCAGCCCGGCCAGCGGCAGCCCGGCCCCGGCGCCGATGGCGAGGGTGCCGCTCATCAGCGACACGCCAAGGGGGAGTCGTCGTGGCGGAAGCTCGTCGCGCATGATCGCGATCCCGATCGGGACGAGCGCGACGCCGACGCCCTGCAGGGCACGGGAGGCGATGATGAGCGGCAGGGTCTGACTGAAGGCACCGAGCGCGGAACCGGCGATCATGACGGCCAGTGCCACCAGCATCATGCGCTTCTTGCCGTACATGTCGGCGAGCCGCGACAGCGTCGGTGTGGCGACGGCCCCCGCCAGCAGCGTTGCGGTGATCAGCCAGGACGCGTTGTCGGGCGTGGTGTGCAGCAGCCGCGGGAAGTCCGGTAGCACCGGCAGCACCAGCGTCTGCTGCAGCGATACGGCTGTGCCGCACATCGCCAGCGTGCCGACGGCGACTGCGCTGCGGGTCTTCTCGGCCGTGTCGTTGCTTGAAATTACGGGCCGATCCACACAGCGCTCCTCATGCAGCAATTGGGCGAACGGCGTGCCCCGGCCCGGCCGGCCTCGCTGACATCCGTCAGCGAGGCCGGCGGGCGCGGATCCACGGCGATCGGCGATCAGCGGCCGGCGACGATCTTGTCGCCCTCGGTGCGCAGCGCGTCGACGAAGCCGTCCGGGAGCTCGCCGAAGTATCCGTCGGCCGCCGTGATCAGCAGCGCGTCGGCGCCGGCCTCGGACACGTAGCGCAGCAAGGCGTCCTTGACCTGCTCGGGCGTGCCGACCAGCGCGCCCATGCCGCCCTGGCCGTGTGTCGCGGCGGAGAGGCCGAGCCAGAGCCGCTCGTCGTGGACCAGCGACTCCTCGACCAGGCCGAGCTGCCGGTTACGCCCGACGTCCTCGGCGTGCCGGTCCCGGCGGCGGGTCTCTTCGAAGTCCGGCGGCAGCATCGCGTTCGCCGCCGACCACGCGGCATCCTCGGTGTCCCCGAGGATCAGCCGCAGGCTCACCGAGAACCGGGGCACCGGCCGGCCCAGCTCTGCGCAGCGGGCGCGGACCTCGTCGAACCGCGCCTTGACCATCGCGACCGGCTCGGCCCACGACATGTACACGTCGGCCTGCCGGGCCGCGAAGTCCGCCGCGCCGCTGCTGGCGCCGCCCATGTAGATGGTCGGTCCGCCTGCCTGCACCGGCTTGAGCCGCTGCGAGGTGTCGCGGAACCGGTAGAACTCGCCGTCGATGTCGAGCGGTTCGCCGGCCGACCAGACGCGTCGCATGATGTCGACGTACTCGATACTGCGCCGGTACCGGTCGTCGTGCGCGACGAGGTCGCCCTCGCGGAGCTGGTCGTCGGGGGAGCCGCCGGTGATGACGTTCAGCGTGAACCGGCCACCCGACAGCACGTCGAGCGTCGCGGCCATCCGCGCCGCGACGGTCGGCACCATGACGCCCGGACGGTGCGCCAGCAACACCCGGATCGACGAGGTGTGCGCGAGCGCGTAGCCGGCCAGTGACCACCCGTCGGGAATCTGCGACGAGTAGCCGATCAGCAGATTGTCGATGCCGGCGCGCTCGGCTGCCTGGGCTGCCTCGATCAGGGCCGAGGGACCGTCGTCACTGCGCTGCGGCGCGAAGCGGGTGATGGAACTGAGAATCTCGAGGCGGCCAGTCATGGCGTCATCCTTTCGGCGGGCGGCGCATCGCCGCGGCGGCTGCCTACGCCGGGATCGTAGACAGCTGTTCGGAATAAATCAACGTAACGATCGAGTCTCGGAAGTGCGGCTACCCCCGTCGCCGTTGGTGAGATGACCGCAGGACCACACGCAATTGCTGAAGGGTGGCGCGATCGTTCGGGAGCTACAGAAGGCGGTCGGGGAGACCTTTACTTATCTCGCACAAGCGAGTAACAATAGGCACCTCGCACGTTGAAGCCGCTTCGCGCACCGTCGCCTGCCTGCTTCCGTCGCACCAAAGTCCACGTATGTCCAGCGGGAAGGGACCAAAGCGCCGTGGCGATCATCGATCAGTTGGCACCCCGGGATCGCGACCTGAGACGCCGTGCTCGCAAGGTCATTCCCAACGGCATGTACGGCCACATGGCAGCTCAGGTGCTGCCGGAGGGCTATCCGCAGTTCATCGAGCGTGCCGACGGCGCCCGGATGTGGGACGTCGACGGCCGCGAGTACCTGGACTTGATGTCCAGTTGGGGCCCGATCGTGCTCGGCCACCGGTACCCGGCGGTGGAGGAGGCGGTGCGCACGCAGGCCGGGGCCGGCGACTGCTTCGACGGGACGTCGCCGCGCATGGTGGAACTGGCCGAGGCATTCGTCGACCTGGTGCCCTATGCCGACTGGGCGATGTTCGCGAAGAACGGCACCGATGCGACCACGCTGTGCTGCACGATCGCACGAGCGCACACCGGTCGCGAGATCGTCGTGATCGCGCGGGGCGCCTACCACGGCGCCGCGCCGTGGTGCACGCCCTACCCGGCGGGCGTCACCGCCGCCGACCGGCAGAATCTCGTGTACTTCGAGTACAACGACATCGACTCGCTGCATGCGGCCATCGCGGGTATCGAGGATCGGGTCGCCGCTGTCATCGCCTGCCCGGTGCGGCATGACGTGCGACGCGAGCAGGAGCTGGCCGAGCCGCAGTTCGCACGGGCGCTGCGCGAGACGTGCGACCGGATCGGGGCACTGCTGGTGCTGGACGAGGTCCGCACCGGCTTTCGCCTCGACGTGCGCGGCAGCTGGGAGTCGTTCGGGGTGCGGCCGGACCTGAGTGCCTGGTCGAAGGCGATCGCCAACGGCTATGCGCTCAGCGCCGTGCTCGGTCGCACTGACCTGCGTGACGCCGCCGGACGCGTGTACACCACCGGGTCGTTCTGGTTCTCCGCGGTGAGCATGGCGGCGTCGCTCGCCACGCTGGGCGTCGTGAACACCGCCGCGTTCGAGTCGAACCTGCGGGCCGCCGGCGAGCAGTTGCGCACCGGTCTGCTGGCTCAGGCGGAGGCCTACGGCTTCCAGGTGCGGTACACCGGACCGGTCCAGATGCCGTTGCTGACCTTCGTCGCCGATGAAGACTTCGCGCTCGGCAACGCCTGGGCTTCCGCGGCGATCAGCAACGGGGTGTACGTGCACCCGCACCACAACTGGTTCCTCAATGCCGCGCACACGCCAGCGGTGATCGAGGAGATCCTGCAGCGCACCGATGCCGCCTACGCGACGCTCGCCGGCCAGCCGGTCGCCGGGCGCGGATTGCTGACGGGCTGAGCGCATGGCGTCGGCGTGGAACACAGCGGACCGGATGGTGCGCCAGCTCGCGCTGCTCGAGCGCGACGGGCTCGCCGTTGCCGGCGCGGGCAACGTCAGCATGCGCCTCGACTCCGAGCGGACGTTGATCACCCGTTCCGGCCTGCGGTTCGGCAGCGCGTCGGCGGCCGATCTCTGCGTCGTCGACGCGCAGGGGGTGCTCACCAGCGGGCTGCCGGACCAGGAATTGCGGGCCGGCGCCCGCCCGTCGTCGGAGACCCAGCTGCACCTCGGCGTCTACCGGGTCACCGACGCCCGCGCCGTCGTGCACACGCACGGCGCCTTCTGCACCGCGGTCTCGACGGTGGTCGAGACGCTGCCGCCGGTGCACTACTCGGTGCACCGGCTCGGTGGACCGGTCGGCGTCGTCGGCTACCACACGTTCGGCTCGCCGGAGCTGGCGGATGCGGTGGCGACGGGATTGGCCGGGGGAGCCCGGGCGGTGTTGATGCGCAACCACGGCGCCGTCGTCACCGGCGATTCGGTCGAGCAGGCCGCCGAGTTCGCGCAGCTGCTCGAGTGGCTGTGCGAGGTGTACTGGCGCGCGTGCGCGCTCGGCACGCCGGCACTGCTCACGCCCGAGCAGCTGGCGGCGGCTGCCGACCAGAGCGGGCGCATCGCGTACATGGCGGAGAGGTAGGTGGCGATGAGTACGTCAGTGACACCCGCCGCCCGGCTCGCCCCCGCCGAGCCGGAGCATGAGGCGGCGGCCGCGGGTACGCGCAGCAGGTGGGTCTCGGCGTCGGTCGGCGTCGCGGTGGTGCTGCCGCTACTCGCGCTGTACGGCATCTTCCTGTTCTGGCCGCTGGTCGACATCCTGCTGCGCAGCTTCGACCCACTCGGCGAGGTCTCCTACACGCACCCGAACTTCGGCTTCACGAACTTCACGCAGATCGGCACCGACAGCCTGCTGCGCATCATCGAGCTGCGCACGCTGCGGCTCGCGCTGTACACCACGCTGATCACGACCGTGCTCGGGTTCCCGGTGGCGTACCTGTTGTCGCGGATGCAGCCGCGCAGGGCGTCGCTGCTGCTGCTCGGCATCCTGGTGCCGTTCTTCGTGCCCACCGTGGTGCGACTCTTCTCGTTGACGGTGCTGCTCAGCCCTGACGGCGTTGTCAACTCGTTCACCGACGCCATCGGCCTCGGCAAGTTCCCGCTGCTGTTCAACACGACCGCGACGGTGATCGGCATGACCGTCTACCAGCTACCGGTCATGATTCTGATTCTCTACGCGGGATTGTCGCGGATCGACACCAACCTGACGCTCGCGGCGCACACGCTCGGCGCCTCGCCGACCAGAGCATTCTTCACCGTCTACCTGCCGCAGGCCAGGCCGACCGTGATCAGCGGGATGCTCTTCACGATGGTGCTGTCGCTCAGCTTCTTCCTGGTGCCGTCGGTGCTCGGCGGGCCCCGCGACCAGACGATGAGCGTGTTCATCCAGCAGCAGATCGAACTGTTCCAGTGGGGGCAGGCCAGCGCGATGGGCATCGTGCTGCTGATCATCACGATGATCGGCTACGGCCTGACGCTACGACTGACCGGCGGCGCGACCGTCGGGGTGCCCACCACGGTGGCCAAGGGCACGAGCAACCGCGAGCCGCTGCGTGGCACGCCCGCCGTGTGGAGCAGCCGGGTCGTGCTCGTCATCGTGTTCGTACTGCTGCTTGCGCCGGTGCTGGTGGTCTTCCCGCTCTCGATCGGCACCGGGCAGCAGGTGGTCTTCCCGCCACGCGGCTTCACGCTCACCTGGTTCAGTCAGGTGTTCACCGCCGGCGTGTGGATCCCGGCCTTCACCAAGAGCGTGATCGTGGGCATCTCGACGGCCGTGCTGTCGGTCGCGCTCGCGCTGAGCCTGGCCCGCACGGTGCAGCGCATCCGCAATCGGGCAGTGCGCGCGATCATCCTGGCGATCGCCTTCGCGCCCGTCATCACGCCGCACATCCTGCTGGCGATCGGCCTCTACGACGTGGAGATCCGCCTCCACCTGATCGGCTCGAACGTCGGACTGATCATGGCGCACACCGTGATCGCGTTCCCGCTCGCCTTCTCGATCATCAACAGTGCGCTGGCCCAGAGCGACATCACGCTCGAGCAGGCGGCCTGGACGATGGGCTCGTCGCGCACCCGCACCTTCTGGCTGGTCGTCGTCCGCTCGAAGCTCGGCAGCATCGTGAGCGCCGGTGTAGCCGCGTTCATGGTGTCGTGGGACGACGTGGTCATCGCGCAGTTCCAGAACGGGCTGTCCAAGACGCTACCCGTCGTCATCTACTCCTACCTCGATTCCGGTGTCGTGCCGGCGGTGCCGGCGATCTCGAGCATGCTCGTGCTCCTGGTGATCGTCGGGTTGGTCGTCTCCCTCGTCGTCGGCCGGGTGGGTGCCCGGCGCGGTCCGGCGTAAAGCCCGATCGGCGACAACATGCGTCCTGAAGGAGATCCCGTGCATTCCGTGATGAAGCCAACCCGCACCGCGGCGGCGGCGCCGAGCGCCGAGGGCGCCCGCGGCAGCGTCCGGATCGACGGCGTCAGCTGCGGGTTCGACGCCACGACCGTGCTGCGCGGGCTCGATCTCACCATCGATCCCGGCGAGTTCCTCACCCTGCTCGGACCGAGCGGGTCGGGCAAGACCACCCTGTTGCGCGTCATCGCCGGGCTGATCGAGCCGAGTGCCGGACGGGTGGTCATCGACGGCGCGGACGTGACGAAGCTGCCGCCGCAGAAGCGCGATCTCGGCTTCGTCTTCCAGAACTACGCGCTGTTTCCGCATCTGACCGTGCGGCAGAACATCGAGTACCCGCTGAAGGTCCGCAAGATCCCGACCGCCCGGCGCCGGGAGCTGATCGCCGAGATGCTCGACATCGTCGGCCTGACCGGGATGGACAAGCGCTATCCCAGCCAGCTCAGCGGCGGCCAGCAGCAGCGGGTCGCGCTCGCCCGGTCGCTCGTCCACCGGCCGACGGTACTGCTGCTGGACGAGCCGCTCGGCGCGCTCGACCGGCGGCTGCGGCAGGAACTCGGCCGCGAGCTGCGCCGCATCCAGCGCGAGACCGGCACGACGGCCATCTACGTGACGCACGACCAGGAGGAGGCCTATGTGCTCTCCGACCGGATCGGCATCATGCGCGACGGCCTGCTCACCCAACTCGGCGCGCCGATCGAGCTGTACCAGCAGCCGGGCGATCTGTTCGTCGCCGGATTCCTGGGCGACGTCAACCTGGTCGCGGGCTGCGTCCTCGAGCGCGGCCCGGCCGCGACCGTGATCGACATCGGTGGCAGCCGGCTGCCCTGCCGGGACGAGACGGACATCGCCGTCTCGGCCACCGCCACCTGCGTCATCCGCCCGGAACACCTGAGCGTCCGGGCGATCGGCTCCACCTCGCCGGGCGACCACGAGCAGCACTACCTCGCCAACGCTGTCGTGGACGACGCCTACTTCCTCGGACAGGCGTTCCGGCTCAAGTTGAGCTGGCAGCAGGGCTCATTGACCGCGGACGTGGATGCCGGTGGCCGCCTTCCAGCAGTGGGCGAGGAGGTCTCGGTCTTCGTCCGGGCCGGCACGGCGAGCGTCGTGCGCTCGCGCGAGTCGGCGCCGTAAGCCACGCAGTGACCAACACCCCCTGGTCCGAACACCCCCACCCGACACCCCGATCAGAGCAGGAGAAGCCATGAAGAGACGTCTGTTACGTCGATGGCCGCCAGTCGCAGCGCTTCTCGCCATGACCCTCATCGCCTCGGCGTGCTCCTCGTCGAGCGATGGAAATAACGGCGGGCCGTCCACCGCCGGCGGGCCGCACGGAGAGATCGCGTACTTCGACCTGAGCGGCGGGTCCGCCTCGAAGGCACTCGCCGACGGCCTGTGGAAGAACTTCACCAACGAGACCGGCGTGCCGGTGACCATCGACTTCGGTGGCACGATCGCGAAACTGCAGGCGGCGGTGCAGGCGGGCCAGGTGCCCTGGAGCCTGGCGCAGACGCCGTTCCTGCCCGCGGTCGACCAGGCGAAGTTGCTGCAGAAGATCGACACGTCGATCGTGCCGGTGGATCAGCTGCAGCCGGGCACCTACGACGAGTACAGCATCCAGTACGGCACGTACGGCATGAACCTGACCTGGAGCCTCAAGAACTACCCGGCCTCCGGGCCGCAGCCGAGCTCGATGGCCGACCTCTACGACACCCAGAAGTTCCCCGGCAAGCGCTGCTTCATGAGCGACGTACGCGTCGGCTGGGTCCTCGAGAGTGCACTCATCGCCGATGGCGTGGCGCCGAATCAGCTGTACCCGATCGACATGGACCGGGCGATCAAGAAGCTGGGCACCATCAAGAACGACATCGTGTGGAATGCCTCGCCGACCCTCGAGGTGCAGAACTTCGAGAACGGGTCCTGCGCGATCGGCATCATCGCCAACGGCATGGCGAAGACGATGATCGTGGCGGACAAGTACCCGGCAAGCTTCACCTGGAACCAGGCCGGCTGGGCCAGCTCCTCCTTCGGCATCCCGAAAGGCGCGCCGAACGCGAACGCCGCGCAGTACCTGCTCAAGTGGATCATCACCGACACCAAGGGACAGGCCGTCTACAGCGAAGCGGCCGCCTCGCCGGTGCCGACCGGGCTGAAGCACTTCGACCCGTCGAGCATCACCGACCAGACCCTGCTGCGGTTCCTACCGGCCGGCGACAACATGAAGGACACCACCCCGCGCAACAACCAGTGGTGGACCGACAACCAGGTGATGGTCAACAACACCATCAACAAGTTCAAGGCCAGCTGATCACCCCGGCCCGGATCGCGGGAAGTCCACGACAGCACCACCCGCGATCCGGGCCGGACCATACGTGAGATAGGAGCGCGCCGCAGCATGCGGATCGTGATCACCGACTGCGACCACGCCACGGTCGAAATCGAAGAGCAGCTCGCCGCGGAACACGGTGCCGAACTGGTACTCGCGCGGTGCCGCACCGCGGCCGACGTCGTCGCGGCCGGCGCCGGCGCCGACGGGCTGGTCGTGCAGTACGCACCCATTGACGCGACCGTGCTGGACGCGCTGCCGACCGTTCGTGCCGTCTCCCGGTACGGCGTCGGCGTGGACACCGTCGACGTCGACGCCGCGTCGGCCCGCGGCGTCGCCGTCTGCAACGTGCCAGGTTACGCCGACGAGGAGGTGGCCCAGCACGCCGTCGCGCTGGCGCTCGCGGTCGAGCGCGGCGTGCTGCCGCTCGACCGAAGCGTACGTGCCGGGCGTCCCGACTAC
Source organism: Dactylosporangium salmoneum (assembly GCF_039532525.1). Classification (NCBI taxonomy): domain Bacteria; kingdom Bacillati; phylum Actinomycetota; class Actinomycetes; order Micromonosporales; family Micromonosporaceae; genus Dactylosporangium; species Dactylosporangium salmoneum. The sequence continues at coordinate 56,624 of NZ_BAAARV010000120.1, forward strand.
GGCGCCGCGGGGCCGCTGCATCGCAGCAGCGAGCGCACGTTCGGGGTGGTCGGCTTCGGCGCCATCGGCCGGACCACGGCACAGAAGGCGGCCGGCCTCGGCTACCGCGTGGTCGCCCACGATCCCCGCTACCCGTCGGGCGAGCGGCTCGACGGTGTCGTGCAGCTCTCGTTCGACGAACTGCTCGCCGCGGCCGACGTGGTGTCGCTGCACGTGCCGCTCGCGCCGGCGACGCACCATCTCATCGATGCCGCCGCGCTGGCCCGGATGCGGCCCGGCGCTGTGCTGGTGAACACCTGCCGCGGCGGGGTCGTCGACACCGACGCGCTGGTAGCCGCTCTCGCCAACGGGCAGCTGGCCGGCGCCGCGCTCGACGTGGTCGATCCCGAGCCGTTGCCCGCCGGGCACCCGCTCCTGACGCAGCCCCGGGCGGTGCTGACACCGCACGCCGCGTGGTACTCGGAAGAGTCCGTGAGCGAGCTGAAGCGCCGGGTGATGACCAACGTCCTCGCCGTCTGCGCAGGCATCGCGCCTGCCGACATCGTCAATCCCGAGGTGCTCACCCGCACCGTCCGTGCCTGACCCACACCGACAGAGGAGCCATGCAGACCCGCGAAGCCACTCATCCTGCCGAGATCACCGCGCTGGACACCAACGCCCTGCGCGCCCGGTTCGTCGTCGACGACCTTTTCCGGCCCGGCGCAGTCCGCTTCGTCTACAGCCATGAGGACCGGATCGTGCTCGGCGGTGTCGTGCCCCTCGACAACCCGCTGTCGCTCGGTACGGACGATGCGCTCTACGCCGAGTACTTCTGCCAGCGTCGCGAGCTCGCGATCACCAACCTGGGCGGCACCGGAACGGTGACCGCCGACGGCGTGCAGTTCGCGCTCGCCGCGCAGGACGTGCTGTACATCGGCCAGGGCACCCGTGAGGTCAGCTTCGCGAGCGATGATGCCGCGAATCCCGCGACCTACTATCTGTTCTCGGCCACCGCGCACACTGCGTTGCCGACCACACTGGTGACGAAGGCCCAGGCCGCCGAGACCGCGGCCGGCGCCGCCGAGACGGCGAACCGGCGGACCATCCGTAAGTACCTGCACCAGGATGGCGTCGCCACCGCGCAGATCGTGCTCGGTATCACCAGCCTGGAACCGGGCTCGGTCTGGAACACCATGCCCTGCCACACGCACGGCCGGCGCACCGAGGTGTACCTGTACTACGGGCTCGGCCCTGAGCATCGCGTCGTGCACCTGATGGGCGAGCCGCAACGCACCCGCAACCTGATCCTCGCCGACCGCGACGTCGTCATCTCGCCCAGCTGGTCGGTGCATACCGGCGCCGGTACGTCGAACTACGCGTTCGTCTGGGCGATGGCCGGCGAGAACCAGGAGTTCGACGATATGCAGCAGGTGGCGACCGATGCGCTCCGCTGAATCGGCCGACCTCACCCCGGCCGAGCTGCGGCTGGCGTTCGGCGCGTTCCCGTCCGGGGTTGCGGCCGTCGCGGCACTGCGCGACACCGTCCCGGTCGGGCTGGCGGCAAGTTCGTTCACGTCGGTGTCGCTGGACCCGCCGCTCGTCTCGGTCTGCATGGCACACACGTCGACCACCTGGCCGGTGCTGCGGCGCGCCACCAGGATCGGCCTGTCGATCCTGGCCGAGGGCCAGTACGCCGCCTGCCGGGCGCTTGCGGCCCGCACCGGCGACCGATTCGCCGACCTGTCCTGGCAGGCGACCGACACCGGCGCCGTCGTGATCGAAGGATCGCCGCTGTGCCTGGAGTGCACCGTGCACGCGGAGGTGCCGGCCGGCGACCATGACATCGTGCTGCTCGCCATCCACGGCCTGCTGCACCGTAGCGACGTCGCGCCGTTGGTCTTCCACCGCAGCAGGTTCCGCCGGCTCACCGACTGACGCGAGGCATGGGGAGAGGTACGTACAGTGAAGGTCGCGCCGTTCGCCGTGCTTTCCCGGAGGTGCCCGGTGCGCGTCGAGGCGGATCTCCCGGGAACTCAACCCGGACCGGCCGCTCGATCGAGGCATCGACGGTTTCCAGGATGGGTCAGTCCATGGCCATGCCGCCGTTGACCGGCGCGGTGGTGCCGGTGATGAGTTCGCTGTCGTCACCGGCGTAGAAGGCGACGGCCCGGGCCACGTCATCGGGGGAGGCGAACCGGCCGAGCGCCGTCTGGGCCGCCAGGCGCTGTGCACGCGACACCGACAGCCTGTCGGATGAACCCGGCAGTAATGTTGGCCGTCGAGATGGAGGCACCATGGCTTTGCGGCGCAAAGGCAGCCGAACCGTCGTCGTCGACGGACGTCGCTACCGCTGGGTCATAACCCTTCGCGCGGAGCCGGTGCAGGGCGTCGTCGTCGAACTCGCCGAGGGACCCGCCAGCCGTCTGGTGGCCTATACAAACGAGTTCGCCGTTATCACTCCGGGCATGGTCGCGTTGGGTATCCGCGCCGCTCTGTCCGCCGGCTGGGAACCCGACATGAGGGGGCCGGACTTCCGGCTAGCCGATGACCTGTGGGGGCCACCGCTGCTCACGCCGTGACCCCAGATCCGGAACCTGCTGAGCTGCCGCAACGAGTTGCTCGACCGCATGCTGTTCTACAACCGGGCCCACCTCCTGCACGCCCTGTGCGAATACGCACGCCACCACAACGCGCACCGACCCCATCGAGGCGTCGCCAACGCCCGCCCACTCGCGCCATTGCCCGAACCGATCACAGAACCGGCCACGCTGGCCCGACTCGACGTCCGTCGACGCGACCGTCTCGGCGGCATCCTCCACGAGTACCACCAGGCCGCTTGACCTGCATGGATGGGGTATTCGGCACGCGCGGCACCGGGCCGGACAGAACACCACGGAAGCGGTGCTGACGCCGATCATTTTCGAAATTTACCCGATCATGTCTTGAAGCCGCCTTATGTTCACAGTAGCTTCTCGTCATCGAACATCGGGCCGCCTCCGTCGGTGCACGGAGCCTGGTTGGGGCCGACCCGACCCCCACAGCGGCTCGGACGAGGAGGTTCTGGAGATGGCAGCTCCCTCGTGGCTCAGACTTCGGCGGATGGTGATCGGCGGCGTGGCCGTCCTGCTCACCGCCGCCGCGTGTGGTTCAGGTCCCGCCGAGGAGAACCAGGGCGGCGGCACGCCGGTCGACGGCGGCACGCTGAGCGTGGCGCTCTCCGCCGAGCCGGACAGCCTTGACCCGGCCGGCGCCGCCCAGGCGGCCGCGCACCAAGTGTTCATGCAGATCTATGACCCACTGGTATGGCTCAACCCGTCCAGCGGCGAGTACGTCGGCGGGCTGGCCTCGTCCTGGACGACCTCGTCCGACGGCCTGACCACGACCTTCAAGCTGCGTACCGGCGTGAAGTTCCAGGACGGCACCGACTTCAACGCCGAGGCGGTGAAGTTCAACTTCGAGCGGATCCTCGACGCCTCGTTCAAGTCGCCGGTCGCCCGGGCCAAGCTCGGTCCGCTGAAGACGGTGACCGCAGTCGACCCGGCCACGGTCGAGCTCACGTACTCCTCGCCCTTCCCGTCGCTGCTCAACTCCCTGAGTCAGCACTGGCTGGCGATCGTGTCCCCGGCGGCGGTCGCCAAGTACGGCACCGGCTACGGCCAGCACCCGGTGGGCACCGGCCCGATGTCGTTCGTGGAGTGGGTGACCGGTGACCACGTGACCCTGCAGCGCACGGCCGACTACGCCTGGGGGCCGTCGTTCCTGCACCAGGGGAAGGCGTACCTCGACAAGCTGATCTTCAAGATTGTCCCGGACGACGGGGCCCGGTCGGCGGCCGTCCAGAGCGGTGACGTACAGCTCGCCTGGAACATGCCGGCGGCCGACTTCTCACTGCTCAAGAAGAAGGGCTCCGACCTGACCATGGTGGCCGCGCCGTGGAGCGGCGGCTCGCTCTCGCTGTTCCTGAACACTGAGCGCGCCCCGACCGACGATCTCGCGGTCCGGCAGGCGATCCAGTACGGGATCAGCCGTACCGACCTCATCAACACCGCCCTGTTCGGGATCTACACGCCGGCCGAGGGGCCGATCTCCCCGCGGACTGTCGGCTACTCGAAGTCGGTGGAGGGCCGGTACGCGTACGACAAGGCGAAGGCCGAGAGCCTGCTCGACGGGGCCGGCTGGACGATGGGCGGCGACGGCTTCCGCAGCAAGAACGGCACCCGGCTCGCGTTGAAGATCATCACGCAAGCGCAGTTCAACCCGATCGCCACCGGCGTCCAGGGGCTGCTCAAGCCGCTCGGGTTCGACGTGGCGGTGGACATCCGCGCCGCCGCCGCCGCGACCGACGCCAACGGCAAGGGCGAGGGTACCGGCGGCATCACCGGCTTGGTCGACAGCGACGCGTCCGGCATCCAGCTCTTCTACAGCTCGAAGAACTACGGCGGGTTCGACTGGTCGCGCATCAAGGACACGCAGATCGACGACCTGCTGAGCAAACAGGCGGTCGAGACGGACGTCGCCAAGCGCAACCAGATCCTCGGCGAGCTCCAGACCACGATCATGGACAAGGCGCTGATCTACCCGATGTACCAGGGCGCCTTCCTGTACGGGGTCAGCTCGAAGGTGGGCAACCTGCACACCAACGTGCTCGCGTATCCCTACTACGCCGATATGTGGCTCAACCCGTGACACGGTACATCCTTCAGCGCATCGCGCTGTTGGTCCCCGTGTTGCTCGGGGTGTCGGTACTGGTCTTCCTGAGCCTGTACCTCACCCCGGGCGACCCGGTCACGGCCGTGGTCGGCGACGTGCCGGTGAGCGAGGAGACCCGCCAGCAGTTGCGAGCCCAGTACGGGTTCGACCGCCCGCTGTGGGTACAGTACCTGAGCTTCATGGGGCGGGCCCTGCAGGGCGACCTCGGCTACTCGTACCGCTACCAGCGGCCGGTGCTCGACCTCGTGCTGCAGAACATCCCGCAGACGATCCTGCTCATGCTGGCCGCGATGCTCATCGCGGTGCTCCTCGGCTCGCTCATCGGCACGGTGTCCGCGCTCAAGCGCGGATCCAAGGTGGACACCGCGCTGATGGGCCTGGCCACGCTGGGCCTGTCGGTACCGACGTTCTGGCTCGGCATGGTCCTGCTGCTGGTGTTCGCGGTGAACCTGCGATGGTTTCCGGCCATCGGGGCCGACCGGCCGGGCGCGATCATCCTGCCGGCGGTGACGCTGGCCGTCGGGGCGGCCTGCATCATCGCCCGCTTCCTGCGCGGCTCGCTGCTCGAGGTGCTCAACCACGACTACGTCGTCGCCGCCCGCAGCAAGGGCATGCGGGAACGGCGGGTCATCGGCGTGCACGCCATGCGCAACGCCGTCATCCCGGTGCTCACCATCGTCGGGCTGCAGATCGGCAACCTGCTGGCGGGAGCGGTCGTCGTCGAGACGATCTTCACCCGGCACGGGATCGGGCAACTGCTGCTGTCGGGCATCACCAACCGCGACTTCCCGATCGTGCAGGGCACCGTCCTGTTCGCGACGGTCAGCTACGTGCTCGTCAACCTCGTCGTCGACCTGCTGTACACCGTGGTCGACCCGCGCATCCGGCACGGGGGGAAGCCGTCATGAAGCGCTACCTGCGGCACCCGAGCTTCGCCATCGGCGCGATGCTGCTCGTCATGGTCGTCGTGGCCAGCCTCATCGGCATGATCGCGACCCCGCACGACCCGACCGCCCTCAACCCCCGGGCCCGCCTGGAGAGCCCGAGTTGGTCCTACCCGTTCGGGACCGACCAGTTCGGCCGCGACATCTTCAGCCGGATCCTGGCCGGCGGCCACCTCACCCTGGCCACCGGCCTCTTCGCCGTCTTCCTCGGACTCGTCGTCGGCGGTACCGTCGGCTGCCTGGCCGGCTACTTCGGCCGGGCCGTCGATCTCGGCGCCGTCGCGTTCATGGACATCCTGCTGGCCTTCCCGGCGGTGCTGCTCGCCCTCGGCATCGTGGCCATCCTCGGCGGCAGCGTCACCAACGTCATCATCGCCGTCGGGGTCGCCACCGTGCCGGTCTTCGCCCGGGTCGCCCGCGCCTCCGTGCTCAGCGTGATGGTCCGCCCGTACGTCAAGGCTGCCGTCGCCATGGGCTGCACCCACCGGCGGATCCTGCTCCGGCACGTACTGCCGAACATCCTCGGGCCGATGCTCGTGCTCACCACCACCACCATCGCGACGGCCATCCTCATCGGCTCCGCGCTGTCGTTCCTCGGCCTCGGCGCCGCCCCGCCGACCCCCGAGTGGGGCGTCATGCTCAGCGACGCCCGGGCCTACATGCGGCTCGGCTGGTGGCTGACCGTGGTGCCTGGCGTCGCCGTCGCGCTGGTGGTGCTGGCCCTCAACCTGCTCGGCGACGGCCTGCGGGACCTCATCGACCCGACATCGCGGCCGGAAGGAGACTGACATGGCCCTGCTGCACGTACACCGGTTGTCCACCGAGGTCGGCTCCGGCCCGGCTCCGGTCCGGGCGGTGCAGGACGTGAGCTTCAGCATCGAGGCCGGGCAGACCCTCGGCCTGGTCGGCGAGTCCGGCTGCGGCAAGACGATGACCGCGCGCAGTATCGCCAGCCTCCTGCCCGCCGACGCCCGGGTCACCGGCGGCGAGATCATCTTCGACGGACAGAACCTGCTCGCGCTGCCGGAGGCGGGCATGCGCGACATCCGGGGGCACCGGATCGGCTTCGTGTTCCAGGACCCGTCGACGAGCCTCAACCCCGTGTACACCATCGGCATGCAGGTCGCCGAACCGCTGCGCCAGCATCTCGGCCTCAGCCGCCGCAACGCCCGCGAACGCGCCACCGAGTTGCTGGCCCGGGTCGGCATCCCGAGCCCCCGGCTGCGGCTGGACGACTATCCGCACCAGCTCAGCGGCGGCATGCGACAACGGGTCATGATCGCAATCGCGCTTTCCTGCACGCCGCGGCTGCTCATCGCCGACGAGCCCACCACCGCGCTGGACGTGACGATCCAGGCACAGATCCTCGAGCTGATCCAGGAGCTCAGCAGCGAGACCGGTACCGCGGTCCTGCTGATCACCCACAACCTGGGAATCGCGGCCGGGATCTGCGACCGGATCGCGGTGATGTACGCCGGTCAGATCGTCGAGACCGGTGCCGTCGACAACCTGTTCTACACCCCGAAGATGCCCTACAGCTGGGGCCTGCTCGACGCGCTGCCGACGCTCTCCGACGACGAACGCCTGGTCCCGATCGAGGGCGGCCCACCCGACCTCGGCACGGCCATCGAGGGCTGCCACTTCGCTCCCCGCTGCCGCCACGTGCGGCCGGTGTGCCGACAGTCCGAACCAGCGCTGAGCCGGCGCGGCACCGGACACGACGCACGCTGCCACGCCACCGAACCCGAAGGATGGCTGCGATGAGCGCCACGGTCGAGGTCGAACACCTGCGGGTCACGTTCCGCACCGGGGCCGGTCTGCCCGGCCGACGGTCGGGCACCCTCACCGCCGTCAACGATGTCAACCTGACCATCCCGGCCGGACAGACGCTGGGCCTGGTCGGCGAGTCGGGCTCCGGCAAGAGCACGCTCGGCCAGGCAATGCTCCGCCTCGTACCGGCCAGCGGCCGGGTCCGCATCGGCGAGCGGGAAGTGCTGAGCCTGCCCCGCCGGGGTCTACGCCAGCTACGGGGCGAGGCGCAGATCGTGTTCCAGGATCCGTACGGCTCGCTCAACCCCCGGCAGCGCATCGGCGCGATCCTGGCCGAGCCGCTCGCGGTGCACCGCCTGCTGCCACCCCGCGACCGCCCGGCCCGGGTCCGGGAACTGCTCGACCTTGTCGGCCTGCGGCCCGACCTGGCCCGGCGGTACCCGCACCAGCTCTCCGGCGGTCAGCGGCAGCGGGTCGCGATCGCCCGCGCGATCGCCGTGAACCCCTCGTTCCTCGTCCTCGACGAACCGGTGTCCGCCCTCGACGTGTCGATCCAGGCCCAGGTGCTCAACCTGCTGGTCGACCTGCGCGCACGGTTCGGCCTGACCTACCTGTTCGTGGGCCACGACCTGGCCGTGGTCCGCCACGTCAGCGACCGTATCGCGGTGATGTACCTCGGCCGGATCGTCGAAGAGGCACCGGCCGGTGCGCTGCTGACCGCGTGTGCCCACCCGTACACGCGCGGGCTGGTTTCGGCGCTGCCGGTGGCCGACCCGGAGACCGAGCGGGTGCGGGAACGCATCGTCCTCACCGGTGACCTGCCGTCTCCGATCACGCCTCCGCCCGGCTGCGGCTTCCACCCGCGGTGCTGGCTCTACACCCAGCTCGGGCAGCCCGAGCGGTGCCGCTCCGACCGGCCGGAGCTCCGGGTCGTCGGGCCGGACCAGTCGGCCGCCTGCCACTTCAGCCAGGAGCTGGCGACCAGCCCGCTCGGCCGGGCCCCCGACGCGCTGACCCGCCGTCGCCACGTTCCCGTACCCGTCGAAGGGAGCTCCGGATGAGCCAGTTCGAGATCGCCGAGGTACCTCGCACCGCGGCCGCCGCCCCGCCCACGTTCGCCTTCGGTGACGAGCAGATGGCCGACTTCCTGGCCCGGATGCGCAACGCCGTGCTCGCCACCAACCGGCCCGACGGCAGCCCGCAGGTCACGCCCGCCTGGTACCACTGGGACGGCCAGGTCATGCGGATCAGCAGCCCCGGCTGGACCCTCAAGGTGCGCAACATCCGCCGCGACCCGCGGGTCAGCGTCTGCGTGGACGACCAGCTCAGCGGCACGTACGTGACCCTGTTCGGCATCGCCGAGATCGTGGACGGCCCGACCGTGCGCGACGAGTCCTGGCCGGTGCTGCTCAAGTACCTCCACGAGGACGAGGCGACCGTCCGCTGGATCCGGATCAACGCCGACAACGACCGGGTCGTCATCCGCATCACGCCGAATAAGATCATCTGGCGCAACGCGGTGCGTTGAGCCGCACCGCGCCGCGGCGTGGTGGGGAGGGGGACCCAGCGCGTCGCGGCGCATGGTCGGCAAAGACCAAACATCCAGACGTTTGTCCTTTGACGTCGTCCACGAACGAGAGCCGCAACCCGACCGGGTCGCTGAAGGACCGCGCGTCGGCCCTGGCGGTGGAGATCGCCGCGCGTGCCGGCTTCACCGACGTGCCGACCCAGGTGCTCGGCCGCTCCCGGACCGGTCACCGCGCGACGCTCGCCGAGCTGACCAGGAGCTCGCGATCCTCCGCGACGGGTCCGACGAGCAGTACACCGACTACGCGCACACCGTCCACATCCACGAGGAGACGCTGCGACCACCCGTGGGCCGCCGCGGCCGTCGACGACGGTACCTCCGGTGAGCAACGAGGCCGTGGTGGTGGGGCTCAGCCATGGAGGCTCAACGCCGACAGCGCCGCGTTGACGATCGCGCCCGGCTGGAGGTCGTGGATCTCGTAGAGGTCGTGGACCGTACCGGACTGGCCGAAGCCGTCGACGCCCAGCGGTACGCACGGCACACCGAGCGCCGAGCCGAGCCAGGCCATGGTGTGCGAGGCCGCGTCGTGCACGGTCACCAGCGGCGCGCGGTCGGCGAAGACCGTACGCATCGCGCCGGGCAGTGCCGGTACGCGCGCGCTGCGGATGCCGTCGCGTACGGCGGCCCGCCAGCCGGCGTAGAGCCGGTCGAGCGATGTGACGTCGACGACGTGCACCGCGATCCCCTCGTCGGTCAATTCGTCGGCGGCCGCGAGCACCTCGGGCAGGACCGCGCCGCTACCGACCACGTACACGACGGGCGCGCCCGTGACGGCCGGGTCGCCGCCGTCGCGCAGCCGGTAGGCGCCGGCAAGCACCTGGCGGCGCAGCACCGCGTCGCCGAGCCGGGCCCGGGCCGCCTCGAACGGCGCCTGGTCGATCGGCCGGGTGGTGAGCCGGAAGTAGAAGGCGCCGCGGCCCTCGGCGACCGCGCCGAGGGCGTCGCAGAGCTGCCAGTCGAGGGCGGTGCCGTATGCCGGCTCGGCAAACGTGACGCCCGGCAGTTCGAGGCCGATCGAGGCGGTCAACGTCGACTGGTGCGCACCGCCCTCCGGCGCGAGGGTGACGCCCGACGGGGTGCCGGCGACGACGAAGCTGGCCCCGCTGTAGGCCGCGTAGATGAACGCGTCGAGGCCACGGCAGACGAAGGGGTCGTAGACCGTGCCGACCGGCAGGAGCGGCTGGCCCGACAGCTCGCCGGCCAGTCCGAGCTGGCCGAGGAGCATGAACAGGTTCATCTCGGAGATGCCGAGCTCGATGTGCTGACCGCGGGGGCCCTCGACCCAGCGCAGCATCGGGTCCGACGACCAGGTCGTGCGCTCGTCGGGGTGGAAGATCCCGGTGCGGTTGATGAAGCCGGCGAGGTTGGTCGAGGTGGCCACGTCGGGTGCCGTGGTCACGAGGTGTGGGCCGACCGCCGGGTCGCGGGCGAGGTCGGTGAGCACCCGGCCGAAGACTTCCTGGGTGGCGGCCCGCTGCCCCACCCGTACCCCCGATCGCGCCGGCACCGTTGCCCGCGGACCCGGCGGCGTCGGCCGCGGCGGTGCGGCGGCACGGTCCGCGACGATCGCGCCCGCGGGGGTCGCGGGATCGATGCGGTCCCACTCCGTCGCGACGGTCAGGCCCGTCGCCGCGCGCAGCGCGTCGATCTGGTCGCCGCTGAGCAGCGCGGAATGGTTGCGCGGATGACCCGCGGCGGGGAGGTTCCAGCCCTTGACCGTGTATGCGAACACGACGCTCGGCCGGTCGGTTACGCGGTCACACTCGGCGTAGGCCCGCAGGAGCGCCTCGATGTCGTGGCCGCCGAGGTCCTGCAGGAGCCCGGCGAGCTCGGCGTCGGGCACGTCGGCGACGGCCGCGGCGACCTCGGCGGGCGCGCCGTCGAGGAACTGCTTGCGCAGCGGCTCGCCGTCGATGCCGAACAGCGACTGGTAGCGCTCGTTGGGCATCCGGTCGAGCCAGTCGCGCAGGGCCGGCCCGTGCTCCCGGGCGAACGCGGCGCGCAGGCGGGAGCCGTACTTGACCTCGACCACGTGCCATCCGGCGGCGGCGAACTGCGCTGCCCACTGTGCGACGCGGATGCCGGGCACGACCCGGTCGAGCGACTGGCGGTTGAGGTCGACGACCCACATCACGTTGCCGAGGCCGGTGGTCGCGGGGTCGGCCACGGCCTCCCACACGCTGCCCTCGTCGAGCTCCGCGTCGCCGATGACCGCCACGAACCGTGCCGCCTCGCGCGGGCCGAAGTGGGCGTCGACGTACCGGCGGGTCGCGGCGGCGAACAGCGGCGCGGCGGCGCCGAGCCCGACGGAGCCGGTGGAGAAGTCGACGCCGTCGGGATCCTTCGTACGCGAGGGGTACGCCTGCAGCCCGCCGCGACTGCGCAGCCGGGTGAGATAGGACCGGTCGAGGTTGCCCAGCAGGTACTGGATGGCGTGGTACACCGGCGCGGCGTGCGGCTTGACCGATACCCGGTCGGCGGGGCGCAGGTGGGCGAAGTAGAGGGCGGTGAGCACCGAGACCAGCGACGCCGACGACGCCTGGTGGCCGCCGACCTTCACGCCGTCGCCGGTGTCGCGCTCGCGGTTGGCGGCGTCGACCATCCGGACGGCGAGCCAGAGCACCCGCCGCTCGATGGCGCGCAATGCGTCGATCATGCCGGTTCCCCCTGGGTCGACAGCGGTGCGGGCAGGAACGCGAGGGCGGCCCCGACGAGGGTCTCGACGCCGCGGCGCAGCGTGGGCAGCCGGTCCGGGGCGTAGTAGGGCGTGTGCTGGCCGGGCATCCGGGCGATGCGCTCGCGCAGGTCGCCGCTCGCCGCGTCCCAGAGCCCGGCGGCGGTGCTGCCGTAGAACCACATCGACACCGGGATCGCCGGGCCGGCGTAGTAGCGCCCGTCGCCGGGCTCGCCGTAGTAGGCGAAGTCTTCGCTGCCCTTGTTGGGCCACGGCAGGTCGACCATGTCGTCGGCCGGGAACAGGTCGGCGTGCACGGCCCGTACCCGGGCGGTGACGTCGGCGTCGTTGCGGACCGGGAGGGTCTGCTCGAGCAGCTCGATGTCGGGTGACCGGGGCGCCCGGCCGGCCTCGGCGACCCCGCGCACGATCCGTTCCATCGCGGTCTGCAGCTGGTCCATCACCGCCTCGGACGTGCCGCGCAGGGTGACCTCGAGCACCGCCTCGGCCGGAATGATGTTGGGCCGGGTGCCGGCGTGGACGGAGCCCACGGTCAGCACGGTCATCTCGTCGGGGTCGACCTCGCGCGAGACGACCGTCTGCAGCATGACGATGGTCTGGGCGGCGAGCACGACCGGGTCGACCGACCAGTGTGGGGCCGCGCCGTGCGCGCCGCTGCCGTGGATGGTGATCCGGAAGTTGCGGCACGCCGAGTAGGCGAGCCCGGGCCGGTGGTGCACCATCCCGGCGCGCGTGATGGCGCAGTGCTGGGCGAGCACGACGTCCGGGCGTGGGAAACGGCCGTCCCTGCGGAACAGGCCGTCGGCGAGCATCGCCTTGGCGCCCTGCATCGACTCCTCGGCCGGCTGGGCGATGAGCACGAGCGTGCCGGACCACAGCTCGCGGCGCGCGGCGAGGAGCTGTGCGGCCCCGACCAGGCTCGCGGTGTGCAGGTCGTGACCGCAGGCGTGCATGACCGGCACGGTGGTGCCGTCGGCGCGGGTGGCGACGGCGGTGCTCGCGTACGGCAGGCCGGTGTCCTCGGCGATCGGCAGCGCGTCGAAGTCGGCGCGCACGGCCACCACCGGCCCGGCCCCGTTGGCGAGCACACCGACGACGCCATGGCCGCCGACGGCCGGGGTCACCGCGAGGCCGGCGGCGGCGTACCGCTCGGCGATGACGCCGGCCGTGCGCGCCTCGGCACCGGACAGCTCGGGGTTGGCGTGCAGGTCGCGGTAGAGCGTGTCGACGGCCGGCAGGACCAGGTCGAGGTCGTTGAGGGCCACGCGGGCCCGGCCGGCGGCCTCCTGCGGGGATTCGGTCACCATCGGTTGCCTCTCGGGTGGAGTCCGTGCGCCGATCGGGTCGTTGCCCGGGCCTGTTCGAGCCACAGACTAGCTTTCGTTCTTGGGTCGACTCAAGGAACAGTCGGCAGGTTTTCGAAAATCTATTGACTCGTCGAACACATCAGCGTGATGCTGTAGCGGGCCGGCGGCCGGCCCCTCGGTGAGCAAGGAGCGGCACATGCGGATCGCGAACGTCGACGGCCGGCTGACCATCGTCACGGAGGCCGGCGGCATCGACGTCGAGCGGGCGAGCGGAGGCCGGTTCCTGGCCGACCCGGCCGCGGTGTACTCCTGCTGGGCCGAGTTCCGGGCATGGGCCGGCTCGCTCGACGACACCGTCGACGTCACACCCATCGACGAGGCCACGCTCGGCGCCCCGTCGCCACGACCGGCGCAGGTCTTCGCAGTCGGCCTCAACTACGGGAAGCACGCGATCGAGGCGGGCTACGAGATCCCCGAGGTCCCGATCACGTTCACCAAGTTCCCGACGTGCATCACGGGCCCGCACGGCGACCTGCCGATCCCCGGCGACACGGTCGACTGGGAGGTCGAGCTCGTCGCGGTGGTCGGGACGCGGGCGACGCGCGTCTCCGTCGACAACGCGTGGCGCCACATCGCGGGCCTCACGGTCGGGCAGGACTACTCCGAGCGGCGGGTGCAGACACTCGGGCAGACGCCCCAGTTCAGCCTCGGCAAGTCGTTCCCCGGCTTCGGCCCGACCGGTCCGTGGCTGGTCACGCTCGACGAGTTCGACAACGTCGACGACCTCGCCCTCGAGTGCACGGTCAACGGCGAGCTGATGCAGTCCGGCCGCACCCGCGACATGATCGTCTCGGTGCCCGGCATTGTGTCGCGCCTGTCGGCGGTGTGCACGCTGCTGCCCGGCGACCTCATCTTCACCGGCACGCCTGACGGCGTCGGCTCCGGACGGACGCCACCGGTGTACCTGCGCCCAGGCGACGAGGTGGTCAGCACGATCGAGCGGATCGGCGCGATCCGCCAGCGGTGCGTCGACTCGGCGCACGCCGCCATCTAGGCGGTCCTGCGCCTCGGCGGGCTGCTCTTCCTCGCCGTGCGCGGGCGCGGCTACTGAGTCTCCCGCGGGTCCGGGCACAGGTGGCGGTCGAGGAAGCGATCGACGGCCGCGGCCCGGCGGGCCCGGCTCGACGGGCGGCCGTGCAGGTTCATCAGGTGCCCCTCGCCCGGGATGCGGACGAGTTCGACGTCCCGGCCGAGGGTGCGCAGCGCCGCGTGCATCTGCTCGCTCTGCGCCACCGGACACACCTGGTCGTGCTCGGCGTGGACGAGCAGCAGCGGCGTGGCGATGCGGTCGGCGTGCACGAGCGGCGACCGGTCCACGAACCGCGACGACGTCCAGGGCCTGCCGCCCATCGGCAGGTCCCAGAACGTCGGCGCACCGGCGCCCACCCCCCACGCCGCGACGAAGTCGCTGATGCCGTTCTCGCTGACCGCGGCCGCGAACCGGGTACTGTGCGCGACGGCCCACTGGGTCATGAACCCGCCGTAGCTGACGCCCCAGATCGCCGTGCGCTGTGCGTCCACGGTGGGCAGCGCGGTCGCCGCGTCGACCGCCGCGCACACGTCCGACCAGTCGGTGCCGCCCCAGTCACCGCGGATGGCGGCGGCGAACGCCTCGCCGTAGCCCTGGCTGCCGCGCGGGTTGAGGGTCAGCACCGCGTATCCGCGCGCGGCCAGCCGCTGGACCTCGGCGGTGTACCGCCAGCCGACCGCGCCGTGCGGGCCGCCGTGCACGTTGACCAGCAGCGGCCGGGTCGCGTCGCCGGGCGCCACGGTCAGCCAGGCGTCGATCGCGACGCCGTCGCCGGCCCGCACGGGCAGCGACGCCATCGGGAGGGCGCGACGCGCGGCGTCGGGGTTGGCGTCGGTCACCGCGCGCGAGCGGCCCGACGCCTCGTCGGCGACGTGGACGTCGCCCGGGTTGGCCGCGTCGCTGCGCACGAACGCGACCCGGCCGCCGCCGACGGTGGGGGACAGGCAGGCGTGGGCGCCGTCGAAGGCAAGGCCGCCGGTGTCCGCCGCCGGGGCGAACCAGGCGAGCGGGCCGCACCCGCCGACAGCGACTTCGGCGTAGATCCGGCCGGTCGCCGCCGACCAGACGACGGGCGCGTCGCCGGTGCCGCGCGGGTCGTCGCCGCGCACCGGGTTGCCGAGGCCGTGTACCCACGCGGCGGTCAGGTCGGCCGGGGCGTGCCCGGCGCGGTCGGTCAGCCAGAGACGCAGGTTGACGTCGCCGGCGTCGCCGTGCCGGTGGCCCAGGTAGGCCAACCGGCTCCCGTCGGGACTCCACGCGAAGCCGCGGACCGGTCCCGCGCCGTCGGTGATCCGGGTGACCGGGCCCGCCCCGGCGGCGGCGTCGACATGGCACAGGTCGGGCCATGCGCCGAACCGGGTCGTGAGGAAGCCCAGCCGCGCGCCGTCCGGTGACCACTGTGGACCGTAGGCGTCGCCGGTGACCGCCCATAGCGGACGACCTCGGTCGTCGACCACCCGGACGCGTCGGTGGCGCCGGTACAGGCCGGGCAGGCCGTCGACCCGGGATCCATCGGGCGACTCGACCAGCGCGACGTGGGTGAACGCCAGCCGCGTGCCGTCCGGTGACCAGGCCGGCTCCGTCACCTGTCCGCCGTCGGCGGTCGCCAGCCGCTGCGCCGCGCCGGTCGCCGTGTCGACCAGCCACAGCGCGGCGCCGCGGCATATCGCCAACCGGCGGCCGTCGGGCGACCAGCGCGGCGCGGCGCCCTCGCCGAACCAGGTCGTCGGCCCGCCGCTGGCCGGTACGACGCCGACCCGGGACGCGACGGCGTCGGCGGCGTGGTCGAGCGCGCGCTCGACGTACGCCACCCGGTCGCCGGCCGGCGACAGCCGCGGGTCGTCCAGCCAGCGCAGGTCGGCGCTCCGTTCGTCAGCCACCGAAGTCGAGCACTGCCGTGAGCGGGGAGTCGTCGGTGAACAGCGCGCGGTAGGCCGAGGGCGCGTCGGCGAACGGTACGCGTACCGCCTTCATCACGGCCAGGTCGAGGCGTCCCTCAGCGAGCAGGCGAACGAAGTGGCCCATGTTGCGGTTCTCGGTCCAGCGCACGGCATTGACCGGCAGGTCGACGTTGTTCTCCTCGTACACCGGGTCGTAGCGGCCGGGGCCGTAGGCGACCGACGGCACGAACGTGGCCTGTGCGGCGAAGAACCGCTTGCGGTCGAGGTCCATGCCGAAGTCGCCGAGCGCCACCACGCGCCCGCCCGGGCGCAGCAGGTCGAACGCGAAGTTGACCAGCGTACTGCCGGGGTCGGCGGCCGCCACGATCACCGCGTCGACGCCGAACCCGCCGGTCAGCGCCCGTACCCGCGCGAGCCCCTCCGCGCCGGTATCGGAGAGCGTCGCGACGGCACCCAGCGCGGTCGCGAGCGCGAGTCGCTCGGTGTTGGTGTCGAGCGCGACCACGTAGATGCCGGCCGACGCCGCCAGCTGCGCGATGAGCAGGCCCAGCATGCCGCTGCCGAAGACCGCGACGGTTTCGCCGAAGCGGCAGCCGGTCCGGCGGAGGGCCTCGATGGAGACCGCGCCGAGGGTGACGTGCGCGGCCGCCTCCAGCGGGACCGCCTCCGGGACCGGAACCGTCAGGCTGCGCGGCACGGCGACGAGCTCGCAGTGGTACGCACACTGGCTGCCGCTGCACGCGACCCGGTCGCCGGGCCGCAGGTCGAGCACGTCGTCGCCGACCGCCACGACGGTACCGGCGAGGCTGTAGCCGAGCGACGCGGCGTCGGTCGGCGGCATCTGCGGCATCCGGGTCTGTCCGCGCACCCCGCCCGAGCGGATGGTGCGCCACTCGTACGCCGCGTTGGGATACTCGTGGGCCTCGGCCACGTTGGTCCGGGTGGCCCGGACGATCGACCGCTCGGTGCCCGGGCTGATCACCGAGTAGCGCGGGCGGACGACCACGTCACCGGGCCCGGGAGTCGGGTCCGGCACCTCCCGGAGGAGGATCTCGCCACCCTGCGCGAGCACCCGGCGCGCCATCAGCGTGCCCCCTGCGCGACGCCACGCGCGTGTGGGCGGACCTGCGGGTTGACGATCGACCCGGCCCAGCCGGTGCGGAGCCACTCGACGGTGGCGCCGCACACCTCGCGGCGCAGGTCGCGCACCGCCTGCGGCGAGTTGGCCCCCTCGTGCGGGGTGAGGATGACGTTGTCGCGGCCGCGCAACGGGTTGTCGGCCGGCAGCGGCTCCTGCTCGAACACGTCCAGCGCCGCGGCGCCGAGCCGGCCGGCGTCGAGCGCCTCGACCAGCGCCTCCTGCCGGACGATGCCGCCCCGGCTGGTGTTGACGAGCGCGGCGTGCGGCTTCATCAGCGCGAGCGTGCCGGTGTCGAACAGGTACCGGCTGGTCTCGGTCAGCGGCACGTGGACGCTGACGAAGTCGGACTCGCGCAGCAGTTCCTCGAGGTTCACGAGGCGTACGGGCGCGTCGATCGTGGGCGCGACCGGGTCGTAGCCGAGCACGTTCGCGCCGAACGCGGACGCGATCCGCGCGACGCGGCCGCCGATCCGCCCCAGTCCGATCACGCCCACCGTGCTGCCGGCCAGCCGCCGGTGCGGTGCCGGCCCGTGGCGCCACAGTCCCTGCTGGCCCTGGCGGTCGCGGTGGACGACCTGGCGGGAGAGCGCGAGCAGCAGCGCGAGCGCGTGCTCGGCGACGTCCTCGGTGCAGTACGACGGCGCGTTGGCCACCGCGATGCCGAGCTCCGTCGCCGCCGCCACGTCGAACTGGTCGTAGCCGACGCCCCAGCGGATCGCGAGGCCGAGGCGCGGCAGCCGGGCCAGGACGTCGCGGGTCAGGTGCGGTGTCCACTCGAGCCAGATCACGTCGGCGTCCCGCGCCGCATCGACCAGGGCATCGCCGTCGGCGGCACGGATCACGGTCAGATCGGCGCCGACCTCGGCGAGGGCGGCCACCTCGTCGTCGTACGGCGCGAGATCGCCGACGTACTCGACCTGCACGACTGAACTCATTGCGGGCTACCTCCGGAACTCTGCGGGTGTTGCGGAACGAACGGCGCGAGTACGTCGGCGACGTGCCGGGCCTGGGACGTGTCGTTGTAGAGGTGGAAGGAGAGGCGGACCTGGGCGCCCGTGCCGGTGCCGGCCGGCGGCGGCACCGACGTGACGATGCCGGCCGCACGCAGCGTGGCGGCGGCCGCGTCGCGGTCCACCACCGGGACCGCGAGCACCGACGAGCCGGTCGGTGGCAGCCCGAGCAGCTTGGCCGTCTCGTTGGCGAGGCTCACGCACCAGTCCCGGCGCTCGGCCGCCGGCACGCCCACGAGGAACTCCAGGGCCGCGACCGCGCCGACCCAGGCGTGCCAGGCGAGCGAGACGTCGTACCGCGCCGCGGTACCGGCGAGGTCGGCGAGGGTCGGGCCGTAGTAGTGCCCGTACGCGTCGCCGGCAGACCGCCACGACGCGACGGCCGGCGGCACGTCGTCCCACCGCTCCCGCGCGACGCGCATCAGCGCGACGCCGCGCGGGCAGAGCAGGTGCTTGTACGCCGCGACAAGGACGTAGTCGAGGCCGAGCGCTTCGGCGTCGACCGGCAGCACGCCGGCCGCGTGCGTGGCGTCGACGAGCACGGCCGCGCCGACCGAGCGGGCCGCGGCGGCGACCGAGGGGAGGTCTTGCACCCGGCCGTCGTTGGAGCGCACGTGGCTCGTCGCCACCAGCGTTGTCCCCGGGCCGACCTCGGCGGCGAGCGCGTCGAACGGCACCTGGCGGACGCTGACACCGCGGTGGCGGGCCGCGACGAGCGCGGGCAGCAGCACCGACGCGAACTCGCCCTCGGCGGTCAGGATTTCGTCGCCCGGCGACAGCGAGCCGAAGACGACGCCCGCGCCGACCGAGACGGCCGGCAGCAACGCGATCTCGTCGGCCGGTGCGCCGAGCAGCGGGCCGGCCGCGACCCGGCACCGCTCCGCCTTGACGTCCCAGTCGTTGACCCAGTCCGCCGACCCGTCGCGCCACGCGGCGAGAGCCCCGTCCAGGGCGGCGATGGTGCCGGCGGTGGGCAGCCCGTACCCGGCGGTGTTGAGGTACGTGCGGGGCAGCGGCGCGAACTCGGTACGAGCGGCGGGATGCACGGTCAGGACCCCCCACCAAGAAACTCCGCGGCCCGCTCCGGGTTGGGGACCGCCGCGATCAACTCCATCGTGTACGGATGCGCGGGCGCCCGGAGCAGCCGCGTGGTCGGCCCCGCTTCCCGGATCACCCCGTGCTGCATGATGATCGCCTCGTCCGCGACCGCCCGCAGCACGCCGAGGTCGTGGGTCACGAACACCACGGTCAGCTCCCGCTCGGCCTGCAGGCCCACGAGGAGCTCGAGGATCGACGCCTGGACCGACACGTCGAGCGCCGAGGTGACCTCGTCGCAGAGCAGGACCTCGGGCTCGGCCAGCAGCGCCCGGCCGATCGCGATCCGCTGGCGTTGCCCGCCCGACAGGTGTCGCGGGAACCGGTCGAGCAGGTCCGGCGAGAGCCGCACCTGGCGCATCATCGCGGCGACCGCGTCGCGCCGGTCGCGCCGGGCGATGTCGGGCCGGAACAGCTTGAGCGGCCGTTCGAGCGACTGGTAGACGGTGTGCCGGGGGTTGAGGGTGGCGTCGGGGTTCTGGAACACGATCTGGATCGCCCGGCGCAGCGCGACGGGACGCTCACCGGCGAGCCCCGGCAGGGCCGCACCGCGATAGGTGATCGTGCCCGACGACGGCCGCACCAGGCCGGCGATCGCCCGCAGCAGCGTCGACTTGCCGCTGCCGCTCTCTCCCGCGATACCCAGCGCGCGGCCCGCCGGTACCCGCACCGAGACGTCGTCGACGGCCACGAACGGCTCGCCCGAGCCGGGCCGGGCGAAGACGACGCCGACTCCGTCGACGGCGAGGATCGCGTCGCCTGCCGTCGCGGCCGCCTCCGCCGGCCGTGCCTCCGCCGGCCGTGCCGTCGCCCTGGCAGGGGCCGGTTCGGCGGCCGGGTCGAACGGCTGGAGGTCGTCGAGGCGGACACACCGCGCGGTGCGCCCGCCCGCGAGGGTGAGCAGCGGGACGTCGATGTCGCAGGCCGCGTCGCGCAGGTGGCAGCGCTCCGCGAACCCGCAGACGTGCACCGGCACGGACGGGCGGGGGATACCCGGAATGCCGTGCAGCGGCCGGTCCGAGGCGATCGTCGGCACGGCGCCGATCAGCGCGGCGGTGTACGGGTGCCGCGGCGCCGCGTACACCTCGGCCGCCACGCCCTGCTCGACGACCTGGCCGGCGTACATGATGGCCAGCTCGTCGCAGACGGTCGCGAGCAGCGCGAGGTTGTGGCTCACGTAGAGCGCGGCGATGCCCGCGTCGCGGGCGAGCGCCACGATCAGCCGGTTGACATGGGCCTGGGTGACCACGTCGAGGCCGGTCGTCGGCTCGTCGAGGATGAGGACCTCGGGCTCGACCGACAGCGCCAGCGCGAGCGCGACCCGCTGCTGTTGGCCGCCGCTGAACTGGTGCGGGTACTTGTGCAGCGCGGTCTCGGGCTCGGGGATCTCGACCCGGCCGAGCCACTCGACGCTGCGCTGGACGGCCGTCGCCGTGTCGAGGCCGCGGTGGCGGCGGAGCACCTCGACGAAGTGCCGCTGGACGGTCAGCGCCGGGTTGAGCGAGGTGGCGGTGTCCTGCGGCAGGTACGCCAGCCGCGCGCCCCAGACCTTGCGCAGCTCCTTGATCGAGGCGCGGTTGAGGTCCTGGCCGTCGAACGCGACCCGGCCGGCGAGCGTCTCCTGGCCCGCGACCCGGTAGCCGAGCAGGGACAGCGCGAGCGTGCTCTTGCCGGATCCGGACTCGCCGGCCAGGCCGAGGATCCGCCCGGGCCGCAGACGTACCGACACGTCGGCGAGGACCTGGGTCAGCCCTTCGCGCGAGCGGTAGCCGACGGAGAGGCCGTCCGCGGCCAGGTCGCCGTCGCGTTGCGCGGGGATCCGCGCGGTCTGCGCCGTCATACCATCAGCCGTTCGTGCATGCGGTCGCCGAAGAACTGCGTCAGCGCGTCGGCGATGAGGTTGACCGCGATCGCCAGGACGCCGATCAGCAGCGCGGGCACGAGGACGCCGATCGGCGAGACCAGCAGGAGCGTCCGGTTCTGGGCCACCATCACGCCCCAGTTGGAGCTGGGCGGCTGCACGCCGAGCCCGAGGAAGCTCAGCGAGGCGATGAACATGATGGCGTAGGTGAACCGCAGCGCGATCTCCACGAGCAGGGTCGGCCCGATGTTCGGGGTGATCTCGCGGAACAGGATCCAGCCCAGCGACTCGCCCCGCGCGCGGGCGGCCAGCACGAACTCGCGTGGCGCGATGGCCTGCGTCGAGGAGCGGATCACCCGCGTGATGTAGGGGGCGTAGACCACCGCGACCGCGGTGACCACCACTGCGCCGCCGCCGCCGAACGCCGCGACCACGACGAGGACCGCGAGGTACGAGGGAATGGCCAGGGCGATGTTGATGACCCAGGTGACCACCGCGTCGACCTTGCCGCCGAGGTAGCCGGAGACCAGGCCGACGAGCGTGGCGACCACCATCGCGGCGGAGACCGCGACCAACGGCAGGAGGATCACCGAGGCGCCGCCGTGCAGCACCCGGCTGAGGATGTCGCGGCCGTAGGCATCGGTGCCGAGCCAGTGCTCGGCGGACGGGCCGAGGATGGGCTGGTCGCTGATCTCGTTGGGTGTGTCCGGCGCGACGAACGGCCCGATCACGACCAGCAGCAGGAGCAGCAGGAGCAGTGCGACGCCGAGGCCGCCCTGCGGGATGGCGAGGAAGCTGCGCCACCCGCGCCGGCGGGGCGCTGCGACATCGCCCGCGGTGACGGTGCGCAGGATGTCAGCGCTCATCGAACTGCGTCCCGGAGCTTCGGGGTCACGTACACGACGATCGCGTCGGCGACCAGGTTGGCGATCACGAACAGCGCGCCGATCATCAACGCGAGCGCCTCGACGACGGGCGCGTCGCGTGACGCGGCCGACTGCGCGAGTAACTGGCCCATGCCCGGGAACCCGAAGAGGGTCTCGGCAACCACCACGCCTCCGATCAGACCGGCGAACTGAAGGCCCAGCGCGGTGACCACCGGCGGGGCCGCGTTGGGCAGGATGTGCCGCAGGGACAGCGACGGCTCGGTGACCCCGCGCAGTACCGCCGCCCGCACGTAGGTCTCCGACGCCACCTCGCGGGCGTTGGCCCGCATCAGGCGGATGATGTAAGGCACCGTGCCGAGCGCGATCGTGACGCCGGGCAGCACGTACGCCGTCGGGCTGTCGAACAGGCCGCCGGCGCTGACCGCGGTCGAGTCGACCGGGAGCCAGCCGAGCCAGATCCCCAGCACGATGGCCAGGATCAGACCGAGCACGAACTCCGGGAACGCCGCGACGATCAGCGTCACGAACGTGAGCGACGCGTCCTTGCGGCCACGCAGCCGGACGCCGGAGTAGAGCCCGATCGGCACCGCGACGACGACGGTGAGCAGCCAGGCGAACAGCACCAGCACGATGGACGGGCCGAGCCGGGGCGAAATGACGTCCCAGACCGGGCCGTTGGACTGGTACGAGATGCCGAGGTCGCCGCGGAAGAGCCCGCCGAGCCAGTCGAGGTAGCGCACCACGACGGGCTTGTCGAGGCCGTGGATCTGCTGGAAGGCGGTCACCTGGGCGTCGGTGGCGTACTGGCCGAGGATGTCGCGGGCCGGGTCGCCGGCGATCGCGGTCAGCCCGAAGATCACTACGGTGATCGCGAAGAGCGTGACCACGAGCGTGCCGAGCTGGCGGACGAGGTACGGCAGGCGGCGGGGCGCCCTGCGTGTGCGAGGGCGCCCGGCCTGTGCGGCGGTCTGCGTCATGGGGGTCAGGCGAGGTAGGCGCCGGCCAGGTACATGTGCGCGCCGTTGGCGGCGGACAGCCCCTGCACCTTGCGGTTCTTGCCGTACACCTGGCCCTCCCAGCCGGGGATCATGTTGGCCGCGGCGTCGTTGACCATCGCGAGCGCGTCGCCGAAGAGCTGCTTCTGCTGCGCCTGGTCGGTGGTCGCGGTCGCCTTGGCGACGAGCTCGTCGAACTGCGGGTTGGAGAAGTGGGTGATGTTGAGGTCGCCGCCCTTGCCGTACAGCCGGGGAAGGGCCTGCGAGACGTGCAGCCGGGCCACGCTGATGCCGATCGCGGGCTTCTTCTTGAAGATGTCGGTGAAGAAGGTGGCGTGCGGCCACGTGATCACGTTGGCGTTGATGCCGCCAGCCTCGGCGGTGCTCTTGAAGCTGACCGCGGTGTCGAGCTTGTCGCCCTCGTAGGCGTAGACGTCGAACCCGAAGGTGCCGCTGACGCCGGCCTCCTTCAGCAGGGCCTTGGCGCGGTCGGGGTCGTAGGGCCGCGGCTGCAGACCGGACGGGAAGAAGGGGTCGGCCGGCGGGATCGGGATGTCCGGCGAGATGATGTCGATACCGGGCGCCACGACCGACATGATCTTCTTGCGGTCGGCGGCGTACTGCATGGCCTGGATGATCTTCTGGTTGTTGAAGGGGGCGGTGTCGCCGAACATGGTCAGGCCGACCCAGCCGCCGTTCTTGAGCATGTAGGGCTCTACGCTGCCCTTGAGCAGCAGCGTGTTGGCGCCGGTGATGTTGTCGACGACGTCCTGACTGCCGGAGGTCACCGCCTGGAGCCGGGTGGCGTCCTCCGCGATGACCACGATCTGTACCGCGTCGAGGTACGGCTTGCCGTCCTGCCAGTAGCCGTCGAACCGGGCGAGGGAGGTCCGCGCGGCGGCGTCGAAGCCGGTCAGCGTGAACGGCCCGGTGCCGTTGCCGGCCTTGAAGTCGGTCGTGCCGTCCTTGACGATGCTGAAGCCGGCCGCCGAGACGAGCACGGGGATGAAGGCGTTGGGCTTGGTCAGCGTCAGCTTGACCGTGCTCTGGTCGACCGCCTCGACGCCGGAGGGCTGCAGGTAGGGGCCGATCTGCGCCAGGCCGACCGCGGCGAGTGCCGGGTCGAGGATCCGCTTGAACGAGTAGACGACGTCCTGCGCCGTGAGCGGGCTCCCGTCGTGGAACTTCACGCCCTGGCGCAGCTTGAACGTCCACGTGAGCGCGTCAGCGGTCGACTCCCACTCGGTCGCGAGGGCGGGAGTGAGCTGGTAGTTCTCGTCGGCGCGGACCAGCGTGTCGTAGCAGTTGGTCGCGATCAGCAGCGGCATCGTGCCACTGGCCTTGGCCGGGTCGGCGACCTGGGTCGCGTTGCCGGCGGCAACCGCCCAGCGCAGCGTGCCGCCCCGCTTCGGCGTGCCGGTGCCGCCGCTGGACGACGATGACGGCGTGCCGTCGCCACCGCACGCGGAGAGCCCGAAGAGTCCTACACCGAGCGCCGCTCCGGCGCCCGTCTTCAATATCGTCCGCCGATTGATCAGATTCGTCATGGGGGTCTCCGATCGCCTCAGGTCATGCGTTGATGGGTGCTGCGCAGGGTCAGCCGGCCGCGTGTCGAACGAAGTCCTCGTCGACCGTGATGCCGAGACCAGGACCATCCGGTATCGACATCCGACCGGCGGCGAAGGCGAAAGGTTCGCTCGCGAGCCGGGTGCGCATCGGGTTGTCGAACCGGTCCACCTCGAGCAGCGGGGAGTCCGGCCCGACCAGTTCGGACGGTTCGGGGATGAGGCTGATCGCCTGAAGGGTCGCGGCCAGGAGCACCGCGCCGCCCCAGGCGTGCGGTACGCACTGCCGACCGCGCAACGCCGCGAGGTCGGCGACGAACAGCAGTTCGCCGATGCCGCCGCAGATCGCGACGTCGGGCTGGACGATGTCGACCGGCGTGCGGTTGAGGAAGGCGTCGAACGCGCCGCGCGTCTCCAGGCCCTCGGCCGCGGCGATGGCGATGTCGAGCCCGCCGAGGTGCTCGTACCCCGGGTACGTCAGGCCGCCGCGGTGCCGGATGAGCGGCTCCTCGAGCCACCGGAAGCGCAGCTCCGCCAGGGCCCGGGCGACCTCGCGGGCGCGGGGCACCGCGTAGGCGCCGTTGGCGTCGACCATGAGATCAACCTCGTCGCCGACCAGGCGGCGGACGTTCGCCAGGATCGGCAGCTCGCGGGTGGGTGCGAACCGTCCGATGCGGATCTTGCAGGCGGTGAAGCCGTCGCGGACGGCCGTGGAGACCTCGTCGGGCCAGCTGTGCTCGGGGTTGACGCCTTCGACGTACCCGCCGCTGGAGGCGTAGCCGCGGACACTGTCGCGCCGGCGGCCGCCGTAGAGGGCGGAGACGGACACGCCGAGCCGCCGGGCGCGCAGGTCGTCAAGGGCGATCGCGATCGCGCTGAGCGCGAGCTGATCGGCGGTCGCGACGCGAAGCTCGTCGATCAGCGGGCGTGCGTCGGCGGCGTCCCGCCCGACGAGAAGCTCGCCGATCTCCTCGATGGTGGCGGCGACACCCGCGCGGGCGTAGGTCTCGCCCCAGCCGTCGAGGCCGTCGTCGTCCCGTAGTCGGACGAGGATGCTGCGCCGCTCACGGTAGGTGGCGCCGGACGGACCGGCCGCCGCCGTGACCGGTTGCCGGAGCCGGAACACCTCGACCCGCTGGATCGCCATCGCCCACGCTCCTCGTCGGTGAAGATGCCTGGCAGGCCCCTTGATCGCCGAGTATGTTCAACGTCTCTTCGAGGTGTCAATACATTTTCGAATCTCAGCGGCGATCTGTTACATCTCCGGCCACATTCGCGGGCTGCCGCCCGTCGAGAAGATTCCGGTACCATGTCATTCGCCGGATTTAGCGGTACCGCGGGCTTGGTCGGATTGGCGACGATGGGCGGGCACACGCGGCAGCGCGGGTCCGTGCACACTGAACCGGGCGTCGGCGCCGGTCGGCCACGGTTGCGGGGGAGAGCCTGGCGCGGGCCGCCGCTGTGCCGCCGGTAGACGTCCGCCAGGCGGCTGCCGCTGGTGAGCGTGTCCGATGGTCCTCGGTGACGTTCGACAACACGCGGCGATTTCGACAATGTGCCGATGTCTCAAGATTCTCCTAGACTGTCAACCATGCCACGCAGTGAAACCCGCGCGGAGCGCATCTACACCAACCTCCGCGGCGACATCCTGACCGGACGACTACTCCCCGGTCAGCGGCTGCCGTTCGCCGAGCTCGGCGCCCGCTACGGCACGAGCGTGGGCGTCCTCCGTGAGGCGCTGTCCCGCCTGGTCGAGCAGGGCCTCGTGCTGTCGGAGCCGCAGCTCGGCTTCCGGGTCACGCAGGTGTCCGAGGAGGACCTGCGCGACCTGACGAGCACACGCATCGACATCGAGACGCTGTGCCTGCGGCACGCCATCGCGCACGGCGACATCGCCTGGGAGTCACGCCTCGTCGCGGCGTACCACACCCTCGACCGCACGCCCGAGCTCGCGTCGACCCAGCCGCCGACCGTCAACGAGGACTGGGCCGCCGCCCACGCCGCGTTCCACGCGGCCATACTCGAGGGCTGTCCGAGCCGGCGGCTGCGCGACATCGCCAACTCGCTGCGCGATGCCGCCGAGATCTACCGCCGGTGGTCGCGCCACCTCGGCAGCGAAGACACCCGCGACATCGCCGGCGAGCACCGCGCCCTGCGCGACGCGGTCCTCGCACGCGACGTCGAGCAAGCCGAGGCCGCACTGACCCAGCACATCTCCTACACCACGCACGCGCTGCTCGCCTCTGCGCCGGACGACCTGACGACGTCGAACGACGCCACACCCGCCGGCGCCGCACCCGCTTGACCCGGTCGCCGGCCGGCGTCGCCGCCCGAGGAGCCGTCCGGCAGGGACGGCTCCCCCGTCTCGGCGATCCGGGGGGCCAACCCGGGCGTGCGTGTCGTCGCGGTTGAACCGGCCCCGGACGGGCCGCGGTGAGCGTCGCCGACCGCGGGCACAGCACTCGGCCGTCGCCGCCACGGAACGGACCGTGTTCTTCGTGCGGGTGGCCAGGCGGGTGGCGCGCGGTTGGCAGCGTCCGCGCGCATGGGTGGCATCGGGTTCTCGATCGGCTTTGACGGGGACGGTGACGTCGACACGGCGCGCGCGGCGGTGTGGGAGGAGATGCGGACGTTCGCGCAGTGGTTCCATCGATCACGCGCTGCGCCGGCCGCGTGCCCGGCGCGTGGGCGCAGCTGATGGCCCTCGCGCCCGAGGTGGGCCACGACGGGAGAGACATGGCCCTGCAGGCGTTGTTCCCGTTGTACCGAGCGCCGCAGCGCACCGAGGACGAGCGGGACGCCTACCGGGCGGCGCTGCGGGCTGCCCTCGCCGAGTACCGCAGCGACACCGCGTTCTACCTGCTCAAGGAGCTGGGCTAGAACTTGACCCAGCCGTCGAAGCCGCTCGGGGACAGTCATGGGGTTGTTGAAAATTCCCAACGTACGCGGTTGAATGAAGAAATCTTTCGTCGTCGATGGAAGGTTGGTCGCCGTGTTCGGTCGTGTCTCCCGCCTGGCCGCCGTCGCGCTCCTCGCGCTCGTCCCGCTCGCCGCCGCCCCCACCCCCGCCGGCGCCGCCGCCCCAGCCCCGGCGGCCTGCGTCCCGAACCCGGCCACCCCCAAGCACCAGATGCGGGCGATGTGGATCGCCAGCGTGGTGAACATCGACTGGCCCAGCGCGCCCGGGAAGACCCCCGCCGAGGCGCAGGCCGAGTACGACGGCTGGCTCGCCCTGGCCAAGGCGCGCAACTTCAATGCCGTCATCGTGCAGGTCCGCCCGCACGCCGACGCGTTCTGGCCGTCGCCGTACGAGCCGTGGTCGCAGTACCTGACCGGGGTGGCCGGGCAGGACCCCGGCTGGGACCCGCTGGCCTACCTGGTGCGCCGGGCCCACGAGGAGAACCTGGAGTTCCACGCCTGGTTCAACCCGTACCGGGCCGGCATGCCCGCGCCCGGCGGGGCCGGGACCGACGTGTCGAAGCTGCCCGCGAACAGCCCGCTGCGGGTGCACCCCGACTGGGCGGTGCCCTACCCGGTGAACAACGCGGCCGGCCGGCTGTACTTCGACCCGGGCATCCCCGCCGCCCGCGCCTGGGTGGAGGACGCCATCATGGACGCGGTCACGAAGTACGACATCGACGGGGTGCACTTCGACGACTACTTCTACCCGTACCCGGCCGCCGGGCAGGACTTCGGCGACGACGCGAGCTTCGCGCAGTACGGCGGCGGCTTCTCCGACAAGGGCGACTGGCGCCGCGACAACATCGACCGTCTGATCCGCGAGATGGACACCCGCATCCATGCCGCCAAGCCCTGGGTGCGCTTCGGCGTGAGCCCGTTCGGCATCTGGCGCAACAAGGCCGCGGACCCGCTCGGCTCCGACACCAACGGCACGCAGTCCTACGACGCCAACTTCGCCGACACCCGCAAGTGGGTGAAGGAGGGCTGGATCGACTACATCGTGCCGCAGGTGTACTGGAACATCGGCCTCGCCGTCGCCGACTACGCCAAGCTCGTGCCGTGGTGGGCCGACGTCGTCGCCGGGACCGACATGCAGCTGTACATCGGCCAGGCCGACTACAAGGTCGCCGCCGCCGGCCAGCCCGACGCCTGGTTCGACCCGGCCGAGCTGTCCCGGCACCTGACCCTGAACCGGCAGTACCCGCAGGTGCTCGGCGACGTGCACTTCAGCGCCGTGCAGGTGCGCGCCGACCGGCTCGGGGCGGAGACCCTGCTGACCGAGGAGCACCGCACCCGCCCGGCCTTCCCGCCGTCGTGGGGCCCGGCCGCGCCGATGCTGTTCCCGGTCATCACCTCGGTCCGCCGGACCGATGCCGGGGTGGACCTGCGCTGGCGGCCGCTGAGCCCCGCCGCCTCGTACGGCGTCTACCGCCTCGACGGCACCAGGCTCCCCAGCGGCTGCGACCTGGCCGACGCCGCACACCTGGTCGCCACGGTCCGCGGCGCCGGGTGGACGGATCCGACCGCCGAACCGGGCCACCGCTACACGTACGTGGTCACGTCCCTGGACCGCCGCTGGCACGAGAGCCCGCCGAGCCCGCCCCGGTGGGTATGACGGAAGGGTGCGCTATCGCTTCGACGGCTGGATCGCCGGCCTCGGCACCGCCAGCGGCACCCGCCTGGTCCTCGGCCACTGGCCCAGCTCCCCGCTGGGCCCGTCCACCGACGTGATGGTCGAGTCGCCGGCCGGCCGGCGCACCCTGCTGGCCGGCACCCGGCGGCTGGCCGAGTTCGTCGCGGCCACCTACGCCTTCGACGAGGTCCGGACCGTGCCCGTCGAGATCGTGCGGGGCCGGACCTGGGCGGTGACCGCGGGCCCGCTGCGGTTCTCGTTCCGGGTCGGCCCCCGCGGCGCGCTCGGCCGGCTGCTGCGGGCCGTGCCGCCGCCGCTGGCCCGCCGGCCGGCGTGGATCCGGCTCATCGACCTGCCGGCCCGGGCCCTGCTGCCCGGCGTGCGCACCTACGGCTCGGCGGGCAACGGCCGCCGCGAGTGGTACGGCGCCCAGGACCTCCACCCCATCACCGCCGCCACGGCCGAGCTCGACGGCGTCGACCTCGGCCCGCTCACGGACGTGATCCCGCCGGTCCGCTTCGGCTTCGGCTCGACGCCCCGCAGGCCGGCCCTCGTCCGGGTCACGACGACGGTCGCATCTCCGGGCTTCCGAACCGCGCCACGTAGTGCCAGACCCGCTTGAGCGCCTGCTCGTCGTGGCGCCCGGTGCGGGCCGCGTCCCCGAGGATGCGCGGGTCGAGGCGCCCGCCGCGGGCCAGTGCCAGCCCGAGCTCGACGAACTCCGGGCCGCGGTACTCCGGGTGGCGCCGCAGCTCTTC
This sequence comes from Dactylosporangium salmoneum, assembly GCF_039532525.1. NCBI lineage: Bacteria > Bacillati > Actinomycetota > Actinomycetes > Micromonosporales > Micromonosporaceae > Dactylosporangium > Dactylosporangium salmoneum. The sequence goes on from NZ_BAAARV010000120.1 coordinate 86,514, forward strand.
TGCCTCCAGCGCGAAGCCGCCGTGCCACTCGACCGGGCAGCCGAGGCTCCCGGCGAGGGCCGCGACGGGGGAGTCGCGGTAGCACGGGTCGAGGACCAGCGCCTCGATGTCGGCGGCCAGGTCCACGACGCCGTGCACCTGGGCCTCCACGTAGTCGTCGAGCGGGTCCGTGTCGTCGCGCTCGGCCATCGCGACCAGGTCCGTGAGGCCCGCCGCCACCCCGAAGTGCTCGGGCTCGCCGAAGCTGTCGGGGTAGCAGAACGTGGTGCGCGCGAGTGCCTCGGGCCGCAGCCGCAGGTGCGCGGAGCCGAACCGCGGCGAGCCGCCGACCGTGCGCCGCCGGAAGTTCAGCGAGCCGTACTTCGGCCGGTGCTCGGCCGCCGCGGCGTCGTACGCCCCGTTGAAGATGCGGCTCTCCCAGCGCCACCGGTCCCCGCCGACGTGCGCGGTGAGGCCGCCGTTGCTGGTGCCCGTCTCGAACTGCGACCGGTACACGCCGTCGCGGGCCATCGCCGCGAGGATCGGCTCCCCGCCCGTCAGCCGGTCGGGGTGGAAATGCAGCGTCACCCGCCACCCGGGGTCCCCGGCACTCCCGGTCGCGAGCGCCGTCACGTGCGCGATCGCCAGGTCCTGTGGCCGCTGCATGACGCGCATTATGCCGCCCCCACCACTCAACCTTTCCCCGCCGCGGACCCGTCGGTTGGGTGAACGGCTACCGAGAGGACGGCGGATGCGGGGAAGCTCCCGGGCCGGTGACGAGGAGGGCTACGTCGACTACGTGTCGGCGCGGCTCCCGGCGCTGCACCGCGCCGCGTTCCTGCTGTGCGGCGGGGACGGACACCGGGCCGATGACGTGGTGCAGGCCACGATCACCAAGGTGTACCAGCACTGGCGGCGCGTCGCGCGCAGCGACAACGTCGACGCGTACGTGCACCGGATGCTCGTGCACGCGGTGATCGACGAGAAGCGGCAGCCCTGGGCGCGCGTGCGGCTGGTCGCGGCGCACCGGGACGGGGCCGGGGGCGAGCCGTACGCGGGGGTCGAGGACCGGGGACAGCTCGTGGGCGCGCTGCGGCGGTTGCCGCCGCGGCAGCGGGCCGTGCTCGTGATGCGGTTCCTGCTCGACCGGCCGATCGAAGAGGTGGCCGAGGCGCTGGGGTGCTCCGTGGGAACGGTGAAGAGCCAGAGCTCGCGGGGACTCGACGCACTGCGCGACATGCTTTCGACGATCGAGGAGCGCTGAGATGGACGAGGACGAGCTGCGGCAGCTCATGCTGGCGGCCGACGTGCCGGCGAGCGGGGCCGACGTGCGGCAGGCCATCGCCGACGGGCGGCGGGCCCGCGGGCGGAGGATGGTGTTCAGCAGTACGGCGGCCGGGGTGGCGGTGCTGGCCGCGGTGGGCACGTTCGTGGCCTTCGGGCCGATGCGGGCCGGACCGTCCGGGATCGAGCCGCCCGCGGCCGCCGGTGGACGCTCGGCCGGCGGCCCCGCGTCCAGCTGCTCGGCCGCCTACCTGGAGGTTCCGGCCGGCACGACCGCCATGGTGACGGCGATCGACCCGGCCGGCAACCTGGTCGGGGGCTACCTCGACCCGCAGCACCCGGGCCCGGTGCGGTGGCGCGAAGGTCAGCTCCTGGAGCGGCTGCCGGGCGTGACCGGCGCCGTGGTCGACATCGGGGTCGACGGGTCCGTGGTCGGGTACGAGGCGAACGAGGCGGACGAGAGCACGGGCTGGGTGCTGATCGGCGCCCAGAAGATCGAGCTGGCCCGGCTGTCCGGCTACCGGTGGACCAACCCGAGCGCCGTCAACGCCTCCGGGGTGGTCGCCGGCTGGGTGCACGGCGAGAGCCTCGACCAGAGCACGCCGGTGACGTGGTCGAGGGACGGGGCCGTGCACGCGCTGCGGGTGCCGGCCGGGGTCGGCGACAAGGACGTCCTGTCGGCCACGGCCCGGGGCATCGGCGACGACGGCACCGTCGTCGGGGACGTGCACGGGGTGCCGGTCGTCTGGGCCCCGGACGGCACGCCGCGGGCGCTGCCGCTGCCGGCCGGCAGTCAGGGCGGCACGGCCTGGGCGGTCGCCGGGAAGTACGCCTACGGCAGCGCCGGCCCGGCCGCGGTGCGCTGGGACCTGATCGCCGGCACGGTCACCGAGCTGCCCCGGGGCGGCGACTTCGGCGCCCGCGCGGGCACGGCCGGCGGCACGGCCCTGCTGACCGGCGACGGCGCGGACGTCCCGGCCCAGCGGGTCGCGCTGAACGGCGTGTCCGACCCGCTGACGGGCCCCCGCGGCGAGCCGGCCATGGCCTTCGCCATCAGCGACGACGGCACCACGATCGCCGGCGTGGTCGTCAACGGCGGCGACGGCCGCCCGGCCGTCTGGCACTGCCGCTGACCGCGCACATCCGGGCCGGCCGCGCGTTCCCGGGTCAGCGGGCGCCGCGGGCCGCGCCCGGGTGCTGCCCGGCGGCTGGTCGCCCCAGATGGCGTCGACCAGCCGCGCGGTCGGCACGACGGCGTTCGCCTCCAGCAGCTGCAGGAGCACGCCGTCCCCCGTTGCGGCCGCCGGATGCCTTCCGGCGGCCCGGCCAGCAGCGTGCCAGGGCGATGTTGGATTTTCGTTGATCCCCGTTGATACAGTCGCCAAGGTCGATACCCGGCGGGTATCCGCCCGCCGGACGGCCACATGGACGAGGGGGAAACATGCGGCGACTCCTGGCGGCTCTATTCGCCTTCGCGGCAATCGGAGCGGGCGCGGTGTGGGCCACCGCCGGGCCCTCCGGTCCGGCCGCGGTCGGGACCAAGTGCTTCACCGACGCCGGGGAGGTCAAGCCCTGCCCCGTCAAGTCCGAGCCAGCTTCACCGAGCCAGACGCCCTGAACCCGGGCGGCAGATCCGTGCTGCGGGTGAGCCTGCTCGGCCCGCTCGAGGTCACCGGCGCGGGTGGCGCGCCGGTGGAGCTGCCCGGCGGCAAGCCGCGGCTGCTCCTGGCGGTGCTGGCCTGCCACGCCAACCGCCCGGTCTCGGCGGAGATGCTCGCCGAGTCCCTGTGGGGACCGGCGCCTCCGCGGCGGGCCGGCACGAACCTGCGGGTGTACGTCCACCACCTCCGCAAGGCCCTGGGCGGCGACCGGATCGGGCGGCGCCCGGAGGGGTACGTGCTGTTCCTGGAGCCCGGCGAGCTCGACGCCGAGCGGTTCCGCGCCCTGGTCGCGCAGGCCCGGGCCGCCGTCGGCGACGAGCGGCCCGGCCGGGCCGCGGAGGCGCTGTCCGAGGCCCTCGCGCTGTGGCGGGGCCCGGCGCTGGCCGGGCTGGACTCGGCCTGGCTGGAGGCGGCCGGCCTGGCCGCCGACGCCGCGGGGCTGGAGGAGCAGCGGCTGCAGGCCCTGGAGCTGCGCTTCGAGGTGGAGCTCGGGCTCGGCCGGCCCGGCGGGGTCATCGCCGAGCTGCGCGCCCTCACCACCCACTACCCGCTGCGCGAGACGTTCCGGGGCCTGCTCATGCGGGCACTCATCGGCGACGGCCGCGGCGCCGAGGCCCTGGCGGTGTTCGAGTCGACCCGCCGGGTGCTCGCCGACGAGCTGGGTCTCGACCCGAGCCGGTCGCTGCGCGACCTGCACCTGGCGGTGCTGCGCAGCCAGGCCCAGGAGGGGACCGCCGACGAGGCGCCGCGTCCGGCCGCGGTCGTGCCGCGGCAACTGCCGGCCCGGGCGGCCGGGTTCGCCGGGCGGGACGAGTCACTGGCCCGGCTGGACGCGCTCGTCGCCGACGCCGAGGGCGGTGCGGTGCCGATCGCCACGATCAGCGGCGCCGGCGGGGTCGGCAAGACCACGCTCGCGGTGCACTGGGCGCACGCGGTCGCCGAGCGTTTCCCGGACGGGCAGCTGTACCTCAACCTGCACGGCTTCGACCCGGTCCGCCCGCCCGCCGAGCCCGCCGCGGCGCTGGGCGTGCTGCTCACCGCGCTCGGCGTGGCGCCCCGGGAGGTGCCGGTCGACCCGGCCGAGCGGGAGAACCTCTACCGCAGCCTGGTCGCCGGCCGGCGGGTCCTGGTGGTGCTGGACAACGCGCACGACGCCGCCCAGGTCCGCCCGCTGCTGCCCGGCGGCGCCGGCTGCATGGTGCTGGTGACCAGCCGTGACCTGCTCACCGGGCTCGTCGCGGCCGGCGCCCGGCCCCTCGTGCTCGACCCGCTGGACACCGCCGAGGCCTACGACCTGCTGGAGCGGCGGCTCGGGGCGGTCCGGATGGCGGCCGAGCCGGCCGCGGTGGCCGCGCTCATCGCCCGCTGCGGGGGGCTGCCGCTGGCCCTGAGCGTGGTCGCCGCCCGCGCCGCGGTGGTCTCCGACCCGTCGCTGGCCGCCCTGGCCGACGAGCTCGGGCGCCCGCACCGGGCCCTGGACGGGTTCAGCGGCGACGACGAGGCGACCGATCCGCGCAGCGTGTTCTCGTGGTCGTACCGCATCCTCGAACCCCCGGCCGCCCGGCTCTTCCGGCTGCTGTCGGCGCACCCGGGGCCGGAGTTCACCGCGGGCGCGGCGGCGGGGCTGGCCGGGGTGCACCTCGAGGCGGCCCGGGTCGCGCTGCGCCAGCTGCGGGTGGCGAGCCTGCTCACCGAGGCGAGCCCCGGCCGGTACGGCTTCCACGACCTCATCCGCGCCTACGCGGTGGAGCTGGCCGAGGCCACCGAGCCGGCGGCCGAGCGGGCCGCGGCCCTGTCCCGGCTGCTGGACCACCTGGTGCATACCGCCTACCCGGCGGCGCTGCTCATCGACCCCAACCAGACGCCGACGCCGATCGACCCGCCCGCCGAGGGGGTCGCGGCCGAGCCGGTCGAGGACCGCCGGCAGGCCCTGGCCTGGTTCGACGCCGAGCGGGCGGTGCTGCTCGCCGCCGTGGAGCGGGCCCGCCCGGACTTCCCGGCGCAGGCCTGGCAGCTCGCGTGCAGCTGCGTGGTGTACCTCGAGCGGACCGGCCGCTGGTCGGACAAGCTGGCCGTGCTGTCGGTCGCGCTCGAGACGGCCCGGCGCACCGGCGCGCGGGCGATCGAGGCCCGCACGCTGCGCAGCCTCGGCCGGACGCTGGGCCGGCTGCACCGGCACGACGAGGCCGCGGCCCGGCTGCGCGAGGCCATCGAGCTGTACCGCGACCTCGGCGACGGCGCCGGCCTCGCCCACGCCACCGCCACCCTCGGCGAGCTGCTCGAACACGCGGGCCGGCCGGAGGAGGCGATGGCGCTCAACCGGGAGGCGTGCGAGCTGTACCGCGCGGCCGGCCACGTCGTCGGCGAGGCCCGCTCGCTCGGCGGGATCGCGTCGCTGCTGAGCGTGAGCGGGCGGTACCGGGAGGCGATCGACACCGGCCGGGAGGCCCTCCCCCTGTTCGAGCGGGTCGGCGACCGGGTCGGCATCGCCGGGGTGCAGGACACGATCGGGCTGGCGCTGCACCACCTGGGCGCGCACGACGACGCGGTGCAGCGGTTCGGGCTGGCGCTGGAGGCGATGGCCGGCACCGGCGAGCAGTTCTACGTGGCGCTGGTGCTGCGGCACATGGGCGACGCCTTCCGGGCCGCGCAGGACGTGCCGGCGGCGCGGGAGCGGTACCGGCAGGCGCTGGCCATCTACGCGCGGCTCGGGGCGCGCGAGGCGGCCGGCGTGCGGGAACGCCTGGCCGCCCTGGACCATTCGCCGAGCGCGCGGTGAATCGCGCGGCGTTTGGCGATAGCGTGGGTATCTAGCCGAGCTGCGGAGCGAGTCGGCGCCGGCGACATGCGGGCCGTGCTCGCCGCCGGCGCCTCACGCCGGCAGGTCGAGGACGCGCTCGCGGTGTGCGCCGCGTTCAACACCACCGCCCGGCTGGCCGACGCCTTCGGCTTCGAGCTGCTCAGCCCCGAGGGCTTCGACGCCGGGGCGAAGTACCTGCTCAGGCGGGGCTACAACTGACCCCGGTGCCCGGACGGGGCCGCAAGGATGGCCAGGACCAGCATCGCCATCGCGGCCGAACCCGCGTAGAGCCCCCACCCGACGTCCTGGGTCAGCCCGTCCAGGTGCACGACGACCAGCTGGTCCCGGACGATGTCCCCGACGCCGGGGGAGGACGAGGACTCGGCCGCGGACCAGCCGAGCCCGCCGCTCGTGTCCAGCGGACCGATGGCCAGCCACTGCCACACGGTCAGGCCGAGCGCGGCGACGCACGCCGCGGCACAACCGCGGCGCACGTGACGGTTGGCCGACGCGAGGCTCAGGACGGCGGCGGCCAGGCACAGTGCGACCGCGACGGACCACCGGGTCGAGGCCTGCCACGCCGAGGCCGTGTTCGTCTCCCAGCCGTCGCCGCTGGCGAAGCGGGTGCGGAACCACGGCGCCAGGCTCGCCGCCGCGACGAGCGCAGCGGCGGCGACCACGAGCCACTCGCGGACCGCCAGCCGCCGAGCACGCCGGCCAACCGCGAACCAAGAAGTCGATCCCCGTGAATGCATCAGCAGCAATGTAAGGGATGCATGCCGTCCGGCGCAGGCCGCGGTGGACGGGCCGGACGACCTGGGCGGCGTCAGCGCCTGCGGGCGAGCTCACACGTCAGCACCCTGCGTAGGGCGTCGACCACGTCGCCGGGCGGGAAGCGGGTCAGCGCCGTCGTCTCCGCCCGCCGCAGCGCCGCCCCCAGGCCGGCGGCGGGGGCCGAGCGCACCACCGCCACCAGCCAGGCCTCCAGCAGCGTCGGGTCGTCGGGCAGCTCCAGATCGTCCGCGGCCGGGGAGGGCGGCGGCGCGGACCCGTCCGGCAGCGGCAGCCCCTGCGAGGCGTAGGCGGCCGGCGGCACGCCGACCCGGTACGCGTGCACGCACGTCGGCGTCCCGGTGGCCGCGCTCACCCGGTACCCCCGGGTGGGGTCGTAGGGGTGCTCGGGGCCCGGCCGCGGCGCCACGTCGAAGCAGCCCAGCGCGAGCGCCTGCCCGGGGCAGGCGACACAGGTCGCGTCCCGGATGTCAGCGGCGCTGGGCAGGACCACGCTCCCGACGGTACCCGCCCGCGGGGTACCTTCCAGCGATGACCACCCCGCCCGTCGGCCCGGGCCGCGCCCGTCAGGCCATCGTGTACCGCCAGGGGGCGCTCGGCCGCCGCCCCTCCGTCCCGGTCGACGCCGCCGAGCTCGAGCGGCGGGCCCGGCGGAAGATGTCCCGGGCGGCGTGGGCGTACGTGGCCGGAGGGGCCGGCGAGGGCGCCACCATGCGGCACAACCGGGCCGCGTTCGAGCGCTGGCGGATCGTGCCCCGGGTGCTGCACGGGGTCACCGCCCGGGACCTGGGCACCGAGGTCGCCGGCACGCCGTTGCGGGCACCGCTGCTGCTCGCCCCCGTGGGCGCGGGCGCGCTGATCCGCCGCGACAGCGACGTGCTCATCGCGCGGGGCGCCGCCGCGGCCGGGGTGCCGTACATCTTCTCCAACCAGGGCAGCAGCCCGATGGAGCGCACCGCGACGGCGATGGGTGACACCCCGTTCTGGTTCCAGCTGTACTGGTCGACGGACGAGCCCCTCGTCGACTCGCTCGTCGGGCGGGCCGAGGCGTGCGGGGCGCGGGCCATCGTGGTCACCGTCGACACCACGATGCTCGGGTGGCGGCCGCAGGACCTGAACCTCGGGTCGTTGCCCTTCGCGCGGGGGCTGGGCATCGCGCAGTACACCTCGGATCCGCGCTTCCTGGAACTCGCCGGGGCGCGGCCCGCCGGCGGGGAGCGGCCCCCGGTCACGCTGGGCGCGATCCGGACGCTGCTGTCGATCTCGCGGGCGCACCCGGGCGGGTTCTGGGCCAACCTGCGCTCGCCGCTGCCGCGCAAGGCGGTGGAGACGTTCCTGGACGTGTACTCCAACCCCGGCCACGACTGGACCCAGCTGGCCACGCTGCGCTCGCGCACGTCGCTGCCGATCCTGATCAAGGGCATCCTGCACCCGGACGACGCGCGCCGGGCGGTGGAGGCGGGCGTCGACGGGATCATCGTGTCCAACCACGGCGGCCGTCAGGTCGACAACGCCGTGGCCTCGCTGGACGCCCTGGCCGGGATCCGCGCCGCGATCGGGCCGGAGCCGACCGTGCTGCTCGACAGCGGCATCCGCACCGGCGCCGACGTGTTCGTGGCCCTGGCCCTGGGCGCGAACGCCTGCCTGCTGGGCCGGCCGCACCTGTACGGCCTGGCGCTGGCCGGCGCCGACGGGGTCCGCCAGGTCGCCGAGAACGTGATCGCGGAACTGGACCTCACGATGGCGCTGACCGGCGCCGCGTCGGTGTCCGCCCTCGACCCGTCGCTCCTGGCCCGGGCGGCCGGGTAAGGGCCCGCACCGGCTCAGCGCGCGGTGACGAGGGTCTCGACCGCCCGGCGGCCGAACAAGGGCTGCGGCCCTGCGGCGAGGATCGAAGGCATGAAGCTACGGGGAGATGCGGTCCGGATCGGGCCGCAAGTGTTCCTGGTCCTCGCGGTGCTGGCCGCGTGCGCGAAGCCGTTGCCGCCGGGCGGCACGCTGCCCACGCCGGCGCCGCCGTCCGCCGGCGCCGAGGACCTGGCCAGGTGCCCGGACGACGGGGTGCGGGTCACCGCCGAGCGCGGGGACGCGGCCATGGGGTACCGCGAGATGGCCATCAAGCTGACCAACTGCGGCGACCGGCCGTACGAGGTCGCCGGGCGCCCGCAGGTCGCGGTGCTCGGCAAGGACCGGGAGGTGCTGGCCGTCGACATCGTGCCCAGCACCCACTGGAACCAGACCGCCCACCCGGTGACGCTCGCGCCCGGCCAGAGCACCTCGGCCGTGCTCGCGTGGCGCAACCTCGTCACCGATCCGAACGTGGTGGTGACCAGCGGGGTCTACCTGTCGGTGTCGCCGAAGGAGGGGGCGACCGCCCAGGTAGTACGTCCACAAACCCCCCTCGACCTCGGCAACACTGGGCGGCTCGAGGTGAGCGTGTGGTTATAGAGTGACCGACTGTGCTGATGTCGTACGCGCACTACGAGTTCGTCGACGACGTGATGACGCTGGTCCTCGCCGAGGGCCCCGGTGAGTCGGGCACCGTGCTGCGGTTCACCCGGGCGACGTGGGACGACGCCGAGCGGTCGCACGAGGTCGGCAACGGCGACAAGGAGTGCGTGAGCGGCGCCGTGTGCGGGTGGCGGATGAGCGAGAAGCGGCTGGAGATCGACCTGCACGTGGTGCCGGCCGCGCAGCTCGGGCTCGGGCCGCGGCTCGAGCTGACCGTGGACGCGCCGCCGCAGCGGGTGGCGCGGGTGTACCGCGCCCTCGCCGACATCCTGACCGACGTGCCCGAGCGGCGCTGACCAGGCGCCGGCCCGGCGTCAGCGGGCCGTCCCGCCCGAGCGCGTCACCGTGGGCGTGGCGCGGTTCACGGTGGTGTTCGCGCTCGGGCAGGCGGCCGGTCCGTGTCAGGCCTGGGCGACCAGGCGGAAGGACTGAGCCGGACCGCCGGTGCACGTCCACTGCTGCAGCCACGCGCCGTCGGCGGTGGAGACGTCGCGGACGTCCAGGCACTTGCCGCTGTGCCGGGCCACGAAACGGTACGTCCCGTTGCCCAGCGACACCGCCTGCCACTGCTGGTTCGTGCCGCCGCCGTACGCCCACAGGTACACCTGCGGCCCGTCGCCGGTCGACCCCGTCCCGCCGCTCACGTCCCAGGAGAGGTTCGTGGCGTAGCGGTTGACGACCTGGTAGTAGCCGCCGCCGACCGAGCGGAACTGCCACTCCTGGTTCGTCGCGGCCGGGCTGCTGCAGGACCACTGCTGCAGCGCCGTGCCGTTGGCGGTGCCCCAGCCGGCGTCGTCGAGGCACTTGTTGCTGTTGGTGTTGATGACCTGGTACCAGGCGTTGGTGTTCGGGCCGCCGTCCGGGCTGGAGGTGGTCGGCGGGTTCGACGTCGGCGTGACCGTGCCGCCCGGCCAGGTGAAGGTGGCCATCGCGCCGGCCGGCAGGTTGTAGCCGAACGAGGAGCCTCCGTAGGAGACCTGGAAGTTCTGCGCGCCGCCGGAGTTGACGGCGACGAGCACGATCGAGCCGTCCGGGTTGCGGAAGGCGACGTTCTCGATGCCGCCCTGGCCCTGGCCGGTCGAGTCGATGCGCACCGCGCCCGGCTTGACGAACTTCGACAGGTGGCCCAGGACGTAGTACTCGGCGTTGTACGTCACCGAGCCGCCGTTGACCGTCACCACGCCCATGCAGTTGGTGCAGGAGCCGATGACCGGGCCGTGGTTCTGGTCGAGGGCCATGTTCCAGGTCGTGACCGTCTTGGCCCAGTTGCGCACGGCCCCGACGGCGAGGTTGCGGCCCTGCCACAGCAGGGAATCACCAAATGTGTTCGCGGACTCGGTGCCGGAGCACTCCGTGAAGTAGATGTCCTTGTTCGGGTAGGCGTTGTGCACCGTGGACTGTCCACTGGGGTCACCGCCGTAGCAGTGCCAGGCGGTGCCGGCGACGTTGTTGCCGGCGGACGCGAGGACCTGCTGCGGGAACGAGGTGTTGTCCCAGTTGTGGTCCCAGGCCAGGATCTTCGTGCTCAGCCCGGCCGACGACAGCTTCGGGGCGAGCGAGTTGATGATCCGGGCCTGCTGGTCGGACTGCATGAGCGTGCCGGGGTAGCCGGCGGGGGAGTACTGCGGCTCGTTCTGGATCGACAGGTAGTTCACCGGCACGCCGGCGGCCTGGTACGCCTGGATCGACTTCACCAGGTAGTCGCCGAACGCGCCCTCGTAGTTCGTGCTGAGCGATCCGCCGACCATGTTGCCGCTGGTCTTCATCCAGCCCGGCGCGCTCCACGGCACGCCCATCACCTGCACCGACGGGTTGAGCGACTTGGCCTGCGTGAGCAGCGGCAGGATGTACGCCTGGTCGTGCGCGACGGAGAACCGGGACAGGCTCGGGTCGGCCGCGCCGTCGTCGTAGCTGTAGAAGCTGCGCGCGAAGTCCGAGGCGCCGAACGGCTGGCGCAGGAAGCCCAGGCCGATGCCGGAGGACGGGCTGAACAGCGCGTTCATGATGGAGTTGCGCGAGGACGAGTTGTAGATGAGGTAGGCGCTGGAGTCGGTCAGCGAGGCGCCGAAGCCCACCATCGACTGGTAGGTCGTGTTCGGGTTCACCGTGATGACGGCGCCGCTGCCCGCGGTACCGAATGCGATTGAGCTCTTCTGCGTCAGCAGGTTGGCGCGGTCCGGGGTGGTCAGCCAGACGCTCGCCGAGGTGGCGGCCAGGGCGGGCGACGGGTTGGCGACCAGGTAGGCCGTGCCGGCGACGAGCGCGGTGGCGGCCGCGCCCATCGCCAGCATGCGGAGCTTCATGCGAACTCCCTACTACGAGTACAGACGGATGTCGGCGATGCTCCACCAGTTGCCCGCGGAGGCCGTCGACGTGATGCGCAGGTAGCGTGCCCGGGTCGGCTTGATGTCCACATTGGACAGCTGTCCGGCCCCGGTGCCCTGGGCGGCGGTCGTCCAGTGCGTGCCGTCGGAGCTGGTGGACAGCTGCCACGCGCGGGCGTAGTCGCCGACGCTGGCGCCGCTGTCGATCGCGACCCGGCGGAACTGCTTCGCCGAGCCGAGGTCGACCTGGAGGTACTGCCCGGGCTCCTGCCCCGTCCCGCTGGACCAGCGGGTGGAGCCGTCCTCGTCCACGGCCGCCTTGGCGTCGGTGCCGGGCAGCGAGGACGTGGCCGTGGCGCCGGCCATGGACAGCAGCCGCAGGCCGTCGTCGAGCACCCGGCTGGCGGGCCAGGTGAACGTGGCGAGCGAGCCGCCGGGCAGGGTGTAGTCGAACGAGTGGCCGCCGACCGCGACGGTGAAGGTCCGCGGCGCGTCGTTCTCGTTGTGGGCCACCAGGACCGTCGAGCCGTCCGGGTTGCGGAAGGCGACGTCGGTGACCTCGCCGTTCCAGGCGGGGTTGCCGAAGCTGGTGCTGGCGATGCGCACGGCGCCGGGCTTCACGAACTTGGCCAGGTGGCCGATCGTGTAGTACTCGGCGTCGGTGGTCCAGGAGCCTTCGCCGTTCGCGTTACCCTCGGCGGAGCCGTCGTTCTGGACGGTGATCAGGCCGGTGCAGGTGCCACAGCCGCCCAGGTGCGGGCCGCCGGTCGCGTCCAGCGCGAGGTTCCAGGTCACGGCCGACTTGGCCCAGTTGCGGGTGACGCCGACGGTGATGGTGCGGGCGTGCCACTTGAGGGTGTCGGTGAAGTACTGCGCCGGGGTGTCGTTGGCGCCGTGCGAGCCGGAGCACTCGGTGAACCAGATGCCCTTGTCCGGGTACGCGTCGTGCAGGGCGGTCTGCGCGCTCGGGTCGCCGTAGTAGCAGTGGTACGCCGTGCCGGCGACCCACTTGGCGGCCGGGCCGGACAGCAGCTTGTACGGGTAGTTCGTCTCCGGGTCCTGCCCGGGCGGGGTGTTGGCGACGTCGTTGGGGTGGGTCTGCCAGTTGTGGTCGTAGCCGAGGATCTTCGTGCGGGGGCTGAGGATCCGCAGCAGCGGCCCGAGGATCTCGATGACCTTGGACGCCTGGGTGGTGTTGAGCCCCATGACCGGGCCGCCGCCGGCGTCGCGGTTCTGCGGCTCGTTCTGCACGGTGATGTAGTCGATGGGCGCGCCCGCGGCGGTGTAGGCGAGCACGAACCGGGTCAGGTAGACGGCGTAGGCGGCGTACACCTTGGGGTCGTCCTTGAGCTCGCCGCTGGCGAGGGAGTCGCTGGTCTTCATCCAGGCCGGCGGGCTCCACGGCGTCGCCATGATCTTCAGCTGCGGGTTGAGTCGCTTGGCCTCCCGCAGCAGGGGCAGCACCTGCGCCCGGTCGTGCTCGACGCTGAAGTGGGCGAGGGTGAAGTCGGTCTGCCCGGGTGGCATGTCGTCGTACGTGTAGTGCTCCGGCGCCGCCGTGAAGTCCGACGCCCCGATCGGCTGGCGCAGGAAGCTCACCCCGGCCCCGGAGGCCGGGTCGAAGAGCGCCTTCATCGCCGCGGCCCGCTGCCCGGCGGAGAGCCGGTAGAGCACGCTGGCCGAGGAGTCGGTGATCGACGCCCCGAAGCCGTCCATGCTCTGGTAGGTCCGGCTCGGGTCGACGGTGATCGTGACCTGACCGCTCGCCGCGGTCCCGAACGGCACGGCGGCCCGCTCGTGCATGAGCTCGGCCCGGTCGATCGTGGTCACCCAGACGCGGGCCGAGGGCTCGTCGCCCCGCCCGGCCTGCGCGGCGGGCGCCCCGGCCAGCCCCAGGGCGACCGTGACCCCGCCCGCGACCAGCGGTAACAGCTTGTGTTGCATCGCTTCGACCTCCGAGGGTGCGGCGTGTAACAAATGAAACACAAATGTAACGGAGTGCTCGTCAGCACAGCATCGGCCGCCGCCGATTGTCAAGAAACCCGGGGTGTTTCATTCGTTCCAGGCGCGGGGCGGATACTTGCCCGCGTGGTGCTCTCGCGTAGGTGGTCCGTGTTCCTGGTGCTGGTCGGCGTGTGGACCTGGGTGATCTGGCCCCGGTTCCTGCTCGCCATCTGGCGCGACGACCGCGCCTGGGGCCCGTCCGGCGGGCCGACCGCCTTCCTCTGGGTGCACGTCGTGCTGATCGCCGCCTCCCTCGCCATCGGCACGGCGGTCGGCGTGCTGGGCGTGCGCGGCTGGCGCTCGGGTCGCCGATAGACGGAACCTTTTCCGGCCCCGCGAAGTAGGGATGGGCATGCGAAGCCCAGTGGAACCGGCGGGGCGGGACGCGGAGTTCGCCGCGTTCATGGCGGGCGGCGCCCGTCGCCTCTATCGGGTCGCCTACCTGCTCACCGGCGACGCCGGGGAGGCCGAGGAGCTGACTCAGCACGCGCTCGTGCGCACCTACGCCGCGTGGGACCGGATCGACGGCGGGGAGCCGTACGGGTACGCCCGGCGGATCCTGGTGAACCTGCACAGCGACTGGTGGCGGCGGCTGCGCCGGCGGGAGCGGCCCGTGCCCGAGCTGCCCGAGCGGACCGCGACCGGCCCCGACCCGGCCGACGCCGCCGTCGAGCGCACCGGCGTGGCCCGGGCGCTGCGCCAGCTCACCCGGCGCGAGCGGGCCGTGATCGTGTGCCGCTACTACCTCGACCTCACCGAGCAGCAGACCGCCGACGAGCTGGGCGTGGCGCTCGGCACCGTGAAGAGCGCCGGCGCCCGCGCCCTGCGCAAGCTGCGCGTCGACCCCGAACTCAGCCCACTCGCCCGGCAGGGAGCCAAGTGATGCACTCCGTCGAAGAACTGCGCGCCGCCCTGCACGCCGAGGCCGAGGGCCGGTCCACCGAGCTCACCCTGGCCGACGTCCGGCGGGCCGCCACCCGGCGCCGCCGCCGTGGCATGGCCGCCGCCGGCGCCGCCGCCCTCGTGCCCGTCCTGGCGGCCGGCGGTGGGTACGCCCTCGTGGCCGGCGGCCCGTCGCCGTCGCCGTCCCCGACCGCCGTCGCGGTGCGGCCCAGCACCGTCGTGCCGTGGTACCCGGAGCCGTCGCTGCAGGCACCGGGCGGCGCCCAGATGGACCTCGGCGTCGCCTACGGCGCCCGGGAGACGCTCGTCGCGTGGTACCAGGACGAGGCCAACGGCGTCATGGCCGGCCTGCGCGACCGCGAGACCGGCAAGGTCCGCCCGGTCGAGTTCGACGGCACCCGCCCGCCCAGCGGTCGCTTCGGCCCCGTCTCCGAGCTGCGGCTGCCCGACGGCAGGGCGCTGTACTACGGGCTGTTCGGCGCCCCCGGGGTGGAGGTCTACGGGCAGTTCGGCGCCGCCAGGTCGGACGTCCAACTCGGCGACCAGCACGCGCCGGCGACCACCGTCCCCGGCTGGCCCGGCGTGAGCCTGTTCACGATCGTGCACGACGCCCCGGCCGGCGGCGTGACCTTCACCGCCGTCAGCTCCTCGGGGACCCGGGTCGCCACCACGAGCGAGATCCGCACCAGCCGCGGCCCGGCGACCCGGGCCGACCTGGAGGAGCGCGCCGGGGACTGGATGCGCACCGGCCTCACCCTCGCCGACGGCGGGGAGCTGGTGTTCTGGTGCAACGCCGAGGGCAACGCGGCGACGCTGTCGGCCGGCAGCGACGACCACCACGGCACCGTCACCGAGAAGAAGTGGCTGCTGTACCTCCCGCTGCCCCCGTCCCCCGACGGCATCTTCAACGGGTTCAGCGAGTTCCAGCTGGCCGGCGGCGCGGTGGTCTCGGTCGGCGTCTACGCCGGCGACGCCGTCACCGTGGAGATGCGCGCCCACGGCGACAAGCCCGGCGGGTCGCCCGGCTCGGCGGCCTGGAGCCTCCACCCCGAGGTCCGGGTGTTCTGGGCCACCGGCACCGGCACCCCGCCCCACGCCGTCGCCCGCGACTGGCACGGCAACGCCATCGAGACGAGCGACTACAGCGGCTGAAATGCGAGCGCGGGGACCGGCCGGGCGGCGCTACGCTGACCCGGCCGGTCGCGGGACTGCACGCGCGACTTCCGGAACCCGCCTCTGAAGCGATGCTTCGCAGTTCGCACGCCGAACTCCCCGGCCGGCCTTTGCATTTCACCAAGGGGGAAGGTGCCGTGGAGCTGTCGGAGCTCACCGCGTGCGAGGACGTCGTCATGTTCGTCAACGCCGCCGTCGCCGCCACCGGGCAGCGCGAGTTCCACACCGAGGCCGAGCAGCAGCGGCTGTCGCTGCAGTTCCTCCACGACTACGTGCGCGTCAACTACCGCGAGATCTACGCGTCCACCCTCGCGCTGGACATCAACGACCTCAACGCGGCCACCATCGCGCTGCACCTGCTGCGGTCGGCCCAGGACGTACCCCTTGAGCAGCGACGGCTCGAAGGGCGCCTCATCGCCGCCCGGCTGGCCAAGCTTCCGCCGCAGCGGGTGTACCGCGTGTTCGCCGCGCTGCGCGCCGAAGGCATCAACAACCGCCGCACCCGCGCCATCGTGCGCGACTGGGTCGCGGCCCGGCCCGACGTGGCCTTCGACGCCGTGAAGTACCGCCGCGGCCTCACCACCGCGGCCGGCCACGCCCACCTGCGGCTGCCCGCCGAGGTCGGCACCGTGCTGTTCGACTGGCGCCGCCCGAAGCGCTACGCCACGCCGATCCTGGAGTCGTGGCGGCGCGCGCACTACGACAAGGACGCACTGTTCGACCTGCCCTACACGGTCGCCGAGGGGCTCGCCTCCACGCGGCGCCCGGACCTCGACCGGGCCCAGTTCCTGCGGGCCATCGCGCCCCGGCTCACCGAGCTGGAGCGGCTGCGGCTGCAGCGCTCGGGCGGCGAGGCGGTCGGCGGCGCGCTGGAGCGCCAGCCGCTGACCCGGCTCGCCCTCTACGCGCTGTCGCTGCCCCGGCCCGAGCGGGCCCGCCGCCGCGAGGAGCTGACCGATGCGCTACGGGCCGCCGCCCGTCGCGCGGCCGGACGCCGGGCCGGCACCTGGGAGCCGGTGGTGGCCGTGCTGGACGACAGCTACTCGTCGTCGGGCTCGGCGGTGAAGCGGCGCCGGCCCCTCGCGGTGGCGCTCGCGGCGCACTACCTGCTCGAGGCGCTGTCCCCGCGGTACCGCGGCCTCTGGCTCAACCACACCGGCGACCCGCTGCTGGTCCACCCGGCCGGCGCCACGCCGCTGGGGGAGCGGCTCCTCGACGCGCTCGAGCAGCGCCCCGACCGGGTCATCGTGGTCTCCGACGGCTGGGACAACGCCCCGCCCGGGCAGGCCGCCGAGGTGCTGCGGGTGTGGCGGCAGCGGCTCGACCCGGCCGGGCGCACCTCGGTCGTGCACCTCAACCCGGTCTTCGACGGCGAGGCCTTCGACGTGCGCCGGCTCTCGCCCTTCGTGCCCAGCGTCGGCGTGCGCGACGCGGAGGACATCGCGGCGCTGGTCGAGCTGGCCCGCTTCGCCACCGGCGCGGTGAGCTTCGCCGAGCTGTCCGGGTACCTGCGTGACCGAGTGGAAGGATTCCTGCGGTGATCCCCGGCCTGCGCGCCGGCCCCGCCCAGCACTGGGGCGCGGCCCGGCTCGTGCCGCTGCTGCGCGACGAGCCGATCGCGGACCTGCGCCTGCACCGGCGCGTCTACGACGAGGACGCACTGTCCATCGTGGAGCTGAACCCGCGCGAGGCCTACGTCTCCTACATCCCGCACGCCTTCGTGGCGACCTGGACCCCGGACGGCAGCCCCGCGGCCGCCTACGGCACCCAGCTGTGCGACCCGCGCGAGCCCGGCCTCCCGCGGGTCGCCGGCCTGCGCTTCCGCCGCCGCATGACCCGCCGCGAGGACCGCCACCGGCTGCGCTTCCTGCCGCTGCACCTGGCCCTGGAGGGCTTCCTCGGCCTGCAGTTCGACGGCCCGCCGATCGCCTGGGAGGAGTGGACCCGCGCCGCCGTCACCCGCGGCCTCTCCCCGCGCGTCGAGGAGGCCTACCGCGGCGCCGAGGTGCGCGGCCTGGACGACGCCCTGCGCGTCTTCGAGATCCACCCGGGCCAGTGCGGCGTCGCCCTCTACCTGGCCGACACCCTCGCGAGCGTCTTCGTCGTCCCGCACCCGGACGACTACCGGGCGCTGCACCCGACGCTGCTGCAGGACTACTACGGCGAGCTGCTGTACCTCTACACGCAGCTCTACCCGGCCGTGCCCGGCTTCGCCCAGCCCCTGCGCGACGCCGCGGTGCACTCGGTGGCGGACCTGCGGGCGGAGCTGTCCCGGGTGCGGGCCGAGTGGGCCGCCTTCCACGACGAGGTCATGTTCACCGTGCGGGCCATGCCGAGCCGCCCGGTGTACCGCATGGGCCGCTTCACCCTGTCCCGCTTCCTCCCGCCGTTCGATCCCGCCGCGGAGAACCACATCGGCGAGAGCATCACGACGGCGTCGGGGGAGGTGGCGTACCTCAAGACGTTCCGGCTCTCGGCGGCGCAGGCCAGGCGCGGTCACCTGCTGTCCCGGCTGGCCGCGCACGCGTGGAACCTCGACGAGACGGCGGCGGCGCTGGGCACCGACCGGCAGGGCCTGGTCGTGCGACTGGACCGGGCCGGGTTCGGTCACCTGCTGCGCCCCGACATCCGCGACGCGCTGGTCGTGCATTCCCGGGTATGACGCCGGCCGCGGGCCGTGGATGCGGCCGGCGCCATACCGCCGTGTTGTGCCTACCCCCGCGGCCAATGGGGGAGGTCACCTGGCTGCCGGTGAGCTTGTGCGATCGCATGCTTCGCTTCCGGTACCACCAGTCTCGGCAGCCCGTGTCCGGCACACCGCGATTTCGGCGCGGAGCCACCCGATCGATGCCGTGTTTGGCTCCCGCGGCCAAGGGGAATCAATGGATCAGAGCGAAAACACGAGGCTTATGGAGGAGGAGCAGTGACTGTCACCGGAATCATCACGGCGCTCATCGTCGGTCTGATCGTCGGTGCGCTGGGTCGGCTGGTGGTTCCCGGCCGGCAGCACATGTCGATCCTGGTCACCATGGTGGTGGGTGTCATCGCCGCGCTGCTGGGCACCGTCGTGGCCAACGCGATCGGGATCTCCACCGACACGCCGGGTGTCGACTGGGGCGAGCTGCTGGTCCAGGTTCTGCTCGCGGCGGTTGGTGTGGCCCTCGTGGCCGGCCTGAGCGGCCGCGGCCGTCGCGCCCTGTAACGCACAACGTTCTGTAGCTCACAGAACCAACTCAACCCGAACGGTCCCCGGCCCTGCGGCCGGGGACCGTTCGCGTACAGTCCGGCCGTGTCCGACGTTCCGCTCGTGCCCGTAGCCCTCGACCTCGGCGACCTCGTGCTGCGCGCCCCGGCCGACGCCGACGCCGAGACCGTCGCGGCCGCCTTCGCCGACCCGGCGCTGCGGATGTGGAACCCGCCCCCGGCGTACGACGAGGACCCCCACGCCAACGCCCTGGCCTGGATCCGCGAGCGCGCCGACTGGTCCACCGGCATCCGCCTGGCCTGGGCGGTGGCGGCCCCCGGCGGCCCGCTGCTCGGCTCGGTCTCCATCCGCGTCGACGCCTCCAGCGCCAACGGCACCATCGGCTACTGGACCACTCCCGCCGCCCGCGGCCGCGGCGTGGCCGGCCGGGCGGTGCGCGCGGCCGCCCGCTTCGCCTTCGACGTGGCCGGCCTGCACCGCATCGAGCTCGCCCACGCGGTGGCCAACCCGCCCTCGTGCCGCGTGGCCCAGGCGGCCGGCTTCCCCCTGGAGGGCGTGCTGCGCGAGGCCTACGCCTACGGCGACGGCCGTCGCCACGACGAGCACCTGCACGCCAAGCTCCGCACCGACCCCGACTGACCGTCTACCGCAGCGGCGGCAGCTTCTGCGTGTGCTCCAGCACGCCGGCGAAGAGGTCGCCGCGCGCGGCCAGCCGCGCGCCGATCGTGCGGATCGTGAACCCGTCCGGCCGCAGCCCCGGGTCGTCGAGCTCGTCCCAGTCGATCGGCGCCGACACCGGCGCCCCCGCCGCGGGCCGCGGGCTGTACGGCGCGATCAGCGTCCGGTTCACCGCGTTCTGGGTGAAGTCCAGCCGCGCCCGCCCGCCCCGCTCCGCCTTCTCCCAGGCCCAGCTCACCAGCTCGGGCACCACCGCCCCGACCGACCGCGACAGCCGCTCCACCCAGGCCCGCGTCTCGTCGAACCCGGGCCCCTCCGCGATCGGCACCCAGATCTGGATCCCGCGCCGCCCGCTCACCTTCGCCCGCGCCGCCACGCCGAGGTGCTCGAACGCCGTGCGGTGCAGCCGCGCCAGCACCAGCAGGTCGTCCCACGAGGTGTCGTCCCCGGGATCGAGGTCGACCAGCGCGTACGAGGGGCGCTCCGGCCGCTCGGTCCGCGACGTCCACGGGTGCCATTCCAGCCCGCCGAAGTTCACCGCCCAGACCAGCGCCGCCGGCTCGTCCACCACGAGGTAGTCGCTGCCCGACGAGGGCTCTGTCCACCGCGGCAGCCACTCGGGCGCGTGCCCCGGCAACGCCTTCTGCCAGAACCCCTTCGTTCCCGCCCCGTTCGGATACCGGTGGAGGTTGAGCGCCCGCCCGGCCAGATAGGGCACCACGGCCGGGGCGATCTCCAAGGTGTACCGCAGCAGCTCCCGCTTCGTCACCGGCGCCTCCCGCCCGCGCCCCGGGAACAGCTCCTTGCCGAGGTTGGTGATCCGCAGCTCCCGCCCGAACACCCGCCAGGTGCCGCTCTCCCCGAACCCGTCGAGCTGCGCGAGTGCCTCCTCCCGGGCCCTTTGGTCCTCCCGCGCCCTTTGGTCCTCCCGCGCCTTTTGGTCCTCCCGCGCCTGCGCCTCTCCCCGCGCCTGCGCCTCCTCCCGCGCCTGCGCCTCTTCCCGCGCCTGCGCCTCTCCCCGCGCCTGCGGGTCCTCCACGCGCCCGCGCAGCCGGATCGCCGCCCGGGCCGCGGGCAGATCGGATCGCCACAGGAACTCGGGATCGGCCTTCACCTCGTCGCTGGAGCGTCCACTGAGGACCGACAGCGGCAGGGCAGCCGGATCGAACCCCTCGACCGCGTGCTCGTCACGCTTGTGCATGAGCAGCCACTCGTCCCCGCGGGTGCGCACGATGACGAACTTGCCGCGCAGCTTTTCGCCGTACAACTCGATGTGCAGCTCCCCGCCGGCGACCGCCGCGACGGGATCCTCGTCCTTGTACGGCACCCAGGTTCCCGCGTCCCACACGATGACGTCCCCGCCCCCGTACGTCCCGGCCGGGATGACCCCCTCGAACGCCACGTACTCCATGGGGTGGTCCTCGACGTGGAACGCCGCGCGACGCACCTTGGGGTCGAGCGAGGGCCCCTTCGGCACCGCCCAGCTGGCGAGCACCCCGCCCATCTCGAGCCGGAAGTCGTAGTGCACCCGCCGCGCCCTGTGCAGCTGCACCACGAACCGCAAGTCCCCCACCTCCCCAGTGTGTCCCGCCCGAGGCACCCCCGCCCCCGTACGCCGCGACGCGATTGACAACGCTGTCTCGTCAGCCAGCCCCGGAACGCGGCCTTTGTCCGTCTTGAGAACACTGCCGGTTGCGTCGCCGACCTGGGCCGCCCCGCGCTGCGCCTCGGCTGTCTGGTCGGCTCCCCGCCGACCACCGCGGCTCCCACCGCTCTGCGATCCCCCTCAGCGACGCGGCGTCGGCTGGCCGCTGCCCCTTTGTTGCGGCCTTTGGCTGTTTCGTCCGCTTGTCCCCGGCTGCGGCGCCGGCCGTGACCGTGTCGGCGTCGTGGTGGTGCGCAGGCAGCCGCGCCCACGGCGGCCGCAGCTCCCACCGACTCGGCGAGCGCCTGCTCGACGAGAACCCGCCCGGCGAATGCCCGCTTGGGGAGTGTCCGCTCGGGGTGCCCGCTCGGTGAGTGTCTGCCCTGGAGTGCCCGCTCGGGGTGCCCGCTTGGCAAGTGTCCGCTCTGGAGTGCCCGCTCGGGGTGCCCGCTCGGTGAGTGTCTGCCCTGGAGTGCCCGTTCGGGCGTGCCCGCTTGGCAAGTGTCCGCTCTGGAGTGCCCGCTCGGGAGTGCCCGCTCGGGGAGTGCCCGCTCGGCGCCGCGCCGCGAGCACCGGCCCCGCGTCGGTGCTCGCCAGCGATCGGCGCCGGGGAGGTGGCGCCGCGGATTATCGGGCGCCAGGAAGGTGGCGCCGTGGGTTGTCGGGCGCCGGGGAGGTGGCGCCGCGGATTGTCCGGCGCCAGGAAGGTGGCGCCGTGGGTTGTCAGGCGCCGGCGCGGCGGCCGGCGGTCTCGGCGCGTACGGGGCTGGCGCGGCTGCTGCGGATGAG
The DNA here is from genome assembly GCF_039532525.1 of Dactylosporangium salmoneum. Lineage (NCBI taxonomy): Bacteria > Bacillati > Actinomycetota > Actinomycetes > Micromonosporales > Micromonosporaceae > Dactylosporangium > Dactylosporangium salmoneum. The sequence continues at coordinate 108,262 of NZ_BAAARV010000120.1, forward strand.
GCCCTGCAGGGCGACCGCGGCGGTCGGGGCCAGGTCGGTGGCCGCCAGGTCGTCGGCGAGGATGCCGGCGTCGCCGAGGTCGTAGCGGCCGGCCAGCACCGTGATCTCCAGGTGCGGGGCGCGCCCCGTCACGTCGGGCAGGGTGCCGTGCCAGTGCGGGAGCAGCCGGTCCGTGAACTCCACCGCGGCCTCTTCCGCCAGGGCGCGGCGGGCGGCCTCCTCGATCGGGGCGCCGGGCTGAACCTGCGCGGCGGGGAGGGCCCACTGGGACGGCTCGAACGAGGCCGTGGGCGAGCGGCGGCGCAGCAGCACCGCGCCGGCCGGGTCGACCAGCAGGGCCAGCGCCAGGCGGATCGGCTCGGTGGCGGGCGGGGGAGGCAGCCGGCCCAGCGCCGTCAGGACGCGGTGGCGCAGCAGGGCGTGCTGGCCCCGCAGGCGGGACGGCGGGCCCTGCGGCACGGCGAGCCGCTCGGCGCCGACGACGAGCTCGCCGGGACGGAACTGGTCGCGGGTCAGGTCGAGGTCGGTGCCGTCGGGGAGGCGGTTCCAGTAGTGGTGGCCGGCCAGTTCGCCGCCGGCGGTCACCCGGCCGTGAACCAGGGTGCCGCCCAGGACCTCGGCCGCGACCAGGGCGGTCGGGCCGCACTGGCCGCGGGCGGGGTTACCCGGGTGCCAGTCGGCCAGGTCGGACGGGTCGCACGTGTCGGGGCCCCACGAACGCAAGAGGATGGGGAGCAACATGCGGGCATCATGCACGAGGGGTACGACAAAAAATGGTCATCCCAGGTCGTGCCAGTGCCGGAAGGTGGCGAGCTTCTGGCGGGCCCGGGCATCGACCTCGGTGCCCAGGCCGTTGGTCTCGGTGAAGAAGGCGATGGCCGCGGTCAGGTCACCGCACTCCTCGATGAGGCGCTTGCGCAGGTCGGACTCGTCGTAATAGCGCTCGCGGCCGGAGACGCCGATGAGCTTGGCCAGCACCTGGATGAGCTCGCCGGCCTCCTCGGCCAGCTTGGCCAGTCCCGGCCAGACGTCGGAACCGATCTCGTACGGGCCGGCCGGGGGATATTGCCGATCTTCCACCCCGGAAAGGGTAGCCGCAGTTCGTACTCTGCGACGATTACGCTCCGGGGAAGGCTCGGCTACTATGGGCGTCTTCCGGCGGCGGGCGGGGGCTTGGGCGCGCCTAACAAAGGAGGCCCGAGTGGGTCAGACAGACACGGTGCCGCGCCTCGACCTGCGCCGCGTCTTCGCAGCGCCGCCCGGGCGGGCCGAGGCGGTCGGCCTCGAGGTCGAGGTCGGGCTGGTCTGCCGCAACAACCTGCGCAACGCGTCCTACCCGCAGGCCCTCGCGCTGCTCGACGGGCTGGTGCGCGGGCACGGGGCCATCCCGGTGCTGGACGGCGCGTTCACCGTCGGGGTCGCGATGCCCGGCGGCGGCACGTTCACGCTGGAGACCGGGGGCGCGCTGGAGTACTCCTCCGCCACCTTCGCCACCGTCGCCGGCGCGGTCGCCGACGTGCGCGACAACCTCCTGGCCGCGGCGGGCATCGGCGCCGTGCACGGCATCGCGCTGACGACGGGCGGGATCGTGCCCTTCGCCGCGGCCGACGGCATCGCGTGGAACCCCAAGCCCCGGGTGCGGGTCATGCGGGAGTACTTCCGCGACCTCGGCCCCGACGGTGGCCACGCCGACGAGGTGATGGGCCTGATCCTGTCGGCACAGACGACCCTGGACTACGTGTCCGAGGACGACCTCATGGACAAGCTGCGGTTGCTGGTGCGGGCCGCGCCCGTGGTAGCCGCGCTGTTCGTGAACTCGCCGGTGGCCGCGGGTGCGGACACCGGGGCGCTGTCGCGGCGGATGCAGTACTGGCGCAGGTTTGATCCCCGCCGCTGCGGCGTGCTCGGCGCCGCCCTGGACGCCGGTGCGGGCGTGGACGAGCTCGTCGAGTGGGCGGCGCGCCTGCCGATGATCTACCGGCTGGTCGGCGGCTCGCACGTGGCCGCGCCCCGGATCCCGTTCCGGCAGGCGGTCGAGGAGGGCTTCGGGGACGGGACGTACCCCACGGAGGCCGACTGGGAGCTGCACCTGAGCCAGGTCTGGCCGCACGTGCGGGTCCGCCGCACGCTGGAGACGCGGCTGTCGGACGCGCCGCCGTGGCCGTGGTTCGGCGCCGGCACGGCGGTGTGGGCCGGCCTCGCCTACGACCCGCGGGCCCGGGCGGCGGCGGGTGCGCTGCTGTGCGACCTGACCGCGCCCGCGCTGGACCGGGCCGCGGACGACGTCGCGGTACGCGGGCTGCGGGCCAGCATCGGGCCGTACCGCGCCCGGGACCTGGCCCGGGAACTGCTCCGCCTGGCCCGTCAGGGCCTGACCGCGCGGGTCGCGGCCGGGCTGGAGCGGCCCGAGGCGCTGCCGCTGCTGGAGCCGCTGGAGGAGATCTGCGACACCATGGACACGTTCGCCGACCGCGCGCTGCGCGCCTGGCGCCGCGGCCCGTCGGAGTTCCTGCGGGCCTTCAGCGTGCCTGCTTAGACCCCGGCCCGGTGTGCGGCCTGAGGTACGCCTGACAGGATGGGCCCATGGACGCCGACCCGATCCGCTCAGCCGTCGAGCAGGCGCCCTACATCCTCATCGCCTGCGAGGGCCCGGAGCTGACCGTGGCCGGCCTCAACGGGGCGTCCCGCGCGCTGTTCGAGGGGCGCGACGTGCTCGGCCGCCCGCTGGGCGAGGCCCTCGCCGACCTGGCCGGCCAGCAGTGGATCGAGCTATACCAGCAGGTGTACCGCACCGGCGAACCCGTCACCGGCGAGCGCTGGCGCGCGCACATCACCCTGCCCGACGGCTCGGTGCGGGAGATCTTCGCTGACTTCAGCATCACGCCCTGGCGCCACCCGGACGGGCGCATCCGCGGCGTTATCGGCGGCGGCGTCGACGTCACCGGCCTGGTCCTGGCCCGGCTGTCGGCCGAGCGGCACGCCGCCGACATGCAGCAGCAGTACCGCCAGGCCCGCGACGTCGTCGACGCGCTGCAGCAGGCGCTACTCCCGCGCGGGCTGCCGCTGCTGCCGGGCGTGCGCGTGGCCGCCAGCTACCTGCTGGCCGGGGCGGACGCGGCCGCGGGCGGCGACTGGTTCGACGCGGTGCCGCGCCCGGGCGGGTCCGTCGCGCTCGTCGTCGGCGACGTGGTCGGCCACGGGGTCACCGCCTCCGGGGTCATGGGCCAGCTGCGGGCCGTGCTGCAGGACCGGCTCGACGACGGGGCCCGCCCGGCCGCCGCCCTCGCCGCCGCCGACCGCCTGGCCCGCCGCGTGCCGTCCGCCCGGGCCGCCACCGCCTGCGTGGCCGTCCTCGACGTCACCACCGGCGACCTCGCGTACTGCACCGCCGGCCATCCGCCGCCGCTGGTCGTCTCGGCCGCGGGCGAGGCACGCTACCTGCCCGTCTCGGGCGGCGCCCCGCTCGGCACCGGCGGCGCGTTCCCGGTCGCGACCGCGCGGCTGGCGCCCGGCGACGTGCTGCTGCTCTACAGCGACGGCATCATCGAGCGCCCCGGCCGCACCGCCGAGGAGGCCGCGGACGACCTGGCCCGGGTCGCCGCCGACGCGGTGGCCGGCCGCGCCCTGCACGCCCCGGAGGCGTCTCCGGCCGAGCGGGCCTGCACGCAGACCGTCGAGCTGCTGGTGCGCGCCAGCGGCTACCGCGACGACATCACGCTGCTGGCCGCCCAGCTGGTCGCGCCGCCAGAGCCGCTGCGCGCCGACGTGCCGGCCGACCTGACCCGGCTCGGCGCGCTGCGCAAGACCTTCGGCGCCTGGCTGGAGGCCCTCGGCGTCACCGACGAGGACGCGTTCGCCCTCCAGCACGCCGTCGGGGAGCTGGTGACCAACGCGGTCGAGCACTCCGGCCCCGCCGAGCAGGTCGGGGTCGTGGCCCGGCTCACCGACGCCGGCGCGGCCGAGGTCACCGTCACCGGCCGGGGCGCCTGGCGGGAGCCGCAGAGGGTCTCCCCGCGCGGGCGCGGCCTGGCCCTGTCCGCGCAGCTCGTGGACGACCTCAGTCTGGATCGATCCGGCGACGGTACCGTGGTCACCCTGCGCCACCGCCTGACCCGCCCGGCCGCCTTGCTGGGCCGGTCCGCCCCCGAGCCGCGCCCGCGCCCGGCGCCCGCGGCCGGCCCCGAACTGTCCATCGTGGACGATGCCCGGAACCCGGGCCGGGTGGTGCTGGCCGGGCCGATCGACGCGGGGAGCGCGGACCGGGTGCAGCACGACCTGCTGCACCGCTCGCGCGGCGGCACCCTGCCGCTGACCGTCGACCTGGCCGGCGTGACGCACCTGGCCAGCGCCGGGGTCGCGGTCCTGCACACGCTCGCCGCCCGCCACCGGGCCCACGGCACCGACCTCGTGCTGGCCGCCCCGCCCGGCAGTCCGGCCCGCCATGTGCTCTCGCTGGTGGCGTTGCCGTACTCGTGACGTGAGCCCTCAGCGGCGGATCTGACGTTGGTACGTCCCGGTCTCCTCGCCGCCGTGGACGCCATCCGGCTGGTCGGCTCGACGCTCGGCACCATCCGCGGCAACCTGTTCTGGGCGTTCGCCCATAACGTCGTCGGGCGGCCGGGCTGCTCAACCCGATGCTCGCGGGTGCGGCGATGGCCTGCGGCTGCGCGCATTCCGGGCCGTCGCGTCCTGAGCCGATTTTTTGTCGTACCCCCCAACTATGTTCCCCCCATGACCCTCGACGTCACCGCCCCCATCCGCCTCCTCGCCGATGCCGCCGCGCTCGTGGTCCGGCTGCTCACCGGCCGCTCGCCGCACCCGGTCCACGCCGCGACCCTGCTGCGCGCGGAGGACGACGGGCTGGCGCTGACGGCCACCGACGGCTCGCTCACCGTCCGCCTGCGAGTGCCGGCCAACGTGCACGCCGCCGGCGAGACCCTGGTGTCCCGCCGGGGCCTGGCGGAAACACTGGCCGGCCTGGATGCCCCGGAGGCCCGCCTGACCGCGGAGGGCGGCCGCCTGGCCGTGCGGGTCACCGGCGCCCGCTTCGCCCTGCCGGCCCTCCCCGACGCCTGGCCCCCGCTCGCCGACCTGCCCCCGCCCACCGCCCGCGTCGCGGCCCCCGCCCTGCGCACCGCCGCCGCCGCGGTGGCCGGCGCCGCCTCCCGCGAGCACGCCCTGCCCATCTTCACCGGCGTCCGCCTGCGCGCCGCCGACGGCGTCCTGTCCCTGCTGGCCACCGACCGCTACCGGCTGGCCGCCGCCACCGTCCCCATCGCCCCGGCGGTCGCCTTCGACACCCTCGTCCCGGCCGCCCTGCTGACCCGCATCGCCCCCACCCTGTCCCGCACCGACGAGGTCGCCCTGCACAGCACCCCGGACGTCTTCGCCCTGTCCTGGCCAGGCGGCAGCGTGACCACCCCGACCCTGGGCGACGCCTACCCCGACGCCCAGTTCGACCGCCTGCTGGACGTCACCCCGGAGTGCACAATCGAGGTCGACGCCGACGCCTTGTCCCACGCCGTGGAGCGCGCCACCGCCTACGCGGGCCAGCAGGGCCGCCTGACGCTGGAAACCCTGGACGGCGCCCTCCTGGTCCGCGCCGCAGACCCGCTACGCGGCGAGTCGGAGGAGACAGTGAAGGCCGCAGTCCGCTCGGGCCGCGCCGTACGCTCCTACCAGGCCCGCTTCCTGTCCGACGCGCTGCGCACCTTCCCGGGCGAGACCGTCCACCTGCACCTCCAGCCCGCCCTGCGCGCGACGGAGGTGACCACCCCGACCGGCACGCTGCGCTACCTACTCGTCCCAATGCGCCCCGCCGACCCCACCTGATCCACCCCCGCGCGGGTCGCGCTCCCGTTCCCGTTCCTGCTCGCGCCCCTGCTCCTGCTCGCGCCCCTGCTCCTGCTCGCGCTCCGGCTCCCGCCTCTTCTTCCGCTCCCGCTCCTGCTCGCGTTCCTGTTCGCGCCCTTGCTCCCGCTCCTGCCTCTGTCCTGGCCGCGCCGCTTCCGCGCGCCCGCGCCCGCCTGCTCTTTGCGGCGGAGCCTCCGCCCGCCCGCCAACTGCGGTGGCGCGTGTGGGTACCCCCTGGCTGCGCGCCCATCAGAGGCGGTGAACGGCTGGCAGGAGCCGAGGACGTCATCGACTGTCGATGCCGGTGGTTGATGCGGGCAATTGTCGTCGAGGCGTCCGAGGAATCGGCGTCGGCGGTCCATTGAGGTGATCTCACCAAGTTCGATAGGCCGTGGCGTAACGACACGGACTTTGCGCACATAGCGG
>NZ_BAAARV010000121.1:0-4310 GCF_039532525.1 Dactylosporangium salmoneum
GACACAGACGTGATCTTCCCTGACAGGGTTAGCGAAGATCACGCCGAGGTATCACAACGCTCTCTCAGGCGCCACGGTCGCGGCGGCACCGCGTCAGGCGCCACACTGCGGCCACGGCACCGAGATCGCCGGCGCGACCGTTACGCACGGCAGGGGAGGGGCGGACGGGGCCGGCATCGCACCCGACGGCGGTCGTGGCGATGCCGCCCCGGCGACCACCGTCGTGCTCCGCATCGGCTCCGGGGCTACCGCCGCCTTGGCGACACCGCCGTGGCCAGCATTGGCTCGGGCGCGGGTGGGGTCGCCGTGCGAGCGGTCGCCGGCTTCGTCGCCGGCGGCCTGGTAGTCGGCCGCTTGGTGATAGGGGCCTTCGTGGTCGGCTCCCCACCCGCCGTCGTGGGCGCGGTACTCACGGCGGGTGCGGTCGCCCCCGTGCCGGCCGCGGTCGCCCCCGTGCCGGCCGCGAGCGCCCCGGTGCTGGCCGCGGGCAGCGGTCGTCGGCGGGAGGACGGCCGTCGCGGGCGAGGGGGCCGCGGCGGCCGATTCGCTGATCGGCGCGGCCAGCGCGCCGTTGCGCGACATGTCCTCGGTCCTCGACGGCGAACCGGTGTTCCCGGCGGCCGCGATCACGATGCCGCAGAACACGAACACGCCGAGAACGCCCGCGGCCAGCACGATGTACCAGCCGCGCTTCCGCGCCCTCGGCGCAGGCAGGAGCGGGTGTGTCTTCCGGACCATGCCCAGCTGCGGCTGACCGGCCAGGCCCGGCACTCCGAACTCCGGCGTGGTCCGGCATCCGGGCGGTCGGGAAGGCGACCATGGCCAAGGCGGCGCGCCGCCGGGCAGTATGGCTCCGGGCCGGCCGCCACCGAGGCGAGGGCACGGCCCGGCGGTCGCCGCGCGGTAGCGGCCGGCCCGGATCGCGGCATGGCGAGGAGACGAGATGGCCGAGCGGCTGAAGAACTGGGCCGGCAACATCGAGTTCGGCCCGGCGAGGGTGCACCGCCCCGAAACGGTCGAGCAGGTGCAGCGCATCGTGGCGGGGGCCGCGCGGGCGCGGGTACTCGGGACCGGGCACTCCTTCAACCCGATCGCGGACACGCCCGGGGACCTGATCAGCGTGGCCGGGCTCCCGGCCGACATTCGCATCGACCGCGAGCGGGGGACGGTCAGCGTCGCGGGTGGGGTCCGATACGGGGAACTGGCGCGGGAGCTGGACGCCGCCGGGTACGCGCTGCACAACCTCGGGTCGCTGCCACACATCTCTGTGGCCGGCGCGGTCGCGACGGCCACGCACGGGTCGGGCGTCGGACTCGGGAATCTGGCCACCGCTGTCGCCGGGGTGGAGATCGTGACCGGCGGGGGCGAGCTGGTGTCGCTCGGGCGCGGGGACGCGGACTTCCCCGGCAGCGTGGTCGCGCTCGGGGCGCTCGGCGTCGTGGTGCGGGTGACGCTGGACGTCGTCCCGGCGTACCAGGTGAGCCAGCACGTCTTCGAGCGGCTCCCGCGCGCGCAGCTCGACGCGCACTGGGAGGAGATCGCGGGCGCGGGATACAGCGTGAGCCTCTTTACCGGCTGGCGAGGCGACACGGTCGACCAGGTGTGGATCAAGCGCCGCGAGGGGGACGCGCCCGCGCCGGCCGAGTTGTTCGGGGCCGGACCGGCCGCCGGGGCGCGGCACCCGATCGCGGCCATGTCGCCGGTCAACTGCACCGAGCAGGGCGGCGTGCCCGGGCCCTGGCACGCGCGGTTGCCCCACTTCCGGCTCGAGTTCACCCCGAGCGCCGGCGACGAGCTGCAGTCTGAGTACTTCGTGGCGCGCGCGGACGCGGTCGCCGCCTTCGCCGCCGTGGAACGGGTGCGTGACCTGGTCGTTCCCGCCTTGCAGATCTCCGAGATCCGCACGGTCGCGGCGGACGGGCTGTGGCTCAGCCCGCACTACGAGCGCGACAGCGTGGCGTTGCACTTCACCTGGGTACCGAATAATGATCTTGTTCTTCGGGCGGTTGAGGCGCTGGAGGCGGAGCTTGCACCGCTCGGGGCGCGGCCGCACTGGGGCAAGGTCTTCCGGCGCGCACCGCGGCTTCCGCGCACCAGTGACTTCGTCGCGCTCGCCGAGCGGCTCGACCCGCGGGGCACGTTCCGCAACGCGTTCGTGGAGCGCCATGTGTGGGCGGAGTAGATTTCCAGCGTGCGTATCGCTCGTTTCGCCCACAGCAGTGGCATGTCGTTCGGAGTCGTCGAGGGTGAGCCCTCGGCAGGGCTGGCGGGCCTGACCGTCGCGGAGATCGAGGGGCACCCGTTCGGGGAGGTGCGGTTCACCGGGCAGCGCTGGGCCGTCGCCGACGTGCGGCTGCTCTCGCCGATCCTGCCCAGCAAGGTCGTCTGCGTGGGGCGTAACTACGCCGACCACGCGGCGGAGCTGGGCAACGACGTGCCCAAGGAGCCGCTGCTCTTCCTCAAGCCGTCCACCTCGATCATCGGCCCGAACGACGCGATCCGGCTGCCTCCGCAGTCCCAGCAGGTCGAGCACGAGGCCGAGCTCGCCGTCGTGATCGGGGTCACCGGCGCGCGCCGGGTCGACCGCGCGGGCGCGGCGGCGGCCATCTTCGGGTACACCTGCGCCAACGACGTGACCGCGCGCGACCTGCAGCGCAAGGACGTGCAGTTCACCCGCGCGAAGGGCTTCGACTCCTTCTGTCCGATCGGCCCGTGGATCGTGACCGGCGTGGACGTCAGCGACGTCGAGGTGCGCTGCGAGGTCAACGAGGAGGTCCGCCAGCTCGGTCGCACGAAGGACATGGTGTTCGACGTGCCGACCCTGGTGTCATATGTGTCACACGTGATGACGCTGCTCCCGGGCGACGTGATCCTCACCGGCACCCCCGCCGGGGTCTCCCCGATGGCGGCCGGCGACGAGGTCGTGGTCTCGATCGAGGGCATCGGCGCGCTCAGCAACAGGGTCCTGACCTTGGATTAGGCGTGTCGCCGACAACCGATTTGGCGTGACACGAGACCTCCGGTAAAGTTCTCTTCCGGCGCGGTAAGTGAGCGCCGATGGGGTATGGGGTAATTGGCAGCCCGACTGATTCTGGCTCAGTTAGTCTAGGTTCGAGTCCTGGTACCCCAGCACCGCAGCAAGATCGCGGTGCTGTATTGTTCCACCGCACGTTGGTTAGTACTGGGGCCCCGTCGTCTAGCGGCCCAGGACGCCGCCCTCTCAAGGCGGTAGCGCCGGTTCGAATCCGGTCGGGGCTACCACGTAAGGCCGCACCTCTTCGGAGGTGCGGCCTTTTTCGTTTGGTACCTCCCTGACGCGCCCCTTCCGCGCTTGCTGTGCCGTGCGCCACTCGAGTCCGGACCGTGCTCGCCTTCCGCAGCCCTTTCGACGGCGCCCTCGGCCGGCACCCGCCCGTCTCGGCCGGCACCCGCCCGGCCGCGCGGGGGCATCGCCGGTCGGCCTGACAGCGTCGTCCGGTCGCGATGAGCCGTCCGTGGCCCACCGGCCTTGGCCGGGCCCGTCAACGGCCGTGTGAGAGCTATCTGTCAGATGGCGCGTAGACAGCCGACCTCGGCTCGGGGCCACAAACGGTTCGCGCCCGCGCCGGCCGATGCCGCGCGGGCGCGTCGCCCATAGAACATTTCCTGCGGCCGGCGCCGTTGGAGGCTCACAGCGCGCGGTGGCCGGGACCTACAGCTGGGTCGCGATCCCCAGCAATGCGGCGATGAACACGAACAGGCCGATCATCGCCGTCATGCAGCCGCCGCGGCCGCCGCCGCTGCTCGTGGCGCTCGGCTGCGTGGGCGGGGGACCCTGCGGCTCCTGGGGCGCGGGAGGGGTCGGCGCTTCGCGGCCGCCCTGGCCGTGCTCCGGAGGGCTATCCGGGGTTCCCGAGGGGATGGCGTGGCTGCCGGCCGAGTCCTCCGGCTCCGGCGGGCTGGCGGGTATGGTCGAATCGGGCACTGGCAATCCTTCCAGCTGGTGCGCTCCGGGACCGCGCCCCGGATCCGCCACTGCCGCCCGCGTCCGCGCCCGGGTGCTCCCGGACGCTCTGGACGGCGCGTCCCGCCGATCGTAAGCGCGTCCGCGCGGCGCGCAAGCTGTTCGCCATTGAGCTGCGTCGTGGGCCGCTCCCCGAGCGCGCCGGCGAACCGCCGCAGCCCCTTCCGAGGTCCCGTGCCCGCTGTGCCACCGAGCCGCGTGCCACCGCGTGCCGCCCGTGCCACCGCGTGCCGCCCGTGCCACCGCGTGCCGCCCGTGCCGCCGCGTGCCGCCCGTGCCGCCGCGTGCCGCCCGTGCCGCCGCGTGC
>NZ_BAAARV010000122.1:0-4229 GCF_039532525.1 Dactylosporangium salmoneum
GACACAGACGTGATCTTCCCTGACAGGGTTAGCGAAGATCACGCCGAGGTATCACAACGCTCTCTTAGGCGGCCGCCACATACCGCTCATGCTCGCGGTATCGGCCGGTCGGGCGGGAAACTGAGTATTGATCCTCTATTCCGACATACTGGATCGTGGCGCGCACAGGGCGCTACCCTGTGCGCACGTCCACGATCGGGGGACGAGAGCGCTCATCTCTGCACTTGTTCAGCCGAAGGTATGGCGGCCGGAAACTGCCGGCCGGGGGCGAAGGCGGTGATGACAGGCGGTGAGGACCAGCCGGCTGCTCGCCCTCTACGTTCCGCTCTTCGCGCTCGCCATCGGCTGGGGCATCGCGCGGTTCTTCGGCTTCGACCGGCTCACCCTGCTCGGCTGGGTGCCCGGCGCCGTCGGCATCGCGATCGGCGGCGGCTTCCTCTTCGTGGCCTCCCGCGCGCCCGGCCTCAACCCCGCCGGCCGCCGGTTCTGGCGGCACATGGCGATCGCCGCGGTGCTCATCGCGCCGGCGACCAAGCCGCTCACCGAGGCCAGCCTCGGCGGGCGCAAGACCGGCGCGGTGCTCACCGGCGCGGTGGTCCTGCTCAGCGTCGCCCTCATGCTCGTGCTCTGGGCGCTGCTGCGGTTGCCCACCCGCAGCCGCAGCCGGGGCGACTGGCTGCGGCTGGGCCTCGACGCGGCCACCGTGCTGGTCTGCTCGGCCACCTTCCTGTGGCACTTCGTGCTGCGCCCGATCGTGGCCACCGACGCCCCGCTGCCCAAGGTGCTCGGCCTGCTCGTACTGAGCGTGCTGTGCCTGCTCGCGGTGCTGGCCGTGGTCAAGCTGATCCTGGTCGGCACCGCCGTCGTCGACGTGCGGGCCCTGCAGACGCTCGCCCTCGTCGTGCTGCTCGGCTCGCTCGGCTCGGCCCTCGTGCCGGTGCTGCAGAGCCCGCGCCTGGCCGGCGTCTCCGACGTGATCACCACGGCCGAGGCGGTGCTGGTGGCCGCGGCCGGGGTGCTGCAGTGGCGCCGGGTCGCGCCGGGCGCCGCGGGCGTCCCGCCGCGGCGGCGGCCCTACTCGGTACTGCCGTACTTCGCCATCGCCGCCGTCAACCTGCTGCTCGTCGCGGTGGCCGCCACCGGCGCCGGCACCCTGCCCGTGGTCATCGGCGCGGTCGTGGCCAACGGGGTCGTGGTGGCCCGGCAGCTGCTCGCCTTCCGGGACAACGACGGGCTGCTGCGCGCGGTGCGCGAGCACCAGTGGCTGCTGCACGAGCAGGCCACCCACGACGCGCTGACCGGCCTGCCCAACCGGGCGCTGTTCAACGAGCGCCTGGAGGCCGCGGCCGCGGCCGTCCTGGTCGACCTGGACGACTTCAAGGCGGTCAACGACACGCTCGGCCACCCGGTCGGCGACGGCCTGCTGATCGAGGTCGGCCGCCGGCTGCGGGCCGCGGTCCGCCCGGGCGACCTGGTGGCCCGGCTCGGCGGCGACGAGTTCGCCATTCTGCTGCCGGACCTCGAGGACGAGCACATGCTGGCCGCCCTGGCCGAGCGGATCATCGGCGAGCTCGCGGCGCCGGTGCGCAGCCACGGGCACGTGCTCACGGTGACCGCGAGCGTCGGGGTGGCCGACCGGCCGGCCGGCGACGACGCGCAGGACCTGCTCCGCCACGCCGACATCGCCATGTACGCGGCGAAGAAGCGCGGGAAGGGCACGTACGCGCGGTACACCCCGGACCTCAGCGGCCTGCTGATGACTCCGGAGTCGCGGCGCTCGGACCTGCGCCGGGCGATCGCGGCCGCGGTCCAGCCGTGCACGATCGAGGTCGGGCGGGCCGCGCTGGTCTCGCCCGGGTTCGCCGCCGAGCTGCTCGCCCTGCTGGCCGAGGCCGGGGTGGCGCCGGCCGAGGTCACGCTCGCGCTGCCGGCCGCCCAGCTCGCCGACGACGACGCGGTGCGGCGGGCGATGACCGAGCTGCGCGCGGCCGGGGCCGGCTTCGCGCTGGACCACACCGGCACCCGGACCGTCCGGCTGGATCTGCTGACGGCCCTGCCGTTCACGGTGCTCATCGTCGACCGGGCCTTCGAGGCCGTCGGCAGCGATCGAAACGCGGCGTTTTCGGAGGCCGTGGCCAGGTTCGCCCGGGACGCGGGGATCGATTACAGAATTCGATACGAGGGCTCACTCCAGGAGAGCGCTCTCTAAATTTCAGTTCCGGAACCGTGGACCTCTTGACAGGGCGGGCTCGGCGGATAACTCTCGTCCTTGGGAGAGCGCTCTCCCAACCCCACCCCCGGTTCCCGGGCCGCCCGTTCCCGGTCTGGTGAGCCTGACACCCCGTCTGCCGGAACACAAGTGCCAACAAGCCACCGCCGCCGCGGTGGTGAGTTCCGGCTGCCGACGATGCCCTGGATCAGGAGCAGAGAATGCACACCGCCGCACCGCCAACGGCGAACCGCCGCCGCCGAAATCTCATCCTCGCCGCCATCGCCACCGTCGTGGTGCTGGCGACGTACGCCGTCACCACGACGCTGACCGCCTCCGCCGCCGACACCCTGCTCTCGCAGGGCAAGACGGCCACGGCGTCGTCGGCCGAGAACGCCGGCACCGCCGCGTCCGCGGCGTTCGACGGCAACACCACCGGGACCCGCTGGTCCAGCGCCTTCAGCGACCCGCAGTGGATCCAGGTCGACCTGGGCCAGACCGCCACGATCTCGCAGGTGAAGCTGTACTGGGAGGCCGCGTACGCGACGGCCTTCCAGATCCAGACCTCCAACGACGGCAACGCGTGGACCAACGTCTACTCGACCACCACCGGCACCGGCGGCACGCAGACGCTGAACGTCACGGGCAGCGGCCGCTACGTGCGCATGAACGGCACCGCCCGGGCCACCGGCTACGGCTACTCCCTGTGGGAGTTCCAGGTCTACGGCTCGTTCGGCAGCAACCCGACCTCGGGGCCGTGCGACACCACCGCCAACGTGGCGCAGGGCAAGACGGCTGACGCCTCCAGCACCGAGAACGCCGGCACCCCGGCCTCCGCGGCCGTGGACGGCAACGGCGGCACCCGCTGGTCCAGCGCGGCCAGCGACCCGCAGTGGCTGCGCGTCGACCTCGGCTCGGTCCAGCAGATCTGCCAGGTCACGATCAACTGGGAAGCCGCCTACGGCAAGGACTTCCAGATCCAGACGTCGACCGACAACACCAACTGGACGACCATCAAGACGGTCACCGGCGCCACCGGCGGCAACCAGACGCTCAGCGGGCTGAGCGGCTCGGGTCGCTGGATCCGGGTGTACGGCACCGCGCGCGGCACCGGCTACGGGTACTCGATCTGGGAGCTCATCGTCAACGCCGGCGGCAGCAGCCCGACGTCCTCGTCGCCGTCGCCGACGACCAGCCCGACCCCGACGCCCACCGGCCCGCAGCTGCCGGGCGGCGGTGACCTCGGCGCCAACGTGATCGTGTTCGACCCGAGCCAGTCCTCGGCGACGATCCAGGCGAAGCTGGACCAGATCTTCACCCAGCAGGAGCAGAACCAGTTCGGCACCGAGCGCTACCAGTTCCTGTTCAAGCCGGGCTCCTACAGCGGCCTGAACGCGCAGATCGGCTTCTACACGTCGATCAACGGCCTCGGCCAGAACCCGCAGGACGTGCAGATCCACGGCGACATCACCGTCGACGCGGGCTGGATGGCAGGCAACGCCACCCAGAACTTCTGGCGCTCCGCGGAGAACCTGTCGGTCTACCCGGTGTCCGGCGTGGACCGCTGGGCCGTCGCGCAGGCCGCGCCGTTCCGCCGCATCGACGTGCACGGCGGCATGACCCTCGCCTCGCCGAACTGCGGCTGGGCTTCGGGTGGCTACATCGCCGACTCGCGCGTCAGCGGCAACATCAACCCCTGCTCGCAGCAGCAGTGGTTCACCCGTGACTCCACCATCGGCAGCTGGAACGGCTCCGTGTGGAACATGGTGTTCTCGGGCGTGCAGGGTGCTCCGGCCAACTCGTTCCCGAACCCGCCGTACACCACCCTGGCCACCTCGCCGGTGACGCAGGAGAAGCCGTACCTCTACGCCGACGCGAGCGGCTACCGGGTGTTCGTGCCGTCGCTGCGGACGAACTCCTCGGGTGCGACCTGGATCAACGGGCAGACCCCCGGCACCTCGCTCGGGATCAACCAGTTCTACGTGGCGAAGCCGGGCGTGACCGCGGCGACGCTGAACCA